>DATARD010000295.1:0-41522 GCA_036264355.1 Thermoanaerobaculia bacterium
GGCCGCGTCGAGACCAGGAGGATCACCTGGTCGGTCTCGCGGAACCGCCGGTTGTCGGCGACCGTCCGCGCCACCACCGGATCGCCGGTCGGATAGAGCGTCGAGCCGTCGGTCTTCAGCTCCAGACGGAAGAGCCCGGCCGCCGCGGCGCCGGTGAGCAGCGCAACCAGGGCGAGCACGGCGGCCGGCCGGCGCAGAGAAAACCCGGCGAGCCGGGAGAGGCTGGAGAGAACGTGGAGAGAGGGGATCCGCATCGCGGGCTCGAACCAGAGCTATCCCGCGCCGTCTCCCGGCGTCATCCTGCCGAGACGCGCCGGATGACCTCTTCCGGCTCCCGCAGCGTGGTCCGGGCGTGGCGCTCGGCCACCAGGAGAGGCAGGGCCACCAGGAGCGGCGGATCGAGGGGGCCCAGGGAACGCAGCCGGAGCTCGACGGGTCCGGCGGAGCTGTCTCCCGTCCGTACATACACAGGACCGCTCGCCGCCACCTGCCGGACGGACCGGCTGGAGAGGAGGAAGTCGAGCGGCTCGGAAGTGTGCGCGAAGCAGGCCGCGAAGAGATGATAGCGGCCCGGTTTCGGCGCGTTCAGCCGGAAAGGGCCGGGAGCGGTGAGGAGAGTGCAGGCGAGGGGCCTCTGCTGCGGCAGCGCGTGGTGGAACAAGCCGACGAAGATCAGACCCGGAGGCGGCTCGCCGGCGGCCAGTGTGCCGAGGATGGCGGTCGTGCCGATCCCGCCGGTTATCGCGGTGCCGGCCGACAGGCGCTCCACCTCCAGGGTGAGCGCTTCCAGACGGAAACCCGAGCCGAGGCGGCGCAGGCGGGCCGGCGAGAGGCCGACGAGCTGCGTGAAGCGGGTGGTGAACGTGCCGAGGCTGTTGTAGCCGACGTCGAAGCAGATGTCGGTGACGCTGCGGTCCGTGGTGAGGAGGAGGCGCTTGGCCTCCTCCAGGCGGAGCGCGCTCAGGAAGAGGGCGGGAGTCACCCCGGTCCAGCGGCGGAAGGTGCGGAGGAAGTGGAACGGGCTCACCCCCGCCTTCTCCGCCATCTCTTCCATGGAGATCTCCTGGTCGAGATGCGCGCGCATCCAACTCACGATCTGCTCGGTTGCCGGCTTTGCGTCCATCCTGGCCTCCACGTCACAGCCCCCCACTAGACGTAGTGCCCGCCGGCCGTCCAAGCGAGCCCGCCACGCAACCCGAGCCACCCGCCCCGGGCGCCGGCTCACCCGGAGAGAAACCGGCGGGTTCAGCGGGAAACCCGGCTCGCCCGGTTCGGAACCCGCGGCGCCCGGTACGATACCCGGGAACGCCCGCTCCGCAACCCGGCGGTGCGATGGTGTGACCCGCGGGGTTGCAACACAAACCGGCGGGTTGCAACACAAACCCGCGGGTCACAACACAAAACCCGCCGGTCCCGGCGTGCAACCCGCGGGTCCCCAGCCGGGCGCTGCGGCTTTTACGGAGGGTGAAGGCGGGGACGTCCCGGGCCGCGGGAGTTTCCCAACGGCGCTTTATAATCAACCCCATCGCATGCTCGCTCCCATATCTCCCCACGGCCTCGAGGTCCTGCGCACCTACGGTACCGGGTTCGCCGGGCGGCAAGCGGAGCTCAAGCTGCTCGATCAAGCCTGGGGCGACGGGGTGCGCGTCTTCGTGCTCCATGCCCAGGGCGGCGCGGGCAAGACGCGGGTGGTGGCCAAATGGTTGACCGATCTGCGCGACGACGGCTGGCGCGGAGCGGGGCAGGTGTTCGTCCATTCCTTCTACAGCCAGGGGAGCGATGAACGCCGCAATGCGTCGTCCGAGATCTTCTTCGAGACGGCGCTGGCGCATTTCGGCCATGCCGGCCCGCCGCTCACCGACCCGAATGAGAAAGGCCGCACGCTGGCCCGGCTGGTGGGCGAGCAGCGCGGCTTGCTGGTGCTCGACGGCATCGAGCCGCTGCAGCATCCGCCCGCGTTCGACCAGGGCCGGCTGAAAGATCCCGCCTTGCTGGCTCTGCTGCTCGCCCTGGCCGCCGGGTGGGTGGGCGAGGATCCGCCGCGCGGCTTGTGCCTCGTCACCTCGCGCCAGCCGGTGGTGGAGCTGGAGAACAAGGCCGGCCGGGTCGCCGTCCAACTGCCGCTGGAACGTCTGGACCCGGAGGCCGGAGCGGAGCTGTTGCGGCAGTTGGAGGTCGCGGGTCCGGAGAAGGAGCTGCGGCAGGCGTCGCAGGAGCTGCGCGGCCACGCCTACACCCTGATGCTCCTCGGCACCTACCTGCGCGACGCCACTCCCGATCACGAGATCCGGCGGCGCACGGAGATTCCGCTGCTCCAGGAGGACGCCGAGCACGGCCACCACGCGCGCCACCTCTTCGCGGCCTACGTGCGCCACCTCGGAGACTCCAGCCCGGAAGTCGCCGTGCTGCGCCTGCTCGGCTTTTTCGACCGCCCGGCCGAGGAGGCGCTGCTGGCCGCGCTGCGCGACGTGACTGAGACACGCGGCATCCTTCGCCGGCTTTTCGACCGCAAGAGCCTGAACGCCCTCACCGCGCCGCTGCGCAATCTCTCCGAGGCCGCCCGGCGCCGCGTCTTGCGTCGGCTGAGCGACCTGCGCCTGATCGACGTCCCCGCCGGTCCGGCGCCTCCTCTCGACGCCCACCCGCTCCTGCGCGAGTGCTTCGCCGAGCAGGTGCGGACGCAACTCCCCGCCGCCTGGCAGGCCGGACACCGGCGGCTGTTCGAGGTTCTCTGCGCCACCACCGAGCACCGGCCGGCCACCCTCCCCGGCTTGCAGCCGCTCTACCAGGCCGTGGCCCACGGCTGCCTGGCCGGGCTGCACGAGCAGGCGTGTGTCGAGGTTTATCGCGACCGCATCCTGCGGGGCACAGGAAACGACGGCTTCTACAGCACGAAGAAGCTCGGCGCGATCGGTGCGGACCTGGGGGCGGTGGCGTGTTTTTTCACGGCACCGTGGACCACCCTCGCGCCGAGCCTTGCGCCCGCCGACCAGGCGTGGCTGCTCAACCTGGCGGCCTTCCGCCTGCGAGCCCTGGGCCGGCTGACCGAGGCGGCCGAGCCGATGCGGGCGGGGCTGGCGATGTTGGTCCGGTCCGAAAACTGGAAGCAGGCCGCCATCGGCGCCAGCAATCTGAGCGAGCTCGAGCTCACGCGGGGTGAGATCGCTGCGGCGGTGGCCGCCGGTGAGCAGGCGGTGACGTATGCCAATCGAATTGAGGATGCGTTTGAGCAGATCGCCGATCGCACGACGCAGGCCGACGCCCTGCATCAGGCGGGCCGGTGCGCCGAGGCGCGGGATCTGTTCGAGGACGCGGAGGCCCGGCAGGCCGCGTGGCAGCCGGAGTATCCCCGGCTCTACTCGCTGCAAGGCTTCCAGTATTGCGATCTCCTGCTGGCCGAGGCGGAACGCGCGGCGTGGCAACGTTGGCTCCTCGGCGAGGCCGGGGCTGGCGAAACGCTCGCGGCGGTTATTGCAGATTGCGCGGCGGTCGGTGAACGGGCTGAGGAGGCTCTGCGGATCGTGTTGAACGGCTCGCGCAGACTCCTCGACATCGCCTTGAACCACCTCACCCTGGCCCGCGCCATGTTGTACAAGGCCGACTTCGCACTCCCCATCCCTCCCCCCGCCCACCAGCACATCAACGCCGCCGTCGATGGTCTTCGCGCGTCCGGCGACATGATCTACTTCCCCCTTGGCCTGCTGACCCGCGCCTGGCTGTGTTGCGTTTCGGGAGACGAAGCGGGTGGGCGGGCGGATCTGGAGGAGGCGTGGGAGATTGCCGAGCGGGGGCCGATGCCGCTGTTTCAGGCGGATGTTCTGCTTACCCGCGCGCGGCTGTTTCGCGACCGGGCGGCGCTGGCGGAGGCGCGGCGGTTGATTGAGAAGCATGGGTATGGACGGCGGGTGGAGGAGTTGGCGGATGCGGAGGCGGCGGCGAAGGGGTGGGACCTCAGCCTCCTACCTCGGATAGGCGTAAACCCCAAAGTAGGGGAGGGGCTTGCCCCCTCCCGGGCGGGCGGAACGATTCCGTCTTCTCCTCCGAGTCCTCCGCCCACACGGGAGGGGGCAAGCCCCTCCCCTACTGAAGGAAAAGAGCCAAAGGCAGCGCCACCACCCGCCGGGCAGGAGAATTCTTTGCGCGATCAGGTCTTCATCAGCTACAGCCACGACGACGAAACGTACATGAAGGCGCTTCTCAAACATCTGAAGCCATACATGCGCTCTGGCACCGTCTCGGCCTGGTCGGACCGGCAGATCGCTTCGGGAGCGAAGTGGTTCCAGGAGATTCAGACGGCGCTCTCAAAAACCAGCGTTGCGGTTCTGCTGGTCAGCCCGGATTTCCTCGCTTCGGATTTCATCCACGACCAGGAGCTGGGACCGCTGCTTCAAGAGGCCGAGGCCGGAGGCGTCACGATCCTGTGGATTCCGCTTCGGGCGTCGAGCTACAAAGAAACATCCCTCAAGGACGATCAGGCCGTTTCGAATCCGGACAGGCCCTTGGCAGGTATGAAGAGGGCGGAGCGCGACGAGGCCTGGGTCCAGATCTGTGAGGAGATCAAGCGGGCTGTGAACCCTTGACCGGGTTCCTGGATACCGTCGGCGTCCACCCCACCCGGGGTTAAAACCCCGGGCTACGTGCCTTCGCCCTCCGGGCGACACCACCACCCACCCGGTGGGCAGGGGGTGGCGCCCCTTGTGGGCGCAGGCCCGTAGCCCAGGGTTTTAACCCTGGGTGGCGGAGGCCACGGACCTCAAGCTAAGCGTCTGGGGGACGGGGGTGAGGGCCCGGGCGGCGAGAGGCGCCGGGGACCCGGACCCCCGGCTCGCTTGGACGGCCGGCGAGCACTACGTTAAGTGGGGGGCTGGATGCTTAGGGAGAATTCGCTCGAGCGGCTGGAGGCTCCTGCACGAGAAACCCGCCGATCTCCGCTCCGAACGCTCGTACGCCGGTTGCTGGCCATCGATCCGCGCGACACCTCGTTTGCCGTCCGCGGCTTCCGCTGCGACGAGCCGGAGGTCCGCGACCGTCTGGAAGGAGTGGCGCAGTGCTTCGTGCGCGGCTATCACGCCGCCCTCGAATCCGCCCTCCCTGAGCTGGCCGGGCGGCTCGACGCGGAGCAGCCCGCGGCCCGCGGCTGGGCCTATGAGGGCGCCGCCATGGCTCTGACGATCCTCGACGTCGTCACGTTTCAGCCGACCCGCCTGCCCGCCCTCCTCGCCGGGCCGGGCGACGCGCACGTCTACATCATCCACGTCGGTGCCGGATGGACTCTCGCGCGGTTGCCGCTCCCGGTGTCCGCTCTCCTGCGGCGGCTCGATCCGCTCCTCGGCTGGCTGGCGGTCGACGGCTACGGTTTCCACGAGGGTTTCTTCCATGCCGCGCGCTCGGTGGCCGGACAGGAGATCCCGCGGAAGGTGAAAGGCTATGCGCGCCGCGCCTTCGACCAGGGGCTCGGCCGCAGTCTGTGGTTCGTGGAAGGAGCGCACCCGGAGCGGATCGCGGCGGCGATCGGCGCCTTCCCGGCGGCGCGGCGGCCGGACCTGTGGAGCGGGGTGGGGCTGGCCTGCGCCTACGCCGGCGGACGCGGGCGGGACGGTCTTGAGACGTTGCGCCGTGCCGCCGCGCCGTGGCAGCGCGAGCTGGCCCAGGGCGCCGCCTTCGCCGCCGCGGCGCGCCGGCGGGCCGGCAATCCGACGGCCGATGCCGCCGATGCCGCCGATGCCGCCGACACCGCCGACACCGAGCTCGCCTGCCAGGTGCTGTGCGGCATGAGCCTGGAGAACGCGGCGGCGGTCTGCATCGAGGCGGAGCGGGATCTGCCGGTGGTCCCGCCGGCGGCGGAGGTGCCGGCATTCGAGGTCTGGCGCCGGCGCATTCAGGAGAGATTTTGAAGGAGGTTGGACACATGACCGAGCAGCCCGGCTTTGTTCGCCGTCACGCCGTGCGCCTCGCAGCCCTGCTGATCATCTTTGCGTTCTATGGTTTCGCTCGGCAGCCGACCCTGCCGGCGGGTGAGCGCCAATCCCTCGCCAGCCGTTTCTCCTTCGACCGCGCGGCCCTCGCCGAGCTTCCTTCGGGGAGCGGACCGGAGCGGCGTACCGTGCGCCCGGTCCACCCGAGCTTGCGTTCGATCGCTTCCTGGATCTCCAGCGTCGGCGCCGGCGTGGCCCTCGCCGACATCGACGGCGACGGCCTGCCCAACGACGAGTGCCACGTGGACACGCGCGTCGACCTGGTCTTCGTGGCGCCCGTGCCGGGGACCGGCGACCGCTATGCACCCTTCGCCCTCGATCCCGGCCCGGGGCGCTTCGACCGCGCCGTGATGGCGCCGATGGGCTGCCTGCCCGGCGACTTCAACGAGGACGGGCTGACCGACGTGCTGGTCTACTACTGGGGCCGCCCGCCGGTGATCTTCCTGCGCCAGCCGCCCGAGGAGACCACCGCTCTGAGCGCCGCGGCCTTCCGCGCGGTGGACGTCGCGGACCCCGCCGAGCGCTGGTACACCAACGCGCTCACCAGCGCCGACGTGGACGGCGACGGCCATCTCGACCTGATCGTCGGCAACTACTTTCCCGATGGCGCCCGCATCCTCGACGCGAACGGCGGCGGCGGCGAGCACATGCACCGTTCCATGTCCCGCTCGGAGAACGGCGGCACGAACCGCCTCCTGCTCTGGAAGGCTCCGGCGCCCGGCGGGGTGTCCGGCAGCCCAGGAGTCGCCTTCACCGACGTCAAGGACGCCTTCGATCCCCAGACCACCTTCTCCTGGACCCTGGCCGTGGGCGCCGCCGACCTCGACGGCGACCTGCTGCCGGAGATCTATTTCGGCAACGACTTCGGCAACGACCGGCTGCTGCACAACCTGTCGACGCCGGGGCACCCGAAGTTCGCCGTCCTCGAAGGGCGCCGCGGCTTCACCACGCCGGCCTCGAAGGTGCTCGGGCACGACTCGTTCAAGGGGATGGGCGTCGACTTCGCCGATCTGAACGGCGACGGCGTCCCCGACATCTACGTGAGCAACATCGCGCAGAACTACGCCCTGGAGGAGAGCCACTTCGTGTGGGTGAGCAACGGCCCGGCGTCCCGCGTCTCCAGGCAGATGCGCGACCACGTCGCCCCCTACGAGGACCGCAGCGAGGACCTCGGCCTGTCGCGCAGCGGCTGGAGCTGGGACGCGCGGCTCGCCGACTTCGACAACGACGGCGTCCCCGAGGCGATGCAGGCCGTGGGCTTCGTGCGCGGCGAGAAGAACCGCTGGCCCGAGCTGCACGAGCTGGCGATGGGCAACGACGGCAACATGATCAGCCCCGCCGCCTGGCCGCACTTCACGCCCGGCGACGACCTGTCGGGCCACCTGTGGAACCCGTTCTTCGTGCGCGCCGCGAGCGGCCGCTACTTCGACCTCGCGCACGACGTGCCCGGCCTGGGAGACAGCCATGTGAGCCGCGGCATCGCCATCGCCGACGTGGACGGCGACGGCCGGCTCGACTTCGCGGTGGCCAACCAGTGGGACGCTTCGTACTTCTACCACAACACCTCCCGGCGCACCGGCGCCGCCCTGGAGCTGGATCTGCGCCTGCCGGCCGGTCCGACCATCGCTGGGACAACGGGGCTCTCCCGCCCGGCGGTCGGGGCCGTGGCGGCCGTGCGGCTGCCCGACGGCCGCCGGCTGGTCGCGCAGGTGGACGGCGGCAGCGGCCACTCGGGCAAGCGGGCGCCGATGCTCCACTTCGGCCTGGGTGCGCTCGACAAGGGGACGCCGCTCTCGGTCGATCTGCGCTGGCGCGACGGCGAGGGGCGGGTACGGGCGGAGACCCTGCGCCTCGCGCCGGGGTGGCACCGCATCGTTCTTGGGGAGAAAGGGGAGCCGCGATGAAAGACGTCCGCCTGACGGCTCTACGGCGGTTCGCCATCGCCATCACGGCCCTCAACCTGCTGGGTCACTTCGTGCTCGGCTTCGAGCAGGCCTGGGCGACGCCCCTCGTCTCCCTGCTGGCGGCCTACAGCACCGAGATCGCGCTGGAGCTCCTCGATGCGTGGCGTGCCGGACGCCGGCCGCGCTTCCTGGGCGGCGGCAG
This sequence comes from Thermoanaerobaculia bacterium, assembly GCA_036264355.1. GTDB lineage: Bacteria > Acidobacteriota > Thermoanaerobaculia > Multivoradales > UBA5704 > UBA5704. The sequence continues at coordinate 8,082 of DATARD010000295.1, forward strand.
GGCGTTCATCGACTTCCTGCTCTCGGCCCACATCAGCGGTCTCGCGGTCGCCATGCTGCTCTATGCCAACGACCGGCTGCTGCCGATCGCCTTCGCGGCGGTGACGGCGATCGGCTCGAAGTACCTCTTCCGGGTGGCGGTGGGGAGCGCAGGACACAGCCGGCACGTGTTCAATCCGTCGAACCTGGGCATCACCGCGACCCTCCTCGCCTTCCCCTGGGTGGGAATCGCCCAGCCGTACATGTTCACCGAGAACCTGTCGACCGCCGCCTCCTGGCTGCTGCCGGCGGCCATCGTCTGCACCGGCAGCTTCCTGAACGCCAAGCTCACCCGGCGGATGCCGCTGATCCTCGCCTGGCTCTCTGCCTTCGTGCTGCAGGCGGCGGTCCGCCATTTCGTGCTCGGCAACCTGTTCTGGCCCTCGCTCAACCCGATGACCGGCGTGGCGTTCGTCCTCTTCACCTTCTACATGGTGACCGATCCGGCGACGACGCCGGTGACGGCGCGCGGCCAGGTGGCGTTCGGCGCCGCGGTGGCCGCGGCCTACGGAACGCTGATGGCCCTGCACATCGTCTTCGGCCTGTTCTTCGCCCTGAGCGCGGTGTGCGCGCTGCTCTGGTCGCGGGCCTGGGCCGCCCGGCCGGCACGGATCGAGGTCCCCGCCCCCGCTCTCATCGAGCGCACCGGCGCGTGAGGAGCGGCGGAGACGGAATGCGCCAGGGGATCGCCGTCGTCGGAATGGCCTGCCGGTATGCGGGCGCCCGGTCTCCGGCCGAGCTGTGGGAGAACGTTCTCGCCGGGCGGCGGGAGTTCCGCCGCATCCCGCCGGAGCGGCTGCGGATCGAGGACTACCTGACGGCGGACGCGACCGATCCGGACGGTCTGTACGCCGCCGAGGCGGCCGTCCTCGAAGGCTGGGAGTTCGACCGGGTGCGCTTCCGGGTGGCGGGGAGCACGTTCCGGTCCACCGACCTGGCGCACTGGCTGGCCCTCGAGGTGGCGGACCAGGCTCTCGCCGACGCCGGCTTTCCCGCCGCGGAGGGGCTCCCCCGCGACGCGACCGGCGTTCTCCTCGGCAACTCGCTGACCGGTGAGTTTTCGCGCGCCAACCTGCTGCGCCTGCGCTGGCCCTACGTGCGGCGGGTGCTCGCCGCGGCGCTTGGCGGTCTTTTTGGCGAAGGGGGATGGGACGGCGAGCGGACCGGCGCCTTCCTCGCCCGCCTGGAGACGGAGTACAAGGCCCCCTTCCCGCCGCCCACCGAGGAGTCGCTGGCCGGCGGGCTCTCCAATACGATCGCCGGCCGCATCTGCAACCACTTCGACCTGCACGGCGGCGGCTACACACTCGACGGCGCCTGCGCCTCGTCGCTCCTCGCCGTGGCCAACGCCTGCACAGGCCTCGCGGCGGGCGACCTCGACGCGGCGCTGGCCGGCGGCGTGGACCTCTCCCTCGATCCCTTCGAGCTGGTGGGCTTCGCGCGCACCGGCGCCCTGGCTCCGGACGAGATGCGCATCTACGACGCCCGCTCGGCCGGATTCATCCCCGGAGAGGGGTGCGGCTTCGTGGTGCTGATGCGGGAGGAGGACGCGCTGCGCCAGGGCTGCCGGATCTACGCCGTGATCCGCGGCTGGGGGATCTCGTCGGACGGCCACGGCGGCATCAGCCGGCCGGAGCCCGCGGGGCAGAAGATCGCCCTCGCCCGCGCCTACCGGCGCGCCGGCTTCGGCATCGAGACGGTGGGCTATTTCGAGGGGCACGGCACCGGCACCGCGGTCGGCGACGCGGCGGAGCTGCAAGCCCTGGCGGAGGCGGTGCGCGCGTCTGGATCGGAAACCGGACCGGTTTCTGATCCACCGGCGTCCGTGGGCTCGATCAAGGCGAACATCGGCCATACGAAGGCGGCGGCCGGAGTGGCCGGGCTGATCAAGGCCGCGCTCGCCGTGCACCACCGCGTCCTCCCTCCGACCACCGGCTGCGAGGAGCCGCACCCCGCTCTGCGCGGCGCGCCGCTGCGGGTCCTCGCGCGCGGCGAGGCGTGGCCCGCCGGGCGGGCGCTCCGCGCCGGGGTGAGCGCCATGGGGTTCGGTGGGATCAACGCCCACGTCGTTCTTGAAGGGACCGTTCTCGAAGGGGAGACCGGCGCGCCGCGGCAGGCCTTGGCGCCGCGGGAGCGGATGCTCCTCTCCTCGGCCCAGGACGCCGAGCTGTTCCTGTTCGCCGCTCCCGACCGCTCCACCCTCACCGCCGAGGTCGAACGCCTCGCCGCTCTCGCCCCGCGGCTGTCGCGCTCGGAGCTCGCCGACCTGGCTGCCGCGTTGCACGAGAGGCTGGGGACGGGACCGGCGCGGGCGGCGCGGGCGGCGATCACCGCGGGAACGGCGCGGGAGCTGGCGGCGCGCTGTGAGCGGCTCCTCGATTGGCTGGAGACGGCGGGGGAGACCGCAGGGAGAGCGCGGATCGAGCCCCGGCACGGTGTCTTCCTGGCGGCTGCCGCGCCGGATGGCCGCCCGCCGCGTCTCGGCTTCCTCTTCCCCGGCCAGGGCTCGCCCGTTCATCTCCCCGCCTCCGGACTGCCCGGAGGCGCCCTCGCCCGGCGCTTCGAGAGCCTCGGCGCGCTCTACGCGACGGCGGAGCTGCCGGCCGGTGCCGACCCGCTGGACACCGCGGCTGCGCAGCCGGCGATCGTCGCCCACTCCCTGGCGGGCCTGGCGATCCTGGAACGGCTCGGCCTCCGCGGCGTCGTCGCCGTCGGGCACAGCCTGGGGGAGATCACGGCCCTCGCCTGGGCCGGCGCCATGGACGGGGAAACCGCCCTGCGGCTCGCCGCCGTCCGTGGCCGGGCCATGGCGGAGACGGATGGAGAAGGATTGGGAAATCAATCGGGAGCGATGGCGAGCCTCGGCGCCTCGGCTCGGATCGTCGAGGAAGTCATCGCTGGTGTGCCCGGGGTGGTCATCGCGGCGTACAACGCCCCCGAGCGCACGGTGGTCTCGGGCGACGCCGCGGCGGTCGAAACTGTCCTCGCGCGAGCCACAGCCCGCGGTCTTGCCACCACGCGCCTGCGGGTATCGCACGCCTTCCACTCGCCGTGCGTCGCCGCGGCGGCGCCCCGGCTGGCGGAGGCCCTCGAAGCATTGCCTCTCGGAGGGTGTCTCGAAAGCCGCCGCGGGGCCCTCACCCCCGACCCCTCTCCCATCCTCCCCCCCAACCCCCGGGAGAGGGGCGCCACCGCCCACTCCGTCGACAGAGGCTTGCCAGCCCGTTCCCCCCTCTCCCGGGGGTTGGGGGGGAGGATGGGAGAGGGGGGCCAGGGGGGTGAGGGTCCAACCGTGGCCTCGACCGTCACCGGGGAGCTGCTCGACGCCGTTTCCGGATCGGACCTGCGCCAGATCCTGATCCGCCAGGTGACCGAGCCGGTGCGTTTCACCGCGGCTCTCCACGCGGTCCGGGATCACGTCGACCTGTGGATCGAGGTCGGCCCCGGCCATGCTCTCACCGACCTCGCCGCCGAGACGCTGCCGGATCGGCCGATCCTCGCTCTCGACAGCGGCGGACCGTCTCTCGCCGGCCTGCTCGCGGTGGCCGGCGCCGCCTTCGTGCTCGGCGCGCCCCTCGACACCGCGGGCCTGTTCAGCGGGCGCTTCACCCGGCCCTTCGACCTCGACCGGCCGCTGCGCTTCCTGGCCAATCCGTGCGAATCGGCACCGATTTTTTCACCTGCGAATCCTCCGCCCACACGGGAGGTGGCAAGCCCCTCCCCTACTTTGAAGCCGGTGGTGGCGGACGGCCTCTCCGCCCTCGACGTCGTCCGCCGCCTGGTCGCCGAGCGGGCCGAGCTGCCAGCCATCGCGGTGCGGGGGGACAGCCGTCTCCTCTCCGATCTGCACCTGAGCTCCATCTCCGTGGGCCAGCTTGTGGGCGAAGCCGCCCGCCGTCTCGGCTTGCGTCCGCCCGCTTCGCCCACCGACTTCGCCCAGGCGACCGTCGCCCAGGTGGCCGCGGCCCTGGAGGACCAGGCGCGGCTCGCGCCGGCGGGGGAGTCCGCAGAGCCGGCCGCGGCGCCGCCCGGAGTCGACACCTGGGTGCGCCCCTTCACCGTCGAGCTGGTCCGCCGCGACCTGCCGCGGCACCCGGCAGAAGCCGCCGCCGCGATGGCGGGCTGGACGGTCGTCGCGCCGCCGGACCATCCCTTCTGTGCCGATCGCGCCGGCCTCGAAGCTGAGCTGGCCGCCCTGCCCGGAGACGGCGTTCTCGTCTGTCTTCCGGAGCACGATGTTGTCGGAGACGGCGGCGAGGAGCACGCCGCCCTGCTCCTCCGGGCAGCCCGGGCCGTCCTCGCCGCTCCGCGGCCCGGCTGCTTCGCCGTCGTGCAGCACGGCGGCGGGGGCGGCGGCTTCGCCCGCACCCTCCACCTCGAGCTGCCACAGTGGACGGTCCGCATTGTCGACCTTCCCTTCGCTCTGCCGGACGCGGCGGCCCGGGTGCTCGCGGAGATCCGCGCCTCCCGGGGGGGCTATGGCGAAGCCGTGTACGACGCGTCCGGCGTCCGGCGGGTGCCCGTGCTGCGTCTGCTGCCTCCGGATCTGCCGGATGATCCGTTATCCCTGCCTCTCGGTCCCCAGGACGTCCTTCTGGTCACCGGCGGCGGCAAGGGGATCGCGGCCGAGTGCGCCCTCGACCTCGCCCGGGTGACGGGTGCGCGCCTCGCTCTCCTCGGCCGATCGGCGCCGGAGAACGACGCCGAGCTCGCCGCCAACCTCGACCGCATGCGCGCCGCCGGGGCCGACCCGCTCTACCTCGCCGCCGACGTCACCGATGGCGCCGCCGTCCGCGCCGCGGTGGAACGGATCGCCGCCGTCCGCGGTCCGGTCACCGCCGTCCTCCACGGCGCCGGCACCAACACGCCATGCCTCCTCGGCGCCCTCGACGAAACAGCCTTCTGGCGCACCCTCGCTCCCAAGGTCCGCGGTCTCGACAACGTGCTCCAGGCGGTGGACGCGGACCGGCTGCGGCTCCTGGTGACCTTCGGCTCGATCATCGCCTGCACGGGGCTCCGCGGGGAGGCCGACTACGCCGCCGCCAACGAGCTGATGGCCCTCCGCGCCGCGCGTTTCGGCCGCGCGCACCCGGCCTGCCGCTGCCTCACCCTCCAGTGGTCGGTGTGGTCCGGCGTCGGCATGGGGGAGAGGCTGGGCACCCTGGAGAGCCTGATCCGCCAGGGGATCTCCCCGATTCCGCCGGACGCCGGCCTCGCCGCCCTGCGCGCTCTCCTGGCGCGGCGCCTGGACGTCTCCTCCGTCGTGGTCACCGGCCGCTTCGGCGAGCCGCCGACCCTGGAGATCGAGCGCCCGGAGGTCCCCCTCCTCCGCTTCCTCGAAAAGCCGCGGGTCTTCTATCCCGGCGTCGAGCTGGTGGTGGACACCGAGATCTCCGCCGACACCGATCCCTATCTCGCCGACCACGTCTTCCGCGGCGAGCCCCTCTTCGCCGCCGTCCTCGGCCTGGAGGCGATGGCCCAGGCGGCGCGGCTGGTGACCGGCATCGGCGAGCTGCCCGTCTTCGAAAACGTCGAGCTGCGCCGGCCGGTGGCCGTGGCCCCGGGCCGCTCCACCACGGTGCGGGTGGCCGCCCTCGTCCGAGATACCCGAGATACCCGCGATCCCGGGCGGCCGGCGACCGTCGAGCTGACCCTCCGCGACAGCTCCACCGGTTTCCAGTCCGACCACTTCCGCGCCGTCTGCCGCTACGGCACGCCACCACCCTCTCAACGTCTCGATTTCCCCCTCTCCCACTCTCTCGCCCTCGATCCGGCCCGCGATCTCTACGGCGGCATCCTCTTCCATGGCGGCCGGTTCCGCCGGCTGCACGCCTATCGCCGGCTGTGCGCCACCGAGTGCCTGGCGGAGATTTCGCCCGACGGCCTCTCCCCCTGGTTCGGGCGCTGGCTGCCGGCCGAGCTGCTGCTCGGCGACCCCGGCGCCCGCGACGCCGCGATCCATGGCATCCAGGCGTGCATCCCGCACGCCACCGTGCTGCCCGTCGGGGTCGACCGCGTGATCAGCGGGCGGCTCGCCCACGATGCTCCCCTGGTCTTCGCCGCCCGCGAACGTTGCCGTCACGGTGACGAGCTGGTCTACGACCTGGAGATCCGGGCGGCCGACGGGACGCCGCGCGAGCGCTGGGAGGGGTTGCGGCTGCGCATCGTCGACCGTCCCCATCTGCCGGAGGTCTGGAACGCCGCCCTCCTCGGCCCTTACGTGGAAAGGCGCCTTGATGAGATCCTGCCCGGCTCCGGCGTGCGGGTCGCCCTGGAGCGCGGCGGCGACAGCGCGCCCGTCCTCTCCCGGCTCCTCCAGGGGACCGGTGCCGCAGCGCCGCGCCACCGGCCGGACGGCAGGCGGGAAATCGAGAGCCGCCACGGCCACCAAAAAAGCCGGCGGCAGGTCTCGGTCTCGCATGCCGGCGGTCTCGTCCTCGCCGTCACCCGGGAGGGCACGGTGAGCTGCGACCTGGAAGCGGTCGCGGAGCGCTCCGCCGAGACCTGGCGCGGTCTCCTGGGCGAGGAACGCTTCCGCCTCGCCGAGCGCCTCGTCCTGGAGCGCGGCGAGACCCCGAGCGCGGCAGCCACCCGGGTCTGGACGGCCGCCGAGAGCCTCGCCAAGGCAGGAGCACCGCACGGCGCGCCCCTGTTGCTCGAAGAATTGCTCGAAGGGGGTAACGCAGACGGCTGGGTCCTGCTGCGCTCAGGCCGGCTCCGCGTCGGCACCCTCCTCACCCCGGTCCTGGAGCTCGACGGACCCGCCGCTCTCGCGATCCTGGTGGATGCCCCCGGCGAGAGCCGGCTGGAGAATGATGCAGCGCGCCTATGAGCACCACCACCTGGTGGGTTTCGAAGAGACCAACCTGGTGGGGAACGTCTACTACGTCAACCATCTGCGTTGGCAGGGCCGGTGCCGGGAGATGTTCCTGCGCGAGCACGCGCCGGAAGTGCTCGCCGAGCTGTCCCAGGGCCTCGTCCTCGCCACCGTCCGTTGCTCCTGCGACTACCTGGCCGAGCTCGCGGCCTTCGACGCCATCGTCCTCCGGATGCGGCTGGGGGAGATGGTGCAGAACCGCCTCACCCTGCTCTTCGAGTACTGGCGCGGCGAGGAGCTGGTGGCCCGCGGCGAGCAGCAGATCGCCTGCATGCGGCGCGACGCCGGCGATCCCACGGGCCGCACCATTCCCACCCCCATCCCCGCCGCCCTCCGCGAGGCGCTCCGGCCGTATGCGCCGTGAGAGGGGAGCCACCTAGTCGTCTGTCAACGCAGAGTCGTAGGGTGCGCTGTGCGCGCAAGGGACGGTTGTGGTGCGCACAGCGCACCCTACGCAGACTGTCATTTGAGCGTTGACGGGGTACTAGCGCCGTCAGCCGATCTCGAAGACCTCCGCGAGCCGCACCTTCCATCCGGCCACGACGTCGGAGGCGTCGAGGGTGTCTTCTCGCGAGAGGATCTGCACCGGCTGCCCGGGCCGGTGAACGAACAGAAGCTCTTTGGCGGGATCGGCCAGCACGACCAGCCGTGCTCCCGCGGCGAGCCAGCCGGCGACCTTCTTTTCGACATCGGAGTAGCTGTCCGAGGGAGAGAGCACTTCGACGAGGAAGTCCGGAGCGCCGGGGAAGTACTTTCGGCGGTCGAAGTTGGCTTGGAGCAGACGTTCCTGGGTGACGAAGGCCACATCGGGGGCCAGCACAGTATCGGGATCGGAGGCGATCTGGAATCCGGTTTCGGCCGCCAGGACGCGTCCGAGCTTGTGCTGCCGGACATGGGTGAAAAGGAGGCCGCTGAGCTGACCCGCGAAGGAACCGTGTTCGAAGCCGGGCGGGGGCATGCGATGGAGCACTCCTTCGACGAGCTCGTAGCGCCAGTCATCGCGAGGTATCTGCAGGAGATTCTCTGCAGTGAGAAGGGTGACGGCGAGGCTCATGAGGCGATTGTATCGCAAGACGACACCCCCTCCGCGAAGCGCTCCGGCCGAACGCTTCGTGAGCGGGGGATCGGCGGCCGGTCTTGTGTTGGCACCCGCGGGTTTGTCGTGCCACCCGCCGGTCAGACGGTCGAACCTCCGGGTGCCGGAGCGGGCGTCCCGGGTTTGGTGTCGGAACCCGCCGGTGGCGTCGTGGGTGAGCCGGGTTCGGCGCCGAACCCGCCGGTTTCAGACCGGGAGAACCGGCGTCCGCGAGGGGTGAGCCGACGTCCGCTCCTGCCGCCGCGGGTGTGATCTCGTCCATCTCGACTGCGGTCACGTCTACAGGTTCGGCGGAGGCGGGGACCGGCCGCCCAGGGCTCGCCGGCCGAAGGTATCCGTCAGATAGAAGCCGTCCCGGGACGATTCTGGCCTAAACTAGGCTTGGAGGACGGGGATATGAGTCAGGTCACTTTGGAGATCCCGGACGAAAGCCTGCTGGCCTTGAAGCTCTCCGAGCAGGATGCCGGGGCGGCGCTGCGGATGGCGGCGGCGATGAAGCTCTTCGAGCTCGGCCAGCTCTCCTCAGGGGCTGCCGCGCACCTGGCCGGCGTACCGCGCGTCGTTTTCCTTTCCCGTCTCGCCGACTATGGGATCGACACCTTCCGCCTGACCGAAGAAGACCTCCGCAGGGAAACGCGCCTTGCATGAGGTCATCTGTGACACCTCGCCTCTCCAGTACCTCTTTCAGCTTGGCCTCATAGACCTTCTTCCAGCCTTGGCCGGTCGCGTCGTGGTTCCGCCAGCCGTTGAAGCGGAGCTGGCGGTCGGCAGGAGCTTGGGGCTTCAGCTTCCTGATCTGATCGCCTTGGACTGGGTGTTCGCCGACCAAGCAGCTCGCCCGCCTTGCCACTCGTTCGCGACCTCGGACCCGGAGAAACGGAAGCTCTGATGCTCGCCTTGGAGTCTCCCGGAACGACCTTGATTCTGGACGATGCTTTGGCGCGCCGAGTGGCGGAGAGCCTCAAGATTCCCTTCACAGGAACCCTGGGGTTTTGCTGGACGGCAAGAAGCGTAATCTGATCCAGACCCTTCGGGGACACCTCGACCGATTGCAAGAGTTGCGCTTCCGACTCTCCACGGAAACTCGCTCCACCATTCTGAGTCTCGCCGGAGAGGAGGGCGGTGCTGATCCTTCACTTCAATTTCATCGCAGCGCCAGCGGCACCCCCGCCCTATCCCCGGGAGAGGGGCGGGGGCGAGGGCCCGCGAGTCACGCAAATCTGCGAGACCCGGCGCGCGGATTTGCGCCGGTCTGCACCGATCCGGCCTGCTCGGGGCTAGAATGAGGCGCGTCAACCGACCCCGGAGGAGAACGCACCGTGCGGACTGCAACGATCGCGACCATCCTGTTGGCCGGCCTCCTTGGGACCGGCGCCGGGCAGGCCCAGCTCTGGCGGGGTCCTGCTGCCATTGAGATCGAGGCGAAGGATCAGAAGCGCGGGCCGTTGGCCGGCGGCGAGGTGAAGCTCGTCTGCCGCGGCATCGAGCCCGCCGACGGTCCGCCGCCGGTGACGCTGGACAGCAAGGGACGCGCGGTGGTCGGCGGCCTCGCCGAGGGAAAGTGGCACGTGGAGGTCTCCAAGGACAGCTACATGACCTTCCAGGCCGACCTCGACGTGCGGAGCGACCGCAAGCCGAAGATCCTCAGCACGCTCCAGCTCAACGTGCCGCACGCCATCCACATGATGGACGTCCTCTTCTATAAGGGGAAGGCGGCTCCCGAAGCCCACACCGCCATCGCCGCGGCGCCGCCACCTCCCCCTGTGGAGCATCGCCGGCCGATCTCTCCGGCACCGCAAGCGCCGCCGCCACCGCCGGCACCGGCGGCGGCTCCGGAAGCCACGGTGCCCACCACGACCCAGCCGGCGCCGCACATCGAGCCGGTGACCAAGCCGGTGGTGCCGCGCGAGCCGCCGGCGGCGGCTCCGCCAGCAACTCCGCCGCCCACACCGCCGCCTGCCCCGGCCGTCGTGGCACCACCAGCTCCGGCGCCCCAGCCCTCCGCCGCTCCCACCTCACCGGCCAGCGTGCGCCGCCGTTCCTACGACGACCGCAACTGCTTCGAGTGCAAGCCGGGCGAGTCGTCCCTCTCCATGGAGGCCGTGGTGGCGCCGGGAGCCGAAGGGTGCGGCGCTGCCGTCCGCGACCTGCTGGCCAAGCCCGCCGCCGGCCCGCCCGCCGGCTGCCGGGTGCTCCGTCTCACCCTGCCTGCCGGAGCCCGCTACACCGGCTACCGCTATGGGGTCGAAGAAGGAACCGAAGAGCTCGACTGCCAGGCCGGCAAGGACTGCCCGGGAGGAGGCCGCTGGCCTCTCGAGCCCGCTCTCGCCAAGAGCGCCTCCGGCACCACCATCGCCGCCGCCTTCGAAGGCAACGCGGCGGTGACCAAGGAGCGGCACGCGGTGTTCACGGTGTACTACACGGCGGGGAAGTAGGGTAAGGGCCCCCTACTGCGCCTCCTTCAAGATCGGCGCCGCCAGCAAGTCGTACCGCCCGCCGAAATGGTGCGAGCCGGGGAACGACACGGCGGTCACGCCGGGCTGCGGATCGATCTCCGGGCAGAGACTGTCCTTCCCTTCGTCCTGTCCATAGAGGCAGACGAAGCGCTTGCCCTGCAGCTTCTTGACCTCCGGCGCGATCGCCAGCCCTTTGTCGCCGCCCATGCCCAGCCAGTCGCCGACGTGGAACTCGAAGGTCGCCGTGTGGCTCGGCCCGATCAGGGCGATCAGACGGATACGCTCCTGGAGATCCGCCGGCAGCCGGTTGGCCACCGCGGGCAGCACGTCCGCGCCGAAGGAATAGCCCACCAGGATCACCTTCTCCTTCTTCCAGGCGGCGAGGTAGTAGCGCAGGATGCGGGCGACGTCCGCGGCCGTGCTCTCCGGGGTGTGCGAGCTCCAGAAGTACTTGAGCGAGTTGAGGCCGGCGACCGGCACCCCCTTGCCGGCCAGCACCTCGGAGACCGAGCGGTCGATCTCCGCCCAGCCGCCGTCGCCGGAGACGAAGAGCGCCAGCGTATCCCCCGCTCCCTTGGCAGGCACCTCGACCACCGGCAGGTTGCCGAGCTCTTTCGGCGGCGCCGGAACGGCCGCCCGGGCGGCCGGGCTCGCGGCTCCCGCACCCGCGGCACCCGCGGCGGCAGGCTTCTCCGCGTCCGCCACCATCTTGGTGAAGGCCTGGCGGAACTGCGGCTCCCAGTTCTGCGGCTTCGAGAAGCCGTGACCCACCTTGGGCAGCGTCACGATCTCGCCGCCCTTCACCTGCTTGACGTATTTCTCCACATCGGCCGGGAAGCAGACCTGGTCGGTCAATCCCTGGAAGGCGACCCACGGCACCTGGAGGTTGGTGGCGGGCAGGAAGCTCACCCCCTTGCCCTTCGGTCCCGGCCCCCAGGCGAGCCCTTCGCCCTTGCAGAGCGGCGTCTTGAGCGGCAGGTCCGGGCAGAAGCCCATGCTGATGGCGCCGTCGAACGTGTTCGGCGGCGCCTGCACGACGACCGCATAGGCGAGTGTCGCGCCGGACGAGTAGCCCACCACCACCGGCGTCACATAGCTGGGATAGTCGAGCTTCTTCTGCACGTACTTGCTGAGCAGCTCCAGATCGGACGCCGGATAGTGGCAGGCCTCCTTGGTCGCCTCCATCTTCTTCTCGAAGTAGGGGAGGTCGATGCCGACCACCAGAGAGTCCAGCGTCGCCAGCGTCTTCGCCATGTCCACGACGCCCAGGTTCCAGCCACCGTCGCCGGAGAGGAAGAGGACGACGTGCTTGGGGCGCGGCGAGGTGTGGTAGAGCGTCACGGTGCCGAAGCGGCCATATTTCAACGTATCGCCCGGCGGAGCGGGCGGAGCCGGCGCGGCTTTGTCAGATGCCTTCGGTGCCTTCTTCGGCGTGGCGGCGGCAGCGGGCAGCAGTGCGGCGAGAAGCAGGACAGCGAATAGAGGAAGACTTTTGGTCACGGTTCGTTCCTTAGATAGAGAATGCGCCCGGGCCGGACCGCCTGCGGGTGGCGCCGGGCACGCACATCGTACAATGCACCTTCGAGGCCAGGTCCGAAAAAAGATATCGACGAAACCGCATGAAAGCGGCAGCTCGCGGGTTCAACAGAGAAGAAAGGAGACATCTCTATGACCAAGACCCTGAAGGTCCTCGCCGCCGTCGCTGTCTTCACCCTTTCCACCCTGCCGCTGGCCGCTCAATCCGCCGTCTTCGACTTCGACGCCGCCCAGACCAGCGCCACCGGCAGCGCCCAGTACCTGCTGACCCATCCGAAGGCGCTGGCGCGGTATCTCGGCCTCTCCGCCGACCAGAGCACCCAGCTCCAGACCCTGTGGGCTACCCTGCAGACCGCGGAAACCGCCCTGCACACCGCCCGCGGTCCGCTCTGCGCCACCCTCCGCACCGACGTCAGCGCGGCCAACGCCGATCCGGCCACCGTCGGCACCGACTCCCTCAACCTCTACAACAACAAGCAGCAGGAGATCGCCGCGCGGAAGACCTTCGACACCGCCTTCACCGCCATCCTGACCCCGACGCAGGCGACCAAATACACCACGCTCAAGCAGATCGCCCATCTCGACAACGGCCCCGGCACCGACATCCTCGGCGAGTGCCCGCCGCCGTCCTCGTAGCCTCTGGACGTAGAATTCGGCCTTAGAATCCGGATACCGAGACGCCGCGGCGGGCCTGCTCCCGCCGCGGATCGCGTCTTCATCGCCAGGGAGGCCAGCCCGATGCAGCAGATCGTCGATTTCATCCTCGAGCTCGACAAGCTCAAGGCTGTCACCCGCAAAGTCCGTCCGCTGGCCCTCGACCGCTACGAAAATCCCGCCGAGCACAGTTGGCAGATCGCCCTCCTGGCCGCGTCGCTCGAACGCTACGCGGAGTCCCCGGTCGACATCCACCGCGTGATCGCCATGCTGCTGGTGCACGACATCGGGGAGATCGACACCGGAGACACCATCTTCTTCGCCGAAGGAGGCTGGGACGAGCGCAAGGCGGCCGAGCTCGCGGCGGTGCAGCGCATCTTCGGCCTGCTGCCGGAGCCGCAAGGCGCGAGATTCCTCGCCCTCTGGCAGGAATTCGAGGCCGCCGAAACCCCCGAATCCCGTTTCGCCAACGCCGCGGATCGCGCCATGCCGGTCCTCCTCAACCTGGCCAACGACGGCCAGAGCTGGAAGGAAAACGGCATCACCTACGACCGCGTCGTCCGCCGGATCGCCCCGCCGATCCAAGCCGGCTGTCCTGCCCTCTGGACCTACCTCGAAGCCCGCCTCGAAGAAGAGCGCTGCAAAGGCTGGTTCGGCACCGCCTGATCTCCCCGCTGGCATCGCAGATTCCGAGCCGGCACCAGCAATCCTCGGAACGGCCCACACACCACCGGGGACGACCACCACACCATCCCCGGCGACAGTCACTGACGGGCGAAGTGGCAACACACCACCCGCCGCGAGCAACACATGCACACACTCTGCTCTGGCGCCATCGCGTAGTGGCGTGTTGCCACCGCGCGGTGCTGTGTTGCTCGTGCGCAGTGCTGTGTTGTTCGCACGGAACGTAGTGTTGCTCGTGCGCAATGCTGTGATGCCCGCGCGCAGTGTATTGTTGCTCGCACGGAGAGTAGTGTTGCTCCTGCTCGGTGCTGTAGTGCTCGCGCGTAGTGCTTGGATGCTCGTGCGTCGTGCTGCATTACCCGCCGCCGCTGCCGCCGTGCCATTCGCCGGTGTTGTGTTGCTGAGCCGGGATTCTGTGCTCGCACGGCGGTGCGTTGTGTTGCACGCAAGCGGAGCAGCTCCTGATGCGTAGGGTGCGCTGTGCGCACCATGATCTACGCCTACGCCGCCGAGTCACGCCCGATGTCCTCAGGGCTCGTGGGAAAGCGCTTCGAAGTAGTCCCGGGCTTCATATCGGGTAGTGTACGGCCGCCAACCCCGGCACCGCCCGCACCGCCACCCGGATCATCCGCTCGACGCCCGCGATCACCACGTCGCGGTGGGGCTCGTACTCCGTCCGCTCTGGCACATAGTTGTCGACCGCCAGAAGGGAGGCGGCGCGGACGCCGCGGATCGCCGCGAGGGTGAAGAGGAGGGAGCATTCCATTTCGATCGCCAGCACTCCGGCGGCGATCCACAGCGGCAGCTCGGAGGGGAGGAGGCCGGAGTAGAAGACTCCTTCGCTCAGGGCGAGGCCGGTGCCGACGGTGGCTTGTGGCTCGGAGCGCGCCGCTTCGTGAAGCGCGGCGACCAGGCGCCAGTCGGCGACGGCGGGAAAGGCCGGCGGGATGAGACGGTCGCTCGCGCCGTCGCGGCGGACGGCGCCGGTGACCACGATCAGGGCGCCTTCGCGGTATTGCGGTTGCAGCGAGCCGCAGGTGCCGAGGCGCACCAGGGTGCGCACGCCGCCCTGGATGAGCTCCTCGAAGCAGACCGCGGCGCCGCCGGCTCCGACGCCGTGCGAGCTGACCGTGACCGGGATGCCGCCGGCCGTGCCGGTGAAGGTTTCATATTCGCGGTGGCTGCCGACGTGGCGGACGTCCGTGAGGTGCGCGGCGATCGCGCGGGCACGGGCCGGATCGCCGCAGACGAGCGCGAGCGGAGCCAGGTCGGCGGGCTGGGCCTTCAGGTGGGGGAGGCGCGGAGCCATGAGCCGGCATCTTAGCGCGGGTGCTCTTGACGGGTCCTTTCTTCAAGTTCGAGGCACCATCTCTCTTGGAGGGCCCTCGGGTGTGCCGAAGGCGTCTCATTCCAAGGAGTTTTTGCTCAAGAAGGGACGTACGATGAAGAAGACGACGACCCAGACGACGAAGAGCGGCTTGAAGCTGAAGCTCAAGCTCGACCGCGAGACGATCCGGAGCCTGGAGAAGCCGATTCTCCAGCAGGCGGCCGCAGGAAGCGCGTCGCACTATTGCCACTCCGGCGTCAGCATCACTTTCTGCTGCTAGGTCTCTCCAGGACAGCTCGCCGGCGCCCTGTCAGTCGTCGTCGAAATCACCGGGCGCCGGCGAGCGGTTGATCTCCGCGCCGGCCCGGCATTTCCGCTGCGGCAGGAGGAGCCGTGGCGTTTCGTGGTTGAAGTCGAAGGCGTTCAGGAGCGAGCCCTACCCGGCGCTCTTACTGCAGCCCGAAAAGCTCCTTCGTATTGAGAATCATCGCCTTGGCGCCGCGCTGTTTCGCTTGCCGCACGAGATCGGCGGTGCCGCCCGGTCCATCCCCCTGGTCCTGACCATCCCAGAGAGCGATCAGGGTGGCTTCCTGGTCGCGTTCGGCCAGGGCGTTGTGCAACATCCAGAGGTTGTTGCGTTGCCAGATGGAGTAAGTGTCCTCCCGTTCCATCAGCCAGTTGGGAAGCTTCTGCGTCTCGGAGAGCACCCGGACCTCCGGATGCTGCTGGTAGAGGCGGACGAAGCGCTCTTCCCAATCCGGCCCGGCGGACTGGACGGATTCGATTTTATAGGGATCCTTGGGGAGGGCCAGAAAGAGACGGGTCTTGATCCCGAGCTCCGCGCACACCTCGTGGAACAGGATGTCGCCGCCACTCGCGCCGCCGGCGATGCCGAAGTCGATCGGAGCCAGGGCCTGCTCCTTCTCGATGGCCTTCCGGATCGCCTCCCGGGCGACCGGTTCCTTGTCCGCCGGAAAACGTGGTTTTTCCCGTCCCTGCTGATCGATCCGGTGGCCGGTGAAGAGGAGGACTCTCTCCTGGGGCGGGCGTGGTGGCTGCGGAGCGGGGAATTCCTTCAGGGCCTCGGTGACGTTGTCGGGCAGGACTCCGAGGGCTTGATAGAGCTCGAGTTGATCCCGGGCCGCGTCGGCGGCGAACGCCCCGGCCCCGGTGAGCGCCTTCCGGTAGGCGTTCGCGACCTTGCGCGGCCGGTCCGAGGTGAGGCAGCAGTGGTCCGCGTCGCTGATGTCCACCCAGATGTCCGTCGTTTTGGTCCGGGACAGATGCGCCTGGGAGGCCCGGATGGAGACTTCCACCGCCGCGGCGAGCTTGGAAAACTGCTCGCGCCGCTTCGCGAGCTCGCGCTCCGCCTGGTCGTCGTCGTCGAACGGCTCGGCCCAGACCTTGGGGAGCGCGGCGGCCAGCTCGATGAGCACCTTGAGCATGCCGAGAGCGTTGAGACCGGAATAGAAATGGTTGAGGTCCTCGTCGAAAGCCTCGGCGTAGGCGTCCAGGGACTGTTGCAGGAACGGCGAGCGCAAAGCCTCCGCGCGTTTCGTCTCGGCCGCCAAGTCTTTCCAGCGCGCCTTCCAGTTGGCCTTCGCGTTGCGCGCCTTGAGCGAGAGCGCTTCGGCGCGGTCCTTGCCGGCCAGGTCAGGACGGCTCAGCACCCGATCGACCGCCATCTCGGAGCGCGGCAGATCGCCGAGCCGCTGATAGAGGGTGCCCAGGATGGTGTTCGCCTCCAGATCCTGCTCATCGAAGCCGCGCACCGCTTCCCACGTGTCGCGCGCGCCGCGATACGCCTTGAGAGCGTATTGCGCCCGGCCGACCACGCGCAGCCCTTCGCTCTCCCATTCGAAACCCTTGGCTTCCGCCGCGAGAAGCTCCAGGTCCCCGAGCTGTCCATTCTGCTTGGCGATTTTGGCCTCTTCGTTGAAGCCGGTGGGCACGGCGAGGAACTTGGAGCGGTCCTGCTGCTTCATGCTGGGCAGCGAACGGAAGACCGGGCTGTCCTGATCCGGCGAGGCCAGGGTCTGCTTGAGCGCGGCGATGAGACCGGCGAGGCTCTTGGCGGGTTCGTTCCGGTCATAGGTGAAGTAGCGGTCTGTCTGCAGGTCGAAAGGGTAGGCGTCTCCCTCGCTGCGGATCATGAACGTCCGCTTCTCGCGGAGCGAATGGCGGATGCCGAGCTCATAGAAGACGTTGGCATTGTGGATCGAGAGGTCGGCGATCACCAGATCCGCCGTGAGCAGGCGCTGGAACATGTCGGTGCGGATGTTCCCCTGCTTGAGGATCTCGCCGGTCGTCCGGCCCTCGACTTCGACGGCCGTCAAAGCCGGATCGATGAGATCCCGCTCGACCTTGTCGAAATCAACGCCGCTCTTGACGCCAAACGGTCTGACGATAAAGGCGCGCATGGTGTCAAGCCTCGCGGAATGACTTGATGAAGGAGCCGAAGTGCTCGACCTTGATCTCGTCTCCCAGCCGCTGGCCGACGCGGGAGAGGTCTCCGAGGTGGGCGACCGAATCGAGCTGTGACACGGCGTTCGGGTCGATGTCGCCCAGCCCCCAGGCGTTGAGGGATTTGCTGGTCAGCTCGGCGTTGTAGCGGGCGTAGAGGAAGGCGCGGCCGAGATCCTGGTCGGCAGGAGCGTCGGGGATCATGTCGTCGAGCTCGCGATCGATCGGCGCTCCGTAGACGCAACGGCCCACGGTGCGGCAGTTGACGTCCTGGTCCACCAGACAGCCGTACATGAGAGCTCCGGGGATTCCGACGAGATTGGAGGCGACGTTCTGCGTCGGGTCGGCGGCGGTGAGGCCGAGGGTCGGAGCGGCGCCGGTTCCCACGGAGATCAGGAGCAGGTTGCTCTCGCCGGTCTTCCAGCCCAGGTGGTAGGCCGGGTTCGTGGCCATCCGGTAGAGCAGGAACGACGGATTGTTGTAGGGCGTCATGCCGCCGTCGACGAAGACGAAGTGCTTGGACGGATCGTTGGGATCCCAGCGCAGGACCTCCGGCGCGAAGTAGATCGGCGCCGCGGTGCTGGCGCGGACGAGCTGCCAGAGCGGAATGCAGAGATTGCAGTCTTTCCGGTCCGGGAGATTGAACCGCCCTTCCGGATTGCTGCTGATCGGCCACGGCGAGTCGGTCGTCACGTTGCGGGTGACGGCGAGGAAGAGACACTGGAGGTCTTTCGGGAAGAGGGTAGTCTCCTTGCCGAACGTTTTCTGCAGCTCCTCGGCCAAGGACTTCGACTCGTACTGATAGCGCAGGCGGTTGAGCAGGGAGGCCTTGTCGAACATCGCGGGGCCGGTCGTCTTGTAGAAGTCCAGGAGCGCCCGGGCCGACATCCCGCGGGCGATTCCGGCCGCGATGATCGCTCCGGTGCTGGTGCCCGCCACATAGTCGAAGAAGTCGCAGAGCCGGAACTTGTCGCCCTTGCCGGTCGCGTCCGCGAGGAGCTTCTCCATCTTGAGCAGGACTTCGAGGGTGAGCACGCCGCGGATACCGCCGCCATCCAGGGCAAGCATCCTGCGGGGCCGGTCCGCTGCCTTGTAGCGTTCGTACAGGGGTCCCCAGAGCTCTTTCTGCCGGTCCGTCATGAGTCCTCCTCGTGGTTGTCGAGCTTTCTCTTTGAGCTTATGGCAACGCAGACTGTGGGGTCAATCCGCGCTATGCTCGGACCGGAAGAGACTCGGAGGAAACGCATGTCCAAGCACATCTACGCTTTCGGCGGTGGCTCGGCGGAGGGCGAAGGCTCGCAGAAGGATCTGCTGGGTGGCAAGGGCGCCGGGCTCGCGGCGATGAGCCGGCTGGGGATTCCGGTGCCGCCGGGCTTCACGCTGACCACCGAGGTCTGCACCTTCTACCAGGAGCATGGCGGGGGATATCCGGACGGCCTGGAGGCCGAGCTCGAAGCGCACTTGCGGCGCGTCGAGGAGATGCTCGGGCAGCGCTTCGGCGATCCGCAGGATCCGCTGCTGTTCTCGGTGCGCTCCGGCGCGCCGCGCTCGATGCCGGGGATGATGGACACCATCCTCAATCTCGGCCTGAACGATGCCATCGCCGCCTCGTGGATCGCCCGCGGCGCCGACGCCCGCTTCGTCTGGGACGCCTACCGCCGCCTGCTGACGATGTACGGCGACGTGGTGATGGGCGTGCCGCATCACGACTTCGAGGCGCTGTTGAGCGCGGCGCGCAAGGCGGAAGGGGCGGCCACCGACGCCGATCTCTCCGCCGGGGCGTTGGCCGCGCTCGCGCCGCAATACCAGGCGCTGATCGAGAAGGTGGCCGGCCGGCCGTTCCCGCAGGACCCGCGGCAGCAGCTCTGGGGCAGCGTGGCCGCGGTCTTCCAGAGCTGGAACAACCCGCGGGCGCGCGACTACCGGCGCCTGGAGAAGATTCCGGACCATCCTGGAACCGGCGTCAACGTGCAGGCGATGGTGTTCGGCAACCGCGGCACCGACTGCGCCACCGGCGTCGCCTTCACGCGCAATCCGGCGACCGGCGAGCGCAAGTTCTTCGGCGAGTACCTGATCAACGCGCAAGGCGAGGACGTGGTCGCCGGCATCCGCACGCCGAAGCCGGTGGAAGGAGCGAACGGCGACGGGCTGGCCAAGGACTTCCCGCAGGCGTGGCGCGATCTGCAAGAGGTCAGCGCGACCCTGGAGCACAACTTCCGCGACATGCAGGACATCGAGTTCACCATCCAGCACGGCCGCCTGTTCATGCTGCAAACGCGCACCGGCAAGCGCACCGGCGCCTCCGCCGTGCGCATCGCGGTCGAGATGGTGGGGGAGGGGCTGATCGACCGCAAGACAGCGATCCAGCGCGTCGAGCCGCAGCATCTGGTGCAGGTGCTGGCGCCGGAGTTCGACGGCAAAGAGAAGGGGCGCGCCGATCTCCTCGCGCACGGCTTGCCGGCCGGACCGGGCGCCGCGTCGGGACGGATCGCCCTCAACGCCGAGCGGGCCGCCCAGATGGCGGCGGAGTCGCTGGCGACCTCGCCGGTGCTCCTGGTGCGCGCCGAGACGTCGCCGGAGGACATCGTCGGCATGCACGCCTCGGCGGGCATCCTCACCTCGCGCGGCGGCATGACCTCGCATGCCGCCGTGGTCGCCCGCGGTCTCGGCAAGCCGTGCGTGGTCGGCGCCGGCGATCTCGACGTCGACGAGCGCGCGGGCGAGGTGCGGGTGAAGGGGCGCGTCTTCCGCGAGGGCGACGCGCTGTCGATCGACGGCACCACCGGCGAGGTGCTGGCCGGCGCGCTCGCCACGCATCCGTCGGAGGTCCTCCTCTCGTTGCAGGACGGCACGGCGGCGATCACGCCGGGAGCGAAGGCGTTCCGCCAGATCCTGGAGTGGGCGGACGGCGAGCGGCGGCTGCGGGTGCGCGCCAACGCCGACACGCCGCACGACGCGCGGGTGGCGAGCGCCATGGGCGCCCAAGGCATCGGCCTCTGCCGCACCGAGCACATGTTCTTCGCCGACGAGCGCATCCCGTGGGTGCGGCGGATGATCCTCGCGAAGGACGACGCCGAGCGGGCCGAGGCGCTCGCCAGGCTCCTGCCCATGCAGCAGAAGGACTTCGAGGGGATTTTCGCCGCGCTGCCGGGCCTGCCGATCACCATCCGCCTGCTCGATCCGCCGCTCCACGAGTTCCTGCCACACGGCGAGAAGGCGCTCCGCCAGCTCGCCGGCCAGATGGGCATCGATCCCGCCGCGCTCGAAGCGCGAAGCGAGGCGCTGGCGGAGTCCAATCCGATGCTCGGCCTGCGCGGCTGCCGGCTGGGGCTGACGTCGCCCGAGATCTACGACATGCAGGTGCAGGCGATCGTCCGCGCCGCCTGTGTGCGGGTCAAGGCCGGCGATGCGGTGCAGCCGGAGATCATGATGCCGCTGGTGGGCACGGAGGAGGAGATGAAACGGCTGCGCCAGCGCACCTCCGACATCTGCGCCGGCATTCTGAAAGAGGAGGGGATCGATCTCGCGATCCCGATCGGCACGATGATCGAAGTGCCGCGCGCCGCCCTGGTGGCCGACCAGATCGCCCGCCAGGCCGACTTCTTCTCCTTCGGCACCAACGACCTGACGCAGATGACCTACGGCTACTCGCGCGACGACGCCGGCCGCTTCCTGCCGCACTACATCGAGTCGAAGATCCTGGCCGGCGATCCCTTCCAGAGCATCGACACCGAAGGCGTGGGGCAACTCGTCGCCATGGCCTGCGAGAAGGGGCGGCGCGGGCATCCGCACCTCCATCTCGGCGTCTGCGGCGAGCACGGCGGCGATCCCGACTCGATCGCCTTCTTCGACCGCACCGGCCTCGACTACGTCTCCTGCTCGCCCTACCGCGTGCCCATCGCCCGCCTCGCCGCCGCGCGTTCGGCGTTGCAGCAGGCGGCGGCGAAAGACAAGGAGAAGGCGAAGACCGGTCCCACCGCGGCCGCGGTCCCCGGCAGCCTGCCGATGGCCGCGGCGCCATAGCGCACGACGGGGGCCCGCTGGCGCAATCGCCGCTCCTGCGACAGAATCCCCCGCCATGGCGTCCCCGCAAGACAACCGCCGCCGCCTGTCCGAATTCTGGGACGGCAGCCGCGACTACTACGAGCAGGCGGCGGCGGCCAATGCCGAGGCGTCGCCGGAGCGGCAGCTTCTGCTGGGATACCTCCAGGCCGGGCAGCGGGTGGTCGATCTCGGCTGCGGCTCGTGCGAGAACGCGTTGTGGATGCCGGCCGGGTGCCGCTACGTCGGCTTCGACGTCTCGACCGCGGCGCTGGTGATGGCGGCGGAGAAGGGGCGGCCCGGAATGCGGGTGCGCGGCGACGGCGAGACGCTGCCGTTCGCGGCGGAGAGCGTCGACGCGGTGCTCTCCACTTACGCCCTGGAGCACTTCCACGAGCCGGGCCGCACTCTCCTCGAAGCCGCGCGCGTCGTCCGCCCGGGCGGGCTCCTGCTCCTCGTCGGCTCGGCTTGGGACCTGCCCTATGAGATGCCGCCCAGTCTCGATCCCAAACGCCGGCTCGGCGTGGCGGCGCGTCGCCTCTCAAGACAGCTCCTCTCAGTCCTCGACGGCCGCCACCGCTTCGACACCGTCCCCGAGCCGCGGGTGCTCACCGAGGGCTACGTTCCCGACGCGGACGCGGTGCACGTGGCCCAGTCGTGGCAGATGGCCCGCTTCCTCAAGGCTGCGGGGCTCGAAATCGTCGAGCACCGCACCCTGCCGCACCGTCCCGATCCCACCGGTCTGCGCGGGCTTCTGCGGAGTGCGCTCCGGCGCGTCCCGCTCTGGCGCCGGGGGTGGGGCAACACCCTGATCGTCGCCCGCCGCGGCGCGCTGCTGCGGGTTCCTGAGTACCGCTTGCTGCCGCTGTAGAAGACTCCCGCCCGGCGGGATGGCGCCGGCACCAGAAAACTGTGCGACGATTGCAATCGGGGTCGCAGCGCACGCGTCCCTGACCGCGGGCCGGCCCGCTCCTTGCAGACCGTATCCCGCGAAGGAGGTCTGCATGGACGACTCAGAACGCAGCTACGGCTACAGCGAGGACATCTTCCACGGACGGCGCGGCGCCGGGGGCGACTACGGCGAGCGGATGGTGCGCGGCAACGGAGGGCCCTACTCCTACCCGGACCGGCCGCATCGCGAGGGGAGCTACGAGTACGGCTCCGAGGTCGGGCTGAACGACGTCGAAGACCTGAGCCCCGAGGAAGCCGCGATGCACATCAGCGGCGGCGGCGCGGCGGGTGGTGTGCGGCGGGTCGGGCGCGGGCGCTACGACTACGGCCGGAGCGGCGGCGGCCGGGTCGAGTCACAGACCTGGGACATGGAGGGGCCGTTCAGCGGCCGCGGTCCGCGCGGCTACCGGCGCTCCGACGAGCGGATCCACGAAGACGTCTGCGACCGTCTCACCGCCCACGGCGAGGTCGACGCGACCGACATCGAGGTCAAGGTGGAGAGCGGCGAGGTGACCCTCTCCGGCACGGTTCCGGACCGGCGCACCAAGCGGCTGGCGGAGGGGATCGTCGACGGCGTCCGCGGTGTCGTGGACGTGCACAACCAGCTCCGCCTGTCCCGCTGAGAGACTTCAGATCCCGTGCTCCCGCCGCGCGCGGAGCATGTTGCAGAACAGCGCGCCCTGCTCGATGGCGTCGTCGAGGGCGAGGTGGGTGTGCGGGAAGTCGTCGAACCAGGCTCGCGGCATGTTCCGCTTGGTCGATTCCCGGTACGGCTTGTTGAGCAGCACCATGGCGAATGTCTTGATGTCCAGAGCCGAGTGCGAGAACGGGCTCTCGCCGGTAAAACGGATCAGATACCAATAGACGAACAGGAAATCGAACGCCGCCGGATAGCCGACGAACACCGGCCGGCCCGGCAAGCCCTTGAGCCACGACAGATACTGCGGCATCGCGGTCTCCGGAGGTTGCGGATTCTGCCGGCACGCCGCCCACGCCGCCTCCTGCGTCGCCCACCACTCCATCGTCTTCGGATTCCCCGCCGCTCCGGGCAGCGTCTCCAGGTTCGCCGAGAACGTGCTGACCAGCGTCTTGTCTCCCAGATACGCCGCCGACCCAAAGCTCAACATCGAATTCGGCCCCGGGATCGGACCGTCGGTCTCCACATCCGTGCTGACGTAGATTTCCTTCATGGGGCAATCCCTCCATCACGAGGGCGCGACCGGCACGGCCCGCAGCCCGAGGTGCTCGACGAAAGGGGGGAAATCCTGATCGCAGAAGAGGAGGGAGTGCCCTTCCTCGATACAGAAGGTGGCGATGATCACGTCGGCGGTCTTGCGGATGGTGATCCCTCGCTTCCGCAGAGCACGAAAGTTGGCTGCGGCTTTCAAGGCTCTCTCGATCCCTAGCATCTCCATGACGGGTAGAGCCATCAACAACTTGCGGGCGGTGTGGTGGTCTGTGTCCGAGCGGAAGCCCTGAAGGACTTCGGTCAGAATCAAGTCGCCGACTCCGATGGGCTCTCCACCGAGAAGAGCGTCGAGCTTGTCGGTCTGCGGGGTGTCCCGGCCGTTGAAAAAGTCGATCCAGACGCTCGAGTCCACGATGATCATGAAGACGATCTCATCGCGTCAAGGTCTCCCTCCCATCGGAGCTTGCCCCGATACGCCCGGATCGCCTCCTGCTCCTTGAGCCGGATCAACGTCCTCAGGCCAAGCTCGACCGCTTCGCGCTTCGTCTTCAGGCCCGTTGCACGGAGCGCGTGCTCCATCAGCTCATCGTCAATCACAATGTTGGTTCTCATCGGTTGGCTCCAGTGTGTATCCAAGATCTCCAGGATACACATACTAACTTGTTGAGGGCTGGAGGTCCAGAGGCCACGCATCACATCATCTTGACATCAAGGGGAGATGCTTCTAGATTCGTCCAATGCGAACGACGCTGCTCATCGAAGATGATGTTCTTGAGGTGGCTCGGAGTCTTGCAGAGTCCGAGAGAAAGACGATCGGCCAGGTCATCTCCGAGCTCGCTCGACGCGGGCTCGCCCCCAAGGCCCAAGAGCTGGTCGACGAGGGTTTCCCGGTCTTTGCGGTCAAGCCGGATGCGAAGCCGATCACCCTGGAGATGGTTCAGCGGGCTCTTGAAGAGAGCTGATGGCCTCGCTCCTCGACGTCAACCTGCTTATTGCCTTGGCGTGGCCGAGCCACGTTCATCATCAAGCAGCTCTCGCGTGGTTCCGGGAAAATCAGCCTTCGGGTTGGGCGACCTGCCCTCTGACCCAGAGTGGCTTCGTCCGCGTGTCGTCGAATCCTCAGGCGCTGCCTGAAGCCAAGCCGCCACGAGAGTCGATCCTTCTGCTGCAACCGATTGTCTCTCTGCCACACCATCAGTTCTGGCATGACGACGTGTCATTGGCGACCTCCGTCCTGTTTGACGCCACTCGGCTGAGCGGCTATCGGCAAGTTACAGACGCTCACCTGGTGACGCTGGCTCTCCAGCGGGCCGGCCGGCTTGCGACCCTTGATCGAAAGATCAGATCTCTCGTTCCACGAGGACGTACAGCTTCGGACGCCGTCTGTGTCGTCCTGGAGGAAGAAGACGCAGGGTAGGTTGCGCGTGCTCAAACCGGCCGTCTCATTGTGATACCCGATCCCCCGCCCGCCACATCCGCCGCCCCGCCCGCGTCAGGTTCTCTTCAGCGATCTCGGTGAGGCAGACCAGCTCATCGCCTTCTTTCCAGCCGGGGTTCTGCTCCAGGAAGAAGGCGATGTGCGGATCGGCGAGACGGCCTGGGGGGATGTCGTCGAGCCCTTCGCGCAGCTTCTGCGGATGCGGGAAGCGGACGATTCCTTCGTCCTGGCGATAGAGACCGCCGAGGAGCTCACGAGCGAGGAAGGCGAGCCTCGCCTGATCTGCGGGTGGAGTCGCGGCGTCGTGGCAAGGCCAGAAGGTGCTCCAGAAGACCGGCAGGAAGCGGTATGTTCGGAAGCCCGAGGTGAGCAGGAGCCACCAGAGACGTCCGAGAGGATAGGTCTCGCGGAGCTTGCGGACAGCGGCGATCCAGGCACGCGGCAGGGTGGCGCTCCCCCAGGCTCCCTTTTCGACGATGGTGTCCCCCGAATAGACGACGGTGCAGGGCGGCTCGCCGGGCGGGTTCGTCTCCCAGAGGTGAAGCGTCGAGAAGCCGCGCAGATGACCTTCGTCCTCCAGGAGAAGCGCCCAGGTCTTCGCGGCGAGATCGGCGGCGAAGCTCTCCGCGGTGACCCCTGCGAAGTGGGCCCGGAGGAGGGTGAGCATGGCGTCTCGCTCCGCGGCGGTGAGGTCCTCGCGGCGGACCAGGCGGCCGTTCACAGGAGGGCCGCCTCGACGTGGGGGAGTCGATGGTCCGGAATCAGTCTGTCTCCTTCGTCCCAGTGCACCGTGTAGAGAAGGCTCGGATACTCGCGGGCGTTGAACCGGCGGCGGAGCCAGCCGAGCCAGGGATGGCGCGCCGCCAGGCCCAGCACCAGGTAGGCGTAGCCCGCGGCACGGGAGGCGGCGCAGGCGGACTCGATCAACGCCTGGAAGAGCGCGTCGTCATCGCCGTCCACGGCGAGATGCGAGATGTAGGCGTGGGGGAGAGGCGAGCCGGGAGCCGGGAGCCGGGGCGTCCGCAGGAGAGGTG
Source organism: Thermoanaerobaculia bacterium (assembly GCA_036264355.1). Classification (GTDB taxonomy): domain Bacteria; phylum Acidobacteriota; class Thermoanaerobaculia; order Multivoradales; family UBA5704; genus UBA5704. The sequence goes on from DATARD010000295.1 coordinate 33,866, forward strand.
CCAGGAGATTGATCCACGGGCGCCAGCGGTTGAGGCGCAGACTGTAGCCGCGGACGACGACCTGTTTGAAGCTGGTCTGATCCCAGACCGCGAGGCAGCCGGCGACCCGGCCGTCCACCCGCGCCAGGTGGAAGCTTTCCGGCGTGAGCCCGCGGCTGCGCTCCGGGGAGAGCAGATCGTCCACGGAGAAGAACGGCGCCGCCTGGTATCGCCGCCGGTTACGGGCGAGGCAGTCGGCGATCTCGATCATTTGAGCCTGGCTGGCGCGCTCGATCCGGACGCCATCGGGCAGCCGGCGAGGGTGCGGGGTGGACAGGATGAGGGTGACGAACGGCGCCAGCTCGCGATAGCGGGGAAGCCCCGGCACACCGGCGCCGAGCAGCCGGACGGCGTTCTGGTTGTCGGCGATGATCGAAGTGACGTCGAACGGCGCCTCGTCCGCTGCGCGGAGATCGCGCAGCAGGGCGTAGCCGGCGGCGAGGAGGCGGCGCCGGCCGCGAAAGGCGCGGTCGACGCGGAGCTGGCTCAGGTAGCCGAGACGGCGGGGCTCGCCGTTCACGAACGCGTTCCAGACCGACCGGCTGCCCATGCCGACCACGGCGCCGGTGCGGGGATCGCGGGCGACGATGGTGTGGTGCGGCGTGCCCTCGACCGCGGCGGCGAGAAAGGCGTCCGGCTCGCGCTCCAGCGAGACCTGGATCGCGCCGTCCATCGGATTGTCGCGCAACAGCCGGCGGATCTCCGGCTCGTCGGCAGGCGTGGCGAGAGCGACCAGGAGCTTCACGCCGCCGGCAACAGCTCGCCCCGCCAGCCCGCGTCGCCGAGCGGGAAGTGGTTGCGCCCGTCGACGTCGGCGCGGTGGAGGTGGTTGATCAGGAAGAAGTTGCGGAACATGAAGCCGTTGGCCCGGTTGACCGGATCGACGGAGCGCCGCAGGATGCTCGGCCAGGAATAGAACGCGCGCCGCGCCTCGACGCAGGAGCGCTCCACCTCTTCGGCGGTCATCCGCTGCGGCTTGAAGGGGACCTGGTTGTAGCTGTAGCCGTCGTCCAGCCACCACGACTCCCAGAGCAGCTTCCCCTCGGCGGCCAGGCGGCGGTAGAGCTCGGTGCCGGGGAACGGCGTCAGGTGGTTGAAGGCGGCGATGTAGAAGCCGTGCTCGCGTGCGAAATCCACCGTCTCCGGGAAGACCTCCGGGGTGTCCTCGTCGTAGCCGAAGATGAACGTGCCGTAGAGGCGGATCTTGTGGCGGCGGAGGTTCTCCAGGGCTTTGAGATAGCCGCCGCGCATGGTGTTGAAGCTCTTGTTCATCGCCCGGAGGTTCTCCGGATTCAGGCTCTCGAAACCGATCAGCACGCCCATGCAGCCGCTGCGTGCCAGGAGATCCAGGAACTCCTCGTCGTGCGCCGCGTTGATGCTCGCCTGGCTCACCCAGCGGACGCCGAGCGGGATCAAGGCGCGGAAGAACTCTTTCGCCTGCGCCAGGTTCGAGGTGATGTTGTCGTCGACGAAGAAGATCAAGCGCTTGCGATCACGAATCGCCGCGATCTCGGCGAGGATCTCGTCCGGCGGCCGGCGGGTCTGGGTGGCGCCGAACACGGTCTGCACGGCGCAGAAGTCGCACTTGAAGTGGCAGCCGCGGCCGGCTTCGATCAGTCCCACCGGCAGGTAGCGCTTGCCGCGGAAGATGCCGCGGTCCGGGCTGACCCCGGCGAGCGACGTGCGCCCGGTCTGGCGGTAGATTTTCTTCGGAGTGTCGTGCCGGAAATCATCGATCACCTCCGGCCACAGCGCTTCCGCTTCGCCGATCACCACCGCGTCCGCGTAGCGTTCCACCTCCTGCGGGCAGAGACTGGCGTGGAAGCCGCCCATCACCACCGGCACGCCGCGCCGCCGGTAGTCGCTGGCGATCTGATAGGCGCGGCGGGCGGTGTAGGTCTCGACCGAGAGCGCGACGAGATCGGTCGGCTCGTCGAACGGGATCTCCTCCATGCGGTCGTCGTAGAAGCGCACCTCGACGTCCGGCGGCGTCAATCCGGCGATCAGCGCCGGCGGCAGCGGCTCCATCTGCCAGGTGCGGATGTACGAGCGGTCCCCGGCGCGCCGGCCGATGCAGGGATGGACGAGGGTCAATTTCACGCGGCGGACCGTTCCCTTCCCAATCCCAGGATCCAGTCGCAGTTGTAGAAGCGGTGCAGGTTGTGGGCGTAGAAGCGATACCCGAGATTGGTGCCGAGGCGCACCGGCAACGGGCTCGGCGACGCGGCGAGGCGCTTGAGGATCGACGGCACGCTGTAGGCGTACCGCCAAGCCGTCTCGACGCCGCGCTGCAGCTCGCCGGCGCTCATCCCGAGCGGCTGGAAGACGGCGTGCTGACCGTCGTAGAGCTCCCAGTTGCGGGTGAGGATGCGCCCTTCGCTCTCCAGGCGGTGATAGAGCGCGGTGCCGGGGAACGGCGTCACCACCGCGAAACGCGGCAGATCGATCTTCGCCTCCACCGCGAAGCGGGCGGTCTGCAGGAAGATCTCCGGCGTGTCGTGGTCGAGACCGAAGACGAAACAGCCCTGCAAGGCGATGCCGTGGCGGTGGAGGTTCGCCACCAGCTCGCGGTAGCGCTCCGGGCTGTTGAACGCCTTCTTCGAGTCCTTGAGATTGGCCGGCGAGATCGACTCCAATCCCATCAGCAGCCCTTTGCAGCCGCTCCGCGCCGCGAGGGCGAGCAGCGGCGCGTCGTCGCCCAGCAGCGTGGTGGCCAGGCCGTACCACTGCACCTGGAGCGGGATCAGCGCCTCGAACAGCCGGGCCGCGTACTCGCGGTCCGCGATCAGGTTCAAGTCGACGAAGATCAGCTTGCGTGCCCGCTTCTGGCGGACGTCGGCGACCACGTCCTTGACCGGCTTCTGGAACGGCTTCTGCCCCCAGGCGGCCGGCACGACGCAGAAGTCGCACTTGTGGATGCAGCCGCGGGTGGCCTCGAAGACGTCGTCGGTGAGAAAGCGCCCGCGCGGGAGCAGATCGCGCCGCGGGAACGGCAGGCCGGCGAGCGACAAGCCGGGGATCTGGTCGTAGCGCCGCTTCAGGTTGCCCGCGGCGAAATCGCGCAACAGGCGCGGCCAGCTCTCCTCGGCGTAGCCGACCACGATCGCGTCGGCGTGCGGCTGGGCGTCGTCCGGCACCAGGGTGACGTGCGGGCCGCCGAGGACGACCGGAATGCCGCGGCGGCGCAGGCGCTCGGCGAGAGCGTAGGCGCGCGGCGCCGTGCCGGTGATCACCGTGAGGCCGACCAGGTCGGCGTCGAGGCTGTCGAGGAGCGGCTCGACGTCCTCGATCCCCTCGTCGATCAGGCGGATGCCGGCGTCGAACTCCGCCGGCACCAGCGAGGCCAGCGTGGTGAGGGTCAGCGGCATGTAGCGCAGCGATTTCCGGAAGATGCCGCCGCGGTGGCGGTAGAGCGGGCCTTTGGGGGAGATGAGGACGATCTTCATTGCAGGAACCCTGAGGTAAGGGTATCACCTCCGCCCGTCCGTGCTTGTCTGTAGTGGTCCGTGCTCGTCCGTGTTGCTGTACGATAGCAACCGCCATGAGCCACGAGCCCGAAACCACCGCCCTTCTGGAAGCGGCGCAGCAGGAGAAGATCGACCGGATCGCGCATTACGTGCGCGGCATCATCACCAACCTCGGGCTGGACCTGAACGATCCCAACCTCGCCGAGACCGACCAGCGGGTCGCCAAGATGTACATGGAGATGTTCCGCGGCCTGGACGAAGGGGCGGAGCCCAAGGTGACGACCTTTCCCAACGAGGAGGGGTACAGCCACATGGTGATGGAGACCAGGATTCCGTTCTACTCCATGTGCGCGCATCACCTCGTCCCCTTCTACGGCCACGCCCACATCGCCTACATCCCGCGCGACCAGATCCTCGGCCTGTCGAAGTTCGCCCGCATCCTGGAGTTCTACGCCAAGCGGCCGCAGCTCCAGGAGCGGCTGACCGAGCAGGTGGTCACCTGTCTCGAAGAGAAGCTGCATCCCTTGGGCGCCATGGTGGTCATCGAGGCGCGCCATCTCTGCGTCGAGATGCGTGGCGTCAAGAAGCCGGGCGCGGTGACCGTCACCTCGGCCCTGCGCGGCATCTTCCATCAGAAACCGGTCCGTGAAGAGTTCCTGGATCTCCTCCGCCATGCCTCGGCTTAGCGCTCTCCTGCTCATCAGCCTGCTGGCCGGCGCCTGCGCGTCCGGCGGCTCCACCGGGCGCACCGCTGCCGACCTCACCAATCCGTTCCTCGGTCCTGAGAATTCGAGCTGGCTGATCGGTCCCATCGCGCGCATCGCGACGCCGGAGGAGATCAAGGCGTACCTGGCCCTGACCGACGAGGCGCAGGCCGCCGCCTTCATCGACAATTTTTGGGACAAGCGCAATCCGACGCCGGGCAAGCCGAATCCGCTGCGCAAGGCGTTCGACGAGCGGGTGCTGCAGGCGGATCACCGGTTCAGCGAGGCCGGCTACCGCGGCCGGCGCACCGACCGCGGCACGCTCTACGTCCTCTACGGCCCCCCCGGGAAGACGGACTTCGACGTGTCTCCGATCGCCAACGGGCCGCCGCTCGAAGTCTGGCTCTACACGCCGACCACGCCGGAAGGGCTCGACGGCAAGCGGCCCAATCTGCGCTACCGGTTCGTCAAGAAAGGTGATCTCACCGTTCTGTACGTCCCGGGGCAGGACCCGCGCCTACGCACCCGGATGGACTCCGGCGCTGATTGATCTTTTTTCGGTGATTCTTTTTTCGCTCGGTTCGGGGAGACTGCTCTGATGACCCACGTTCGCGCTGTTCTTGCCGGCACCGGGATCGCGATCCCGCCGCTCGAAATCGACAACCACATGCTGGCGCGGATCATCGAAACCAGCGACGAGTGGATCCGCGAGCGCAGCGGCGTCGTGACCCGCTACTACGTGCACGCCGGGACCGCCTCCTCCGACCTCGGCGCCGAAGCGTCGCGCGCGGCGCTGGCCGACGCGGGCGTCGCGCCGGAGGAGGTCGACTACGTGGTCTGCGCCACCATGACGCCGGACCACTACTTCCCCGGCACCGGCACGCTGATCCAGCAGAAGCTCGGCCTGCGCCCGCTACCCGTGCTCGACATCCGCCAGCAGTGCGCCGGCTTCGCCTACGGCCTGCAAGTGGTGGACGCGCTGATCCGCGGCGGCGTCGCCAGGACCGTCCTCCTGGTGGGCACCGACGTGCACACCTCCCTGATGCCGTTCTCGGCCCGCACCTTCGAGGTGCTGCACGGGCGCGATGAGGGTCCGTTGTCGCCGGAGGAGATGGAGTGGAACTCCCGCTTCCGCCATCTCCTCGTGCTGTTCGGCGACGGCGCCGGCGCGATGGCCTTCCGCGCCGGTCCGGTGGAGGAGAGCCGGGGCATCCTCGACCACGCCCTCTACGGCGACGGCAACCATCGCGACATCCTCTACGTCCCGGGTGGCGGCTCGCAGCGCCGCCCCTTCGTCTCCGCGGAGATGATCGCGGCGGCGGACACGGTGCCGGTGATGGACGGCAAGGCGGTCTTCAAGCTGGCGGTGACCCGCATGCCCGAGGCGACGCGCGAGGTCCTGGAACGGCAGGGCTACAGCACGGCGGATCTGGACCTGCTGATCATGCACCAGGCCAACCTGCGGATCAACGAGAAGGCGCAGCAGATCCTCGGCCTGCCGGACAGCAAGGTCTACAACAACATCCAGAAATATGGGAACACCACGAGCGGCACCCTCCCCATCGCCTTCCACGAAGCCCGCCAGAAGGGGATGGCCCCGCCGGGCTCCCTGGTCGCCTTCGCGGCACTCGGCGCCGGCCTGCACTGGGGCGCGGTGCTGATGCGCGTATGATGGTCGCCCGATGATCAGCACCTCCGGAGCCCCCGGCCCCGTCGAGATCGCCGACGCCCTGGCGCGACGGGTGATGGGGCAGCCCGATTCCATCCGCGAGATGGCGGTGGCGCTCTCCAAGCACCTCGGCGGCTTGCGGGTCGGCAACATCCTGATGATCGGCTCGTCGGGCACCGGCAAGACCACCCTGATGCGCACGGTCGAGACCTACCTGGCGTCCAATCCCACGCTCGCCGTCCGCTCGACGGTGATCCGCATCCACGCCAACGTGCTGGGGGATGAAGCCCTGCGCGGCCGGCCCGGCGAAGCGGTGCTCGGCCGGCTGCTGGAGCGCGCCCGCGAGAAGCTCGGACCGCAGATGCCGTTCGAGGCGGTGCTCCAGCGCGCCGCCTCCGGCCTGGTCTTCGTCGACGAGGTGGACAAGATCCGCTCCCACGTCGGCGGCCAGCCGAACGTGGCCGGCATCCGCGCCCAGGAAGCGCTGCTCACCCTGATCGAGAACGAGGCGGTGGCGCTCGATCTGCCCGACTGGGCGGGCGGCGGCCGGACCACGGTCGATTCGAGCGGCCTCCTCTTCGTCTGCGCCGGTGCGTTCGAGGGGCTCTGGGACGCCGTCTACAACCGCGTCACCATCGGCCGCGACCGCGGCGCCTTGCAACCGGTGACCGTGGTCGAAGGGGGCAAGGTCACCGAGCGGCTGATCTTCAACCTGCGCGACTGGCTGCGCAACGAAGACCTGTTCGACTACGGAATGAGCCCGCAGTTCCTCTCCCGCTTCGACGCCATCGTGCTGCTCAACGACCTGAGCCCTGAAGAGTTGGTGCACATCTTCCTCGACACCCCCGACTCCTCCTACCACCAGACCCGCGCCTACTTCGACAGCCGGGGCATCCACCTCGCCCTCTCCCCCTCCGCCGTCCGCCGCATCGCCATCGAAGCCGCCCGCCAACCCCGCCTCGGCGCGCGCGCCCTGCGCGAAGTCTTCCGCCGCGTCATCCGCGACTACGAGTTCGACCCCTCGCACGCCGTCTCGGGAGGCTCGCTGCTGATCGACCTGCCGGAGGTCGAACGGGCGCTGGGGGCGGGATAGGCGAAGCTCGGAACGCTTTCGTTCACGGAATATACGCCTTGATGAGCCCGATCCGGGCCATCCGCTTGAAATCCCCGTCAACGCTCCAGACAGGGGCCGCCTGCTCGACCGCGAGGGCGGCGATCAGAAGATCGGCAACTCCGAAGCGTTCGCCCGCTCGAGTCGCAGTGTCGAGCCAGGATTCCATGAGTCCCCAGGTCGACTGGCTCGGAAAGAGGGTGGGAAGCGCGGAAAGGACCCGGCGCAGACGAGCGCGATCGGCGACTGAAGCGCCCGAGAGGATCTCCACTCGGACAGGTGCCGCAAGCGCGACCTGATCGGACTCCAGTAACCGGTCCAGATGCTGGGCTGCGGCTCCCTTGGCTGAGCGGAAGGCGTCGATCCAGACTGAAGTGTCGACGACAATCACGAGGACCGTTGGGGACGGCGCCGTGAGGCTGGGATGTCGATCTCAAGATTGACCTTGCCAAGCATGGACCGGAGCTCTTCGATCCTCTTGTGGCGGATCAATTCCTGGAGCGATAGGACGACGGTGTCGGTCTTCGACTTGAAGCCCAGAAGACTCCTCGCCTCTTCCAGCAGGCTTTCGGGGATATCCAAGGTCGTGCGCATAGAAAACAGGCTACATCGTATGCGTGGAGGCGTCAACAACACGGACAATTCGGTGTAGTCATCGGCCCGGAGG
>DATARD010000360.1:0-19124 GCA_036264355.1 Thermoanaerobaculia bacterium
GGTCCTCGACAGCAGCGAGTGGTCCATCCACGAGATCCGCACCCATGTCTACCGCGAGTTCTCGGGCTCGCGGACCGAGCCGGGGATGGTCGTCTCGCTGGTCAGCTTCGGCTTCAAGCACGGGATCCCCTACGGCACCGACCTGCTGTTCGACGTCCGCTTCCTCGCCAATCCGCACTTCGTGCCGGGCCTGCGCGCCCAGACCGGGCAGGACGCGCCGGTGCAGGAGTATCTCGACCAGCAGCCCGACTTCCCGGAGCTCCTCGACCGGCTGACCGATCTCCTCCTGTTTCTCCTGCCGCGCTACCGGCGGGAGAACCGCAGCTATGTCTCGGTCGCGGTGGGCTGCACCGGCGGCCACCACCGCTCGGTCGCGGTCTGCGAGCGGCTCAAGGCCCGTCTGGAAGGGCAGGGCTGGCCGGCGCGCGTCATCCACCGCGACATCAGCAGATAATCCATAAAATCGGGCAGTTCGTTTACCATGGAAGTTTGAGGCTGTGGAATTGTCGCCCGCTCTGCGCGGGTTGGGGAAACGATGATCGGAAAGCTGATCTTGACGCATGGTGGCCTGGCGCGGGAGCTTCTCGCCGCGGCGCAGGTCATCTCCGGCCGGCTGGCCGGTATCGAGGCGCTGTCTCTCGATTGGAACGACACCTTCGACGAAGCCCGGGCGAAAGTCCGCGCCGCGCTCGAACGTCTGGATGAAGGGCAGGGAGTGCTGATCCTGACCGACATGTACGGCGGCACCCCGACCAATGTGGCCGTCACCTTTCTCGAGCTCGGCCATGTCGAGGTGCTGACCGGAGTGAACCTGCCGATGGTTCTCCGGCTTGCCTGCCAGCAGACGGGAGAGCCGCTGGACCTGGAGCAGATGGCGTATTGGCTCCAGGGCAAAGCCCGGGGGAGCCTGTGCCTGGGGAGCGACATGCAACCGGGAAAGAAGTGCGGGCCGCCGGTTCCCGTGGAGGCCAAGCGATGATCGAGCGCGAGGTGGAGATCGTCAACCGGCTGGGTCTGCACGCCCGCGCGGCGGCCAAGCTGGTCCACACCTCCGGCGCCTATCAGAGCCGGGTGACCGTGATCAGAGAAGGGGAAGAGGTGGACGCCAAGAGCATCCTCGGCATTCTCCTCCTGGCGGCGGGGCAGGGGAGCCAGCTCACCATCCGCTGCCAGGGCCCCGACGAGGAGGAGGCCCTGGGGGCCGTGGCCACCTTGATCGCCAACCGATTTGACGAGGAGAGTTGAATGCAGCAACCCGAGATGCAGATCCTGAAGGGCCTGGGCGTCTCCGGAGGGATCGCCATCGGCCGCGCGGTCGTCATCGAGACCCGGGGACCCGACATCTTTCGCATCCACCTGCTGCCCGAGCATCTCGAAGCCGAGGTGGCACGGCTGCACAAAGGCGCGTCGCATGCCAAGTCGGAGCTCCAGCGGACGCGTACCAAGGCCGGCGAGACCCTGGGAAGCGATCTCGCCGCGATCTTCGACGCCCACGTCCTCCTGCTGTCGGACACCCGCTTCCTCGGCCGGGTCGAAGAGCGCATCCGCTCGCAGCAGGTCAACGCCGAGTGGGCCGTCCACAAGACCGCGGAAGAGCTCGACGATCTGTTCTCCCAGATGGACGACGCCTACCTGCGGGAGCGCAGCGAGGACCTGACCGACGTCAGCCGCCACCTCCTGCGGAGCCTCCAGGGGATCGCGCATCACGATCTCTCGGAGGTGCCCGAGGACGTGGTGATCGTCGCCGACGACCTGACCCCGTCCGACGTGATCCGCCTCGGCCGCGAGCACGTCATCGGCTTCGCCATCGAGTCCGGCGGGCGCACCTCGCACACGGCGATCATCGCGGTCTCCCTCAACCTGCCGGTGGTCTCCGGGCTGAGCGGGGTGACCAATCTCCTCATCGACCGGGCGTCGATCATCGTCGACGGCACGACCGGGACGTTGGTCGTCCATCCGGACGCCGAGACCCTGGAGCGCTACCGGCGGCGCCAGGCGGAGCTGCGCAGCCGCGACCAGGACCTCCTGGCGACGCGCGACCTGGGCTCGATCACCCGCGACGGCGTCGAGATCCTGCTGATGGCCAACATCGACCTGCCGGAGGAGGCCAACGAAGCCTGCTGCTTCGGCGCCGCCGGCGTCGGCCTCTACCGTAGCGAGTTCCTTTACATCGAGAAGAGCCCGCACCTGCCGACCGAAGACGAGCACGTCGAGGTCTACCGCCGGCTCATCGAGGCGGCGGCGCCGCACCCGGCGATCATCCGCACCTACGACCTCGGCGGCCGCAAGCTGGCGCGCGAGATGATGGCGACCGAAGAGGAGAACCCGGTGCTCGGCCTGCGCGGCATCCGGCTGACCCTGGCGCGGCGTGACGTCTTCCGCCCGCAGATCCGCGCGCTCTACCGCGCGGCGGTCTACGGCGACCTGTGGGTGATGCTGCCGTTGATCAGCCGCCTCGAAGAGGTGCGCGACTTCCGGGCCTTCGCCGCCGAGGTCATCGCCGAGCTCGAAGCCGAGGGGTTGCCGTTCCGGCGCGATGTCCGGCTCGGCGTCATGATCGAGGTGCCCGCTGCCGCCGTGATCGCCGACCTGCTGGCCAAAGAGGTCGACTTCTTTTCCATCGGCACGAACGACCTCATCCAGTACTCGCTGGCGGTGGACCGCAACAACGAGCACGTCGCCGAGCTCTACCAGCCCCTCCATCCGGCGATCCTGCGCATGCTCCGCTCCGTCATCGACCACGCGAAGGCGGCCGGGATCGAGGTCGGGCTGTGCGGCGAGATGGCCGCGGACCCCCGTTGCGCTCTCCTCCTGGTCGGCATGGGCCTGCGGCGCCTCTCGGTCAGCCCGCGCCGCATCCCGGAGATCAAGACGCTGATCCGCGACCTGTCCTCGGTGGAGTTGGCGGCTCTGGCGCACCAGTGCATGCAGCTCTCGACCGCCGGAGAGGTTCGCCAGCACCTCGACAGCTTCCTGGATCAATTGGATCGAGAAATCTCTCTCCGGCAGCAAGCCGGTACGTCGACCGTCCTCTGAAGGGAAAACCCGATGCCCAGGCTGTCCGTCTACGGTGCCTTCCTGCTCCCGCTGGCCGTCTTCAGCGGGTGCTCCACTTTGCCCCCATCGCCACCGGTGGTGAACCGGGCGGCTCCCACCGAGACCACGCCGGCGCCCGTGCCGGAAGCCGAGACGACGCCGGCCCCCTCGCCGGCTCCGCCGCTCGCAACGGAACCTGCCCAGAAGCCGCTGGGCACGCCGGGCATCACCGACGTCGTCGATCCGGGTGGTGACACCGGCACCAAGAGCCTGGTGCAGACGGCGAAGGCGGAACGGGCGCGCCGCGCTGTCGCCGGCGATTCGGTAGTGGTGATCACCGACAAGACCCTGCCGAACCTTCCCAAAGGGCAGCTCACCTATGCCGCCCCGGCCAAGAAGAAGGCCGTCGAGCCCGGCGACGCTGGGGGGGCGGACGCGGCGCACGACGAAGCGTACTGGCGTAGCCGCGCTCTCGACATCCGGACGCGTTGGAAGAAGTCGGCCGAAGAGGTGAAGGACCTGGAGCAGAGCGCTGCCGGCTGGCGCCGCCGCTTCTATGCCGAGAACGATCCGTACGCCCGGGACTCCCATATCAAGCCGGAATGGGACCGCGTCCTCGACCGGCTGGGCAAGGCGCGCGCTGAAGTCGACGCCGCCAAGAAGGAGCTCGAGGACTTCCAGGAAGAGGGGCGCCGGGCGGGCGCGCTGCCGGGTTGGTTGCGTGAAGGGACGGATCAAGAGCCGGTGGCGGAGAAGAAGAGCAAGCAGCCGGGCACGCTGGAGTCGAAGGAGCCCTCGGTCTATCAGCAGCCGGCGGAGCAGAAGCCACCAGGGGATCACGGAGCCGTGCGATGAGCAGCAATCCCATTTGGCCTGTTCGGCCCGTTCCGACACCGCGCCGCGTCTACATCGAGACCTGGGGCTGCCAGATGAACGAGCTGGACAGCCAACGCATGACCGGCCAGCTCATGCAGCAGGGCGTCCTGCCCACACGCGAGCCCGAGGATGCCGACATCATCCTGCTCAACTCATGCAGCGTGCGGGAGAAGGCGGAGCAGAAAGTCTACTCGCGCCTCGGCGAGTACCGCCTGTTCAAGCGGGCCAAGGCGGACCTGCTCATCGGGCTGTGCGGCTGCGTGGCGCAACAGGAAGGGGAGAAGGCGCTCCGGCGCGTCCCGGACCTCGACTTCGTGCTGGGGCCGGCACGGGTCGGTGAGCTCAACGACGTCATCGCCCGCCGCCGGGCAGGGGAGCGGATCGTCGCCGTCGGCTTCCCCGAGGAACGGCACTACGACTTCGACGCAGTGTCCCGCCACGGCGAGTACAAGGGCATGGTCACCATCATCGAGGGGTGCAACAAGATCTGCACCTTCTGCATCGTCCCCCAGACCCGGGGACCGGAGCGCAGCCGCCCGCTCGCCGAGATCCTGGCAGAGGTCCGCCACCTTCTGGACTACGGTTTTCAGGAGATCGAGCTACTGGGGCAGACGGTGAACCATTGGCGGGAGCCCGGTGGCGATCTGGACTTCGCCGACCTCCTGCAAGCGGTGGCGGTCCTGCCCGGCCTGCGCCGGCTGCGCTTCGTCACCTCGTTCCCGCGCGACTTCACGCCGCGCATGGTCGAGCAGATCGGCAAGCACGAGACGATCTGCCCCTACCTCCACCTGCCGGTCCAGTCGGGCTCCGATGCGGTGCTGCGCCGGATGGGAAGGGGATACACCCGCGGGGAGTACCTCGATCTGGCCGCGCGGCTCCGGAGCGCCCGGCCGGGGCTCGCCCTGTCCAGCGACATCATCGTCGGCTTCCCCGGGGAGACCGAAGACGACTTCCAGCAGACCCTGGATCTCCTCGAAGAGGTCGGCTTCAGCGCAGTCTTCGCCTTCACCTACTCGCCCCGGCCCGGTACCGCCGCACCGCGCCTCAGCGGCGCTGTCGAGCCGGCGGTCGCGGCGGAACGCCTGCAACGTCTCTTCGCCCTCCAGGAGAAGATCCAGGGCGGTCTCAACCAGGATCTGGTGGGGAAGCACTATGACGTCGTCGTGACCGGCTGGGGGAAACAGGCGGGAACCCAAACCGGGCGTACCCCCTGTCACCGGATCGTCAACTTCCAGGTGGGCGCCGAGCCGGTCCCCTTGGGAGATGTCACCCGCGTTCGCATCGCTTCAGCCCTCTCCTATAGCCTCCTCGGCGAGCGTTCCGCTTGACCGGATAGATTTGCTTGACCTGCTGGACGCCCGACCGCAGAATAGCGGTATGAGCGACCCCAGTCAGGAGCTCCGCGTGGAAATCAAGGGGCTGATGCTCGACCCGGCATCGAACGTCCCGATCGTCATCCTCCGCGATACCGAGAGCCAGCTTTTCCTGCCGATCTGGATCGGCGTCTTCGAGGCGAATGCGATCGCCCTGCGCATCGAAGGCGTGGAGCCTCCCCGTCCCTTGACGCACGACCTGCTGCGGCAGGTCCTGGATCAACTGGGGGCCACCGTCGAAAAGATCGTGATCTCGGACCTCCGGGAGAGCACCTTCTTCGCCGTCATCCACCTCCGCCAGGGGGCATTGGCGGTGCCCGTCGACGCCCGGCCGAGCGACGCGATCGCTCTGGCCCTGCGCGCCAACGCGCCCATCTTCGTCCTCCGTTCCGTCCTCGACAAGGCGCAGGCAGCCGACCTGGCCACCGAGGTGAAAGACGAGGAGAAACTCAAGAAGTGGCTCGAGGAGATCAGCCCCGAGGAGCTGGGCAAGTGGACGATGTAGTCCGGACCGCTATAGCTTCCCTCTAAGTCGCTGATTTGCAGTGCTTTGCCGCGAATGTCGGCGCGCCGACATTCGTTCCCGGGGTAAGCGCGGCGCGCCGTGGTCTCCCTTGACGCTGCGGGGGGCTTCTCTTAGACTGCCGCCGTCCATGATCATCGCAATCACCAATCAAAAAGGCGGGGTCGGCAAGACCACGACCACGATCAATCTGGCCGCAGCCCTGGCGAGCAAGGGCATCAAAACCCTCGTTGTCGATCTCGACCCGCAGGGGAACAGCTCCATGTCGTTCCTCGACATCCATCAGCTCAAGATGTCCATGTACGACGCCTTGAGCGAGGACCACGTCCACCTGGCCGACATCATCCGGCCGGCGGAGAAGATCGAGAATCTGTTTCTCGCTCCGTCCACGATCTCCCTGGCGAAGATCGAGGCGAAGCTGCTCGGCGAGCTCGACAGCCACTTCCGCCTCAAGGACGAGCTCGCCAGCGTTCAGGACGCCTACGACTACATCATCATCGACACCCCGCCGACGCTCGGGATCATCACGGTGAATGCGCTGGTGGCGGCGACGCACGTCCTGGTGCCGATCCAGGCCAGCTACTTCGCCCTGGAAGGCACGGACGACCTGCTGGAGACGATCGACAAGATCAAGGTCCGCGCCAATCCTCAGCTCCAGATCCTCGGCGCCCTGATCACCATGTACGACAAGCGGACGCTGCTCGCCAAGGACATCTACGAGCAGATCCAGCGCGTCTTCGGCTCCCGGGTATTCGAGACGGTGATCACCAAGAGCGTCCGGCTGGAAGAGAGCCCCGCCTATCGCGAGTCGATCTTTACTTTCGCGCCGCGCTCCACAGGGGCCTATGAATATTACCGGCTGTCGGAAGAGGTGCTGAGCCGTGTCTGAGCCTTCCCGCAAGCGAGGCGGTCTCCCGGTGCGGGTCAAGATGCGCCACGATACTCACTTCGTCGAGGAGCTTTCCGCCCGGCACGAGACGCCGGTGGGGAAGATGGTTCCCCTCTCGACCATCGAGCCGGATCCGAACCAGCCTCGCTCGGCGATGGGAGACCTGGACGAGCTGGTCGCGTCGATCCGTGAGAAGGGGATCCTGGAGCCCATCCTCGTCCGCCCGCGTCCGGAGATCGAGGACGAGGGGGAGCTGGCGCCGGCCGGCGTCCCCCTTGGCATCCAATACCGGATCATCTCCGGCGAGCGCCGCTACCGGGCATCCCAGGAAGCGGGCCTCTACGAGGTGCCGGTCATCGAGATGGACGTCTCGGAGCAAGAGGCGCTCGAGATCGCCCTGATCGAGAACCTCCAGCGAAAAGACCTGACGCCTTTCGAAGAGGCCGAGGGATATCGGATGCTGGCCGAGAACCACAGCTACACCCACGAGGAGATCGCCGCCTCCGTGGGCAAGTCCCGGACGGTGGTCACCGAAAGCCTGTCTCTGTTGCAGATGCCGCCGCGGGTCCGCGACACGGTCCAGGCCCTGGCCATCACTTCGAAGTCGCTGCTGCTGGAGGTCCTGAAGGCCGGCGACGAGGCTGAGATGATCGACCTCCTGGAGGAAGTCGCCCGGCGCGGTCTGAACCGTGACGACCTGCGCCAACGCCTGCGTCACGGCGGCGACAAGGCCAAGGGCGGCCGGCGGCGGCCCTACGTGTTCCGGTTCAAGTCGCCGGACCGGAGCTATAGTCTGTCGCTGACCTTCCGGCAGAGCGAGGTCGACAAGGAAGATCTGATCCGTGCGCTGGAGCAGATCCTCGGCGATCTCCGCCAAGAAGCAACGCAGTAGCCGCTGCAGCCCCTGCCAGTCTTCCTTCCGCTTCACCCCCGGATGCATCGCCGATAAGGCGCATTATGTTAACGCGCCCGCGCGGGCGGCTCCTGGGCCGGCTGGCCGTCAAGCCGTCCACTCTGCCGCCAGGTCTTCGTCCTCCTCCAGGCGCAGGCGGACGAGATCGACGCCGGCCGGCAGCTCTCCGGCCAGATGCGTGTGGATCCAACGGATGAGATTTTCGCTGGAGGGAATCTCCCCACCGTCGGCGAACTCCGGCAGGGCCGCGTTGAGGTGCTGGTGATCGAGGCGTTCGACGATGCGCTCTCCGACCAGGGAGTCCAGGGCACCGAGGTCGACCACGAAGCCGGTCCGCGGATCGATGGCCCCTTCGACGGTGACGTAGAGCCTGTAATTGTGGCCGTGTCCCGGCAGATTGGCGCACTTGCCGAAGCGGCGCCGGTTCTCTTCCTCGGACCAATCCGCGCGGCGATAGAGATGGCTGGCGCTGAACCGGTACCTGCGTTCCAGGCGAATCTTCACGGCGTGCCTCCTTTCGGGTTGGCAGGGTTGGCAGGGTTGGCAGGGTTGGCAGGGACGATCCCGGCCCATAGAATGGCGCTGTGCGCAACCGACTGAGTCGCTACATCATCGCGGAAATCCTGGGCCCCCTGGGATTGGGCTTCCTAGTCTATACCTTCATTCTCCTGGTCCGCTTCCTCTTCCAGTCCGCCGAGATGATCATCCGCCGCGGCCTGCCGGCGTCGATCGTCGGCAGACTGCTGCTGCTGACCCTGCCCAACATCGTCGTCCTGACCCTCCCGATGTCGCTCCTGTTCGGCATCCTGATCGCCGTGGGCCGCCTGTCGTCGGACAGCGAGCTGATCGCCATCCGGTCGTCCGGGATCAGCTTGCTGGCCCTCTACAAGCCCATCCTGATCCTCTCCGGCTTCTTCACCCTGCTCAACACCTTCCTGATGGTCTATGCCCTCCCCTGGGGCAACCACTCCCTTCAGGAGCTACGCCTCGAGATCATGACGCAGAGCATCTCGCAGCAGGTGCAGCCGCGGGTCTTCTATGAGGAGTGGGAAGGCAAAGTCGTCTACGTGTTCGAGGTGCCGCAGGGCGAGAAACGCTGGAAGGGGGTCTTCCTCGCCGAATCCCTCCCGACCGGCGCCACCAACCAGATCACCATCGCCGACCAGGGCGAGGTGCGGGTCGACCCGACCGGCGAGAAGGTGATCCTGCGTCTGTACAACGCGGTGCGCCACAAGGTGGACATGAACGCTCCGGACCGCTACGAGATCAGCCGGCACAAGCGGCTCGACCTGATCCTCGACGACCAGTTCACCTCCGGCCGGAAGGCCAAGATGTCGGTCTCGAAGGGAATCCGCGAGCTCACCATCCAGGAGCTGCGTGATCTGCGGGAAGATCCCACGGTCAATGCCGAGCAGCACAACCTGGCCGAGGTGGAGATCCACAAGAAGTTCTCGATCCCCATGGCCTGCATGGTCTTCGGCCTCTTCGCCCTCCCCCTCGGGATCAACAACCGGCGGGGCGGCAAGGCCTCCGGTTTCGCCCTTTCGATCGGAGTCATCGTCGTCTACTACATCATGCTCAACAACGGCGAAGAGGCGGCACGGTTCGGCAAGATGCCGGGATGGCTGGCGATGTGGGCCCCCAACATTCTCCTGGCGGTCTGCGGCATCTTTCTCCTGATCCGCCGCAACCGGGACAAGAGCCTCCTCATGAGCCGTGTCGACCGCTGGGTCCGGGAAGACATCTGGGGCGGCCTGCTCCGTCTCAAGGGGATCCGCCAGGGACTGCGGCAGGAGCGGCGCCAGGAGCAGCAACGCCGGCGCGAGATCCGGGAAGCGTCGATGCCGGAGCGCAAGGCCCGGCGCCGGGACCTGGTGCTCCTCCTCCCCCGCCTCCGCCTGGCCTTCCCCAACCTCCTCGACCGCTATGTGGTCCGCCAGTTCTCCATGGTCTTTTCCCTGGTCGTGCTGTCCGGCATCTCCCTGTTCATCATCTTCGACCTGAGCGAGACGATCGACGACATCCTCAAGAACAAGGTCGCCAACGGGCTCGTCCTCAACTACTACAAGTATCTGTCGCTCCAGATGTTCTACGAGATCGCGCCGATCGTGGTGCTGGTCACGACGCTGATGACCTTCAGTCTGCTCGCCCGCAAGAACGAGATCATCGCCTGCAAGGCGCTGGGGGTCAGCCTCTACCGGTTGGCTCTCCCGGCTCTCGCCGTCTCGCTTCTGGTGACTCTCTTCTCTGTCTACCTGGAGTCGGAGGTGCTGCCCGCGTCCAACGAAAAGGTGGCCCAGCTCAAGGACCGCATCCGCGGCAACGCGACCGTCCACACCTACCGGCGCGCCGACCGGCAGTGGCTGTTCGGCCAGGGCCGCTACATCTACAACTATCTCCACTACGATCCCCAGCAGCAGACTCTGCAGCGCCTCCAGGTGTTCGACTTCGACGCCACCCACCGCCTCAGCCGCCGGCTGTCTGCCGAGACGGCGCAGTTCATCGGCGACGGTTGGGTCTTCACCAACGGCTGGTCCCGCTCTTTCGCCGGCGTCGACGTGACCTCGTACAAGCGGTTCGACGTGCCGAAGATCGTCAACTACCCGGAGACGCCGAGCTACTTCGACTCGGAGATCAGGCCCCCGGAGCAGATGCGCTATGGCGAGCTGAAGGAGTACATCGAGGAGCTCAAGGAGAGCGGCCAGGCCGCCCCGGAGCTCCAGGTGGAGCTCTACAACAAGATCGCCTTCCCGGTCGTGTCGCTCATCATGGCGCTGGTCGGCCTGCCCTTCGCGTTTCGCCTCGGCAAGCAGGGAGCGCTCTATGGGATCGGCTTCTCGGTGGTCCTGGGGATGATCTTCCTCGGGGTCTACGCCTTTTTCACCAAGATGGGAGAGGCGGGAGCGCTCCCCGCCGCGGTGGCCGTCTGGAGCCCCGGCGCGGTGTTTTCCATGCTCGGGGTGTATCTCTTCCTGGGGGTGCGGACCTGAGCCGCAGGGCTACTTTTTGGCCTGGCCGCTCATCAGCAGACGGCGGGTCAGAGCCGCCAGGCAGCGTTTCGAGATCTTGCCGATGCTGGCCTGGCTGTATCCCAGGCGGTCAGCGACCTCCATGGCCTCATAGCCCTGATAGCGCAACCACAGAATGGACCGGCACCGCTCCGGAAGCTGCTCGATCGCGCTCACCAGGTCGCGTCGTCGATCCGTCGTCTCCTGGGCCGGCGGGATCGGCTCCGCCATCAGTTCGAGAGCCGCCGCATCCACCGCCTCATAGAGCTTCCGGCGGTGCTCGCGCCAATAGAGGAGGCACTTGTTGCGCAGTGTCCCGATGAGCCAGCTCTCGGCGTCACGGATGTCGTGGCGTTGGTAGACAAGGGCCAGGAGAGCCTGTTGCAGAATGTCCTCGGTGTCCTGCGGTGGGATATTGTAGCGGACGAACAATGCCTTGAGACGGGGTCGAACGCTCCTGAGGAACTCGTCAAGGGAAGTGTCGACTTGAGGATGGTCCAGGGTGCTCATCTTCCCGGGTTGACATAAGTTATTGATACATTAAACTTCCAGAGACCAAGTCTAGCACGCGGGACACCGGAGGACCGGCGTCAGGTTTCATGCGGCTGGAAACCGGCTCCCAGGAGTCGCTCGGTGAGGGTGGCGAGGCAGCGGTGGGTCACCTTGCGGATGCTGGATTTACAGTAGCCCATCCTTTCCGCCGTTTCCGCGGCCGTGCAACCGAAGCCGTACCGCAGGCGCAGCAGGGACTGGCAGCGCTCGGGAAGCTCTGCCAGCAGGCTGTCGAGATCGAGCCGGAGCTCCTCTTTCTCTTGCGCCGGCGCTTCGGGATCGGCCAGGAGCTCCAGGATGGCGGTGTCGACCTGATCCCACAACCGGCTGCGCTGGCGGCGCCAGTAGATGATGCACCGGTTGGCCAGGGTGGCCAGAATCCAGGCTTCTGGATTGCGGATACTTCCAGCCTTGGAGACCATGATCAACATGGTCTCTTGCAGGAGGTCGTCCGCATCCTGTGCAGGGATCCGATGGCGAAAAAGAATCCTCTTGAGCCTAGGCTCGATCCGCGCCAGGATCTCTTCGAGGGCAGGCTCCTCCGATTGGGGTGGAATCGGAGAGTCCATTCCAGGTTCGAATTTTAACTTAGGTCACACCGGGTCGCGGAAGCGGAGACCAGGCGCACTGTTGCTATCCAGGAGGGAATCGCTCAGCTCCTGGACGATCCCCAGGGTGACTCGTTCCAAGGCGGCGGCGTTTTGAAAGACGATGAGGGCCGAGACCGCCTCCCGGCGGATCTCCCGGGATCTGAAGATCGGGAGCATCTCCTCGGCGAGGCGGCGCATCTCGGCTCCCCTCCCCTGCCGGGCGTAGAGCCGCGCCAGGTCGAGACCGAGGAGAGCGGTGTCATACCCGAGCCCTCGCTCCGCGAGCAGGCTCCGCGCTTCGAGGAGCAGCGCTTCGGCGCGGTCCAGATCCTCGCAGCCCAAGGCGATCTTCCCCTCGAGCCAGGTCAAGCGAATCAGGCTCATGCGGTCACCGAGCGACTGGTAGAGAGGCCGGCTGTGCTCCAGCAGGTCTGCCGCCTCCCGGGCATGGCCGCTCTCGGTGAGGCCAAGCACCAGGTTGTGACAGGCAGCCACCATGAGCCGTGGCTCGCGCTCGGGATCGACCAATTGCAAACCCTCGCGCAGGTGCTGCAAGGACTGCTCCGGCTCCTGCGCCATGCCGGCGAGGAATCCCCGGGTGATCAGCGCCTTGCCGCGCAGGTGGCGGTCCTCACAGCGCTGCGCGATGCGCTCCACCCGGTCGAGCAGCCCGAACGCCTCGGCGAAGCGCTGTTGATGGCCGCACAGGGAGGCTTTGAGCAGCAGGAGAAACGCTTTGTCGAGCGGCTCGCCGCTCCCTTCCCTGAGCAGCCCCTCGGCCCGGGCAAAGCTCTTCTCCGCCGCTCTGAAGTCGGTGAGGATGCGCTCGGCATTCGCCAGGATGGCCCAGGCGCGGGCGCGCAGATCGTTGACCCGCGCCTCGCCGTAGCGTTCGCGGTCGAGACGGTCGGCGGCCTCGACGCCGAGCCGGGCCATCTGCAGAGCCCGCGGCGGGTCTTGAAAGCCCCATTCCCGGCAGGCGTCGAGCAGCAGCTCGCAAAATCCCCAGGTGCGGAAGCGCGGGCTGTCGGTGACCATGATCCACTGCCGGTAGAACGGCTGCACCGCGATCTCGCGGAGCTGCTCCGGCGCCTCCGCCCGCTCCCTGGCAAGCGCCTGTTGGCGTTCCTCGAGATCCTGCCCGGCGGCGGCGAACGCCGTCGAATACTCGAAGCCGAGAGCGCGGCTCGCAGGGAGCGCCGAGCAGACCGGACAGCCGTCGAGAAGATGGCGGACCACTTCGCGGCTGCGGCGGCGGCTCAGGCGGCCGTCGAGAAAGTCGAAAAACAATTCGGGAGAAGGATGTCTATCCATCGTGCGGCTCCTCGACGATCGGCTGTTCGACGTGGAACCCCACCGCCAGGAGTTGGCGGGTCAGGGCCGCGAGGCACCGGTTGGTGACCTTGCGGATGCTGGAGGTCTGGTACCCCATCTGCTCCGCCACCTCGGTCGGACCATAGCCGAGGCCGTAGCGCAGCTTGAGGAGGGAGCGGCACCGCGCCGAAAGCTTCGCGAGGACGCGGTTCAGGTCGCAGGTGAGCTCGGTGCGCTCCTGCTCGGGGGCCTGCGGCAGCGCGATGAGGTCGAGGATCGCGGTGTCGACGGCCTCGCAGAGGCTGCCCCGGCGCTTGCGCCAGTACATGATGCACTTCTTCTTGACCGTGCCGATCAGCCAGCTCTCCGGGCTGCGCACCTTGTCCCACTTGTAGAGCAGGGTGAGCTGGGCATCCTGAAGGATGTCCTCCGCGTCTTCGGGAGGCACTTCAAAATTCCTGAGGACTCGCTCCAGCCGAGGACGGGAGGTCTTCAGGAGATTGTTGAGCGATTCCCTCAGTTCAGGATGATCCAGAGTTGCCATAGCCGAGATGTCGTTCGATGACTCTTGCTAGGCTAACACCCCGGTCGCCCCCTGTCCAGATGAAATCCAGGCGCCGTCCGGCAGGAGGCGAAAGGAAGACGGGGCTTGCTTTCCCAATGTCCTCGCGAGCGCCCTCCGGGCTGCTAAGATGCGGGCCTCATGGGTGTTTTCCTCTTGTTCCTGCTGTCCGTCGTCGCGGGCTCCCTGTCGACTCTCTACTGGATCCCCGAGGATGACCTGGGGCGCGGCTACTTCCAGATGAACGCGCTCGTCGTGCTCGGCCTGCTGGCGCTCGCCGTGGCGGTGGTCTGGCTGCATCCGTTCCGCCCGTTCGGCGACCGCCCCGCGGCCGGGGTGGCCTCGCTGCTCGTCTCCCTGGCCGGCGCCTTCCTCTACTACGGCGCGATCTGGAAGGAGCGCTGGCGGCTCGGCCGCTGGCCGCTCACCCTGTCGCTGGCCGGCTGTCTGGCAGCGCTCCTCCTCGCCGGACCGCACATCGTGCCGGCGCTGACGCCCCTCCCCTACCGCGGCCCGCTGCTCGATCTCGGGTTGCTCAGCTCGGCCCTGCTGCTCGGCTGGTCGCTGATCACGATGCTGCTCGGTCATTGGTATCTGGTGGCGCCGCGGCTGACCTTCCGCCATCTGGTGGTCTTCTGCCGCGTGCTCCTCGCGACGGTCTTCCTGCGCATCTTCGCGGTCGGCGCCAGCCTCGCCGTGGCCGCGGGCGTCGACGAACGGATCGATCCGCATCCGCTCCGCCTGGTGGCCGGCTTCGAAGGGCAGGGGATCTTCTTCTGGTTCCGCCTGCTCTGGGGGCTCGCCATCGTCCTGCCGCTGGTCTGGATGTCGCTCCACTGCGCCCGCCAGCGCTCGAACCAGTCGGCCACCGGCATCCTCTATGTCGTGGTGGTGGGCACCTTCATCGGCGAGATCACCGCGTTCTACCTCAGCATGACCACCGGCGTCCCCGTCTGAATGCGCATCCGGACGCAGTGCCGCTCCTGCGGTCTCCCCTTCCCCGCGGTGCTGACGCCGGGGATCCCGGAGCTCGCCTGTCCCAACTGCGGCGCCTCGCGACCGGTGGCCGCCACCGGTTGGAGCGAAACCGCCGTCGAGGTCTGCCCGCTCTGCGGCTGCCGCCACCTCTATCGCCAGCGCGACTTCAACCGCGCTCTCGGCTGTGCCCTGGTGGCGGCGGGCGCCGTGCTCGTCCCGTGGACGTTCGGTCTCTCCCTCCCCGCCTTCGGCCTCGTCGATCTGTGGCTCTACCGGCGGCTCAAGGACGCGCCTGTCTGCTACCGCTGCGACACGGTCTATCGCGATGCGCGGCCGGGTCCCCGGCAAGGGGACTTCGACCTGCTCAAGCACGACGTCCTGAAGTACGGAAAGAACTGGGCGGATGAGACGGTGGACGCGGCCCAGAAGGAAGCAGACTGAGCGGTTATTTCTTTGTCCGCGCCGTTGAAGCCTCACCCCCGACCACTCTCCCACCCCCTCCCGCCCGCCGGGAGAGGGGCGCCACCTCCCAAAAGAAGAGCAGAAAAGAATCATGGTTCCCCCCTCTCCCGGTGGCAGGGTGGGGATGGGAGAGGTGGGTTAGGGGGGTGAGGCTCGCCGCGGCGCCGTCCGAGACGCCGCCTAAGCCGTGACCGGCACCGCGACTCCGGCCGCGGTGCGCAGATCCTCGACCCGGTTGGTGTGCTCCCAGCGGAAGTCCGCGTCGTCGCGTCCGAAGTGGCCGTAGGCCGCGGTCTTGCGGTAGATCGGCCGGCGCAGATCGAGATACTCGATGATGCCGCGCGGCGACAGCGGGAACTGGTCGCGGATCAGCTTCTCCATCCGGCGGTCCGAGATGGTGCCGGAGTGGAAGGAGTCGACGTGCACCGAGACCGGCTCGACGACGCCGATCGCATAGGCGAGCTGGACCTCGACCCGCTCCGCCAGGCCGGCGGCCACCAGGTTCTTGGCGATGTGCCGCGCCATGTAGCAGGCCGAGCGGTCGACCTTCGTCGGATCTTTCCCCGAGAAGGCGCCGCCGCCGTGCCGGCCGTAGCCGCCATAGGTGTCGACGATGATCTTGCGCCCGGTCAGACCACAATCGCCCTGAGGACCGCCGATGACGAACCGCCCGGTGGGATTGATGTGGAAGATGGTCTTGTCGTCGAGCAGCTCGGCCGGAATGGTCGGCCGGATGATCGTCTCGATGACGTCGCGGCTGATCTGCTCGTTCGTCACGTCCGGATCGTGCTGGGTCGAAATGACCACGGTGTGGACACGCGCCGCGCGGGTGCCGTCGTACTCGACCGTCACCTGGCTCTTGCCGTCCGGCCGCAGCCAGGGCAGGACGCCGGCGCGGCGGGCGTCGGCCAGGCGGTTGGTGAGCCGGTGGGCGATCATGATCGGCGCCGGCATCAGCTCCGGCGTCTCCCGGCAGGCGAAGCCGAACATCAGCCCCTGGTCGCCGGCGCCGCCGGTGTCGACTCCCTGGGCAATGTCCGGCGACTGCGGATCGATGGCCGAGATGACCGCGCAGTTCGCGCCGTCGAAGCCGTACGCCGTGTCGGTGTAGCCGATGTCCTGCACGACCCGGCGGGCGATCCCGGCGAAGTCGACATATCCCTTGGTGGTGATCTCGCCGGCCAGCAGCACCAGACCGGTGGTGACCAGGGTCTCGCAGGCCACGCGGCCGGTGGGGTCCTGACGCAGGACCTCGTCGAGGATCGCGTCGGAGATCTGGTCGGCAACCTTGTCCGGGTGACCCTCCGTCACGGATTCCGACGTAAACAGGTGGGCTTCGTTCTCACTCATTCGTGGTTACCTCTGACGCCCTCTCCGGGCTAGGCGTGGCATCGTTTCAGGGCTCGGGGTCGAGCCCGGGAATGCTACCAACTGAGAGTAGGTGGGTCAAACCATCCCACAAGGACAGTGCGTCCAGCCGGCCGAAGCGAGCCGGACAGGAGCGTTTTTTGCAGCAGCCGGGAGCGTATGAAGGAGGACTCCCCATGAGCGCAGCGGTCGGCAAGCCTCTTGAACGCGTGGATGGACGCCTGAAGGTCACCGGCGGCGCGAAGTACGCCGAGGATTTCCGGCCGGAGCATCTGACCCACGCCGTCATTGTGCAGAGCACCATCGCCAAGGGACGCATCCTGTCGATCGACACCGCCGCCGCCCTCCGCGCTCCCGGCGTCGTCGCCGTCCTCACCCATGAGAACGCGCCGAAGCTCCAGGACAAGCCGCAATCCGGTGGCGGCCTGGGAGGCAACCTCGGCGAGAAGCTGATGCCGCTCTCCAGCGACGCCGTCCATTTCGCCGGCCAGCACATCGCCTGCGTGATCGCGGAGACGCTCGACCAAGCACGGCACGCCGCCTCGCTCCTTCGGGTGCATTATCAAGAGGACACGCCGGTGCTCGACATGGTCGCGGCGGAGCCGAACGCGACCTTTCCGGAAAAAGCCCTGGGAGGAGACGACGCCCAGCACCACCGCGGCGACGTCGAGGCCGCCCTCGCGGCCGGGGACATCGTCAAGGTCGAGCCGACCTACACGATCCCGGTCGAGACCAATAATCCCATGGAGCCCGGGGCGACCGTCGCCGCCTGGGAGGGCGACCACTTGACCGTCGAGGACGCCACGCAGGCGGTGGTCGGCACGCGCAACGTCCTCGCCGGCGTCTTCGGCGTGCCGCGCCAGAACGTCCGCGTCCTCTGTCCGTTCACCGGCGGCGGCTTCGGCAGCAAGGGGCATCAGTGGCCGCACACCATCCTCGCGGCGATGGCGGCGCGCGAGGTGCGCCGGCCGGTCAAGCTCGCCCTCACCCGTGCCCAGATGTTCACCTCCATCGGACACCGGCCGCACACCATCCAGAAGCTGGCGCTCGCCGCCCGCCGCGACGGCACGCTGACCGCCATCCGCCACGAGACGCTCAACCCCGCCTCGCCGCTCACCGAATTCGTCGCGCCGTGCGGCGCGGTAACCTCCAAGCAGATGTACGCCTGCGACAACGTCGCGGCGATCAACAAGCTGGTGCGGCTCAATGTCGGCGCGCCGACACCGATGCGCGCGCCCGCCGAATCGCCCGCCACGTTCGCCCTCGAATCCGCGATGGACGAGCTCGCCTACGCCCTCGGAATGGACCCGCTCGACCTGCGGCTGCGCAACGACGCGGAGAAAGATCCGGCCGAAGGCAAGCCCTGGTCAAGCAAGCATCTCAAGGAGTGCTATCAGCGCGGCGCCGCCAGGTTCGGCTGGAAGAACCGGAAGCCCGAGCCCGGCTCGATGAAGGACGGCGATCTCCTCGTCGGCTGGGGCATGGCGACCGCGTTCTATCCCGGCAAGCGCCAGCCGTCCTCCGCCAAGGTGCGCATCACCGCCGACGGCCGCGCGCTCGTCCAGGCCGCGACGCAGGAGCTCGGCACCGGCTCCTACACCGTCTTCACCCAGGTCGCGGCGGACGCCCTCGACCTGCCGGTCGACCGCGTCACCTTCGAGCTTGGAGACACCGATCTCCCCGAGGCGCCCTTCTCCGCCGGCTCCTGCTCCGCCGCCAGCGTCAGCGAAGCGATCGTCCAGGCCGCCGCGGCCGTCAAGGCGAAGATCCCCGGTCTGGATCCATCTGGGAGCCCTTCCTACTCCGATCTCCTGCAGCGCGTCGGCCTGCCCGCTGTCGAAGCCGAGGTCTCGGTCAAGCCCGACGATCCGAAGATCAAGGCGCACAACGTCCACTCCTTCGGAGCGCAGTTCTGCGAGGTCAAGATCGATCCCCTGCTGCCGTTCGTCCGGGTGACCCGCTGGGTCTCCGTCGTCGACGGCGGGCGCATCCTCAACGCCCGCACCGCCGAGAGCCAGATCACCGGCGCCATCGTCATGGGGATCGGCATGGCGCTGATGGAGCACACGGTCTACGATCCGCGTACCGGCCGCCCGGTGACCGACAGCTTCGCGGACTACCACATCCCGGTCAACGCCGACCTCGTCCCCATCGAGGTGGAATTCATCGACCATCCCGACCCGGTGATCAACACCCTCGGCTGCCGCGGCGTCGGAGAGATCGGCATCACCGGAGCCGCCGCCGCCATCGCGAACGCGGTCTACCACGCGACGGGCAAGCGGGTGCGGGATCTGCCGATCACGGTGGACAAGCTGCTGTAGTCGCTATCCGGCTGCTTGCCGGTCCGGAACGCGCCAGACGACCAGCACGTCCGTTCTCCGTCATCCCTTTGGAAAAACTTGTGACAAAAAGGCCATCACGTCCCGCGCCACGGCCGGATCACCCGTGCCTTGGTCGAGGGCTGTCACGGCCGCCGCCACCTGCCGCAGCGTGTCGAAAGAGTCGGCGCCAGGCGGGCCGGCCGCTGCCGCGGTCGCGTGGGCAAGAGCCTTGAGGTCAGCAATCGAATCGGGGTGATAGGAAGCGCCCAGATGCCCCGCAATCGTGGCCGCGAGAAGAGCAAGCTCCCGGGCCTGAGCCTTGGTGGCCTCCTCCGCGATCAGACCTTGCGCCCTCTCCA
>DATARD010000385.1:0-6903 GCA_036264355.1 Thermoanaerobaculia bacterium
TGAACTCGGTGTCTCTGAAGTTCAAGAAGGCGTAGGGCCCTCACCCCCTCCCCTCTCCCGGCTCCCCCCACGCCCCCGCCGGGAGAGGGGGGACAAGCAAGAAAAACTTCTCCTCGGTTCTTGTCGTTGCTTTTCTCCCCTCTCCCGGGGAAGGGCGGGGGGAGCTGGGAGAGGGGCCGGGGGTGAGGGCGCACCTCTTTCGCCTTTTTGCTAGTATTGGGCTGCTTGACTGACAGTCTTTTTTCCATCCCGCGGATTCCTTACCTTCGCCTGCGCCTGACGCTCCGGGCTCAGCAGGCGGCGACTTTGCCTGCCTACAAGGGATCGATGCTGCGCGGCGCGTTCGGTCATGCCCTGCGCAAGGCGGTCTGCGTCGCGACGCCGGAGCAGCCGTGCGCCACCTGCCTGCTGCGCAACGACTGTTACCATACCCTGCTCTTCGAGCCCGTCTTCGAGGGCACGGTGCCGGCTCCGCTGGCCGACCTGCCGATCATTCCGCGCTCCTACATCTTCGAGCCGGCCGCGCCGTCCGAGCCCAATAATGCCCGGCATCTCGAAGCCGGCGATCCCCTGGAGTTCGACCTTCTCCTTTTCGGCCGCGCCACCGATCTGCAGCTCTATGCGCTCCTCGCCTGTGAGCGCATGGCCGTCGCCGGCCTCGGCCGCAACCGCGTGCCCTTCCGCCTGGAGAGCGCGCTCGTGCAGACGCCGGACGGCTCCTGGCGCGTCGTCCTCGGCGACGGCCGCATGCGCGGCCGCGGCAGCACCCGGCCGAGCTACCCGTCCGACGACCCGATCCCCGGCCGCGGCGCGGTGCTCCACTTTCTCACCCCGACCCGCCTGCGCATCGAGGACGACCAGGTCGAGACCGTCACCTTCCCCGAGCTCGTCGCCGCCATGGCCCGCCGCGTCTTCGAGGTGGCCTTCTTCCATGTCCAGGACGCCGTCCTCGACTGGAATCTCGACCGCCTCCTCGCCGAGGCGCACCAGATCGAGCTCGTCCGCTGCGACCTCCAATGGCACGACTGGGAGCGCTACAACGCCCACCAGCACACCCTGATGAACATGGGAGGTTTCCTGGGGACCGTCGAGATCGCCGGCGACCTCGCCCCCTTCACTCCGCTCCTCCGGGCCACCGAGATCCTCCACCTCGGCCGCGGCACCCCCTTCGGTCTCGGGCGCATGGTGATCAACAGCCCCGACGGCGAAGCCCCCTTCGTCGATCCGGGCTCCCGGGAGCGCACCCCGATCGGAGACGTCTACTACCACCCTCTCGATCCCGGATTTTTTCTCTGAGCGGGAGCTGACTCTACCCTGCCGCTGTCTCCACCCGCGTGTCGACGGCAATCCAGTTGACCTCCCAGGTCTTGCCCCCGTCGGCTGAAAAGGACTGCTCAAAATGACAGGACGCCGGGGTGATGTCGGAGATGACGAAGCGGACAAGGATCGCCCGGCCATTCAGAAATTCCTGGTCGAAGAACTCGCCGCGCCCGTCCTTGAATTCTCCGATCGTCGGCTGGCTCAGAGTCCCGCTGCCACCTCCGGAGAAGTTGAGACTCCATTGACGAGATTCCGCATTGTAGAGACGCAGGCTGAGAGCTTCGATGCGGCCCGCCGGGCCCTCGACGACCAGCTCGACCAGATTGGCGCGGCCGTTCAAAACCTTCCGGACGGTGGTCGTTCCATCGTACTCGACCCAAGCGGTCGATCCCGTGAGGGGATGCACGAGGCGTTTCAAGTGGGTCTTCCAGGTGCCGATCTCGAAGTCGAAATCGTGCTGGCCATCATGTAGACGGCTCGTCTGGGCATCGGCGAGCAAGGGACACAGCGCAAAAATCAAACCCCACACCAGGAAGTTTTTCATGGCAGAGAGGCTAGCTCCGGTGCCGTCGCCCGGCAATAGCCACTTCCCTCCTGTTGGCCATGACCACCGCCCGCACTACTGAACAATGGCCCGCACCACGCTGGTTGTCGGCACATCCTTGGCCGTTTTCTGAAGAGCGATAAGCTGAGTCAGTAGACTGAAGCTCTCCATCGACATGCCGCCGAAGCAGTTTAGGTCCTTCCCTTCAATAATCTTCTGCTGGTCTCTCTTGGCCGAGGCCTGGGACGCCGGTATACCACTGGTAGGTCGCACCGACAAACCACTACAAATACCCGGCGTTGCTATGTCCTCTTTTCTCGGTACTCGGTCGGGAATGATGAATTCCGTGCCTGCGTATTTCACTGCAACTGACACGATCTTGCAGGCCGGGACTGATCTGTCGCCCTTCTCGGCAAGCGCCACAAAAAGAGGCCATAGTTGGTCACCAATGCACACAGAGGGGAATCTATTGAAGTTGTGTTCAACACGCGTTAATTCCCCAAGATAAAAGAGTATACCTTCCGGCGACCTAAGATGAAGAATGGGCCCCGGTTG
Organism: Thermoanaerobaculia bacterium; assembly: GCA_036264355.1. GTDB lineage: Bacteria > Acidobacteriota > Thermoanaerobaculia > Multivoradales > UBA5704 > UBA5704. Next base: position 2,420 of record DATARD010000385.1, read on the forward strand.
ATCGACATCAGAAGACACACAGGAAGCTCTCCTCTTTTCATACGCATCAGCGTCCACTTCGTCCATGAGAGTTAAATCTTGCTTTTGCTGTCTGAGCTGCCACTGCGTATCAACTTCGGCGAGCGAGACACCCTCTTTCGTGGCGCTGACGAGCGAATTGAGATCGAACTTCGATTCCTGCGGCAGACATGGCCCAATTTTAACATCGCTGCGAACAAATCGTGGCTTGCCCTCACAAACTCTGTAACCCATTTGCCGAACTCCTCCAGCTTCAGAAGATTAGGGTCAAAAGGATCTGGGTAGTTCTCATAATGTTTCCCGTTCTTCTTGTCATCTACATCATGCACGAAGAGATACAGAAGGAATTCCGGCGGCCAACCCTGCTCCCAGTAGTATGCCAGTAAGTCTTTTGCGCACGGCGACGTAAAAACCTTTCATGAAATCCTGCTGCGATAGTACGTTGACCTCGAAGGTAGGATTCTGAACATAATCAACGCTCGGCGTGAGCTTACCGCTTGTCAGGACACCCTTACCTTTGATGAGAGTCGTGATGTAGGGCCCATAGTCGGTTTCGATGCTTCCGCTGTTGATATCCAACTTGATTGCTGCCGGTAACCTTGGTGAGGTCAGTTATAAACATCGGCCTAAAGAGCTCGGCCCGAGCAACGTTGAGAAGCAGCATCCTATTCTGCGCCTCTTCAACTGCTTCGTTATAATTCAACGCGCTGCGAGAAAGGTCTGCGACACGAATGCAACCGACGAAAAACACTGCAGAGAGGAGAGAGAAGGTTCGTAGAGAGGGAGACGTCATGATCCATGATGACATACTGTTCCCCCTTTCGTGGACCCGAGGCGGCCTTCCAGATTCTTCCAAATCTCGAGGTCTTGCTGACCTCATCTTTTTATTATAGATCTGCTGCGCGGACTAGTCAAGCAGTCGCTTCATATTGAAATATGCGCCCATGAAAAAACTAAAATAAACCTCACTGGCGGCGGATGGCGAGAATTCGATTGACAAGCCTGATTCGCTGAAACCAAACGACAGCCTGTACCTATCTTCAAAGGGTAGGTCTGCTTTCCCTTGAGGCCAAGCCGCGCCGCCGTGGGAGGCCACGGCAAGACCGCTGCACGACGAAAACGACCGCAGAGAGACCGACTGGTCAGGCCGACGGGCTCGTTCCTGACGTCAAGGTCGTGAACAATCGCCGGGCATCTTTTTCAGGCACCGTTATTGCAAAAGACTATTTCTGCATGAAATCTCAAAATTTCCGACACTCCCTGACCGCCCGGCTGTATCTCGCTGTACTGGCCGCGGCAGTCTGGGCGGCCGCAGGACAGGTGGCGATGGCCGCCTCCGGGGAAGCAGCACCGGACGAGGCGCCCGCCCAGCTCGCCCGCCTTGACACCCATCTCGAGGCGCACCCCGGCGACCTTGCGGCGCTGGCCGAGCGGGCTCGCCTCTACGACGCGACGGGCCGGCCGATGAGCGCCTTTCTCGACCGCCGGGAGATCTTGCGGCAGCACCCCGAGGACACCGGCCTGGCGCGCCTGGCCGCCTTCGACCTGGCCGCCGCGGCAGCGCCGCAGGCGGCAGCCGCTTTCCTAGCGCAGTACCCGGCGGCGCTCGCCGGTGAGGAGGGCGCCGCCCTCGCCCGGCGGCTCCGGAGACCTCGCCGCCCGCCATGTGCGCTGGGGCTGGGCCGAGCCGGTGTTCGATCCCACCGAGCGGCACCATGAAGCCGCGGCGGCAATCGCCGCGCTCACCGCGATGCACCTGCAGGACCCGGCGGACGCCCGGGCGACCGGCGACCTCCTCCTCGCCGACCGTCTGGCGGACCGCATGAAGGACGCCATCTTCCTGTGGGAGCATGCGGTGCACCGCGAGGACGCCCCCTACTGGCTGCGCAACACCGCCGCCGACGCCTACCTGGCTCTCGGCCGGCCGGCGGACGCCGAGACGCTCTACCGCTCGTTCGCCGCCGAGCGCGCCGGCGAGCCGCAACCCTGGCTCGGCATCTACTGGGCGGCGGTCGAGCAACGGCATTACGGCGACGCCGCGGCCGCGCTCGAGCGGCTGGCGAAGATCCCCGGCCAGGAGCTCACCGCGGAGATCCAGCAGGCATGGCTGCTGCTCTTCCAGGACCGCACGGCCGCCGGACAGGCGCGCTTCGAGGCTCTGTTCGACCGGCACCCCGGCGATCCGCGGGTACGCGAGGGGCTGGCCACCTCCTACCTCTGGCAAGGCAAGCCGCGGCGCGGCCTGCGGTCGGTCGGCGAGCTGCTCGCGCGGACGACGGACGACACGCCGTGGGTCGACAACCCCTCCGCGCGCATCTCCCGCGCCGGAGCGCTCTCGGCGCTCGGCGACCTCGCCGCGGCGCGGCGGCAGGCCGACGACCTGGTGGCGCTCTACCCGGAGAATCTGCACGCCCAGCAGTTGCGCCGCGACGTCCACACCCAGCTCGCCGCCGAGGTGCGACTGGAGGGGCGCTACGACACCTCCGACCGCGGGCTCGGCGAATCGTGGAGCGCTGGCTGAGCCTCGGCGCCGAGGCGGCCTGGGACGTCAGCGGCAAGGACTTCGGCCGCAGCCCGGTGGTGAGCGCGCGGCTGGCTCTGCTGCCCGACGATCGCTGGCGTCTCGACCTCGGCACGTCGTACCACGCTTGGCGGGACCTGCCGCTGCGGGCGCGGGCGGCAGGAATCTCGGCCGACACCACGGACTTCGGCATTTCCTACACCCCGGGCTCCCGCTGGGACGTGCGCCTCGGTGGCGGGCGCTCCGCAATGAGCGACGACAACCAGCGCACCTGGGGGATCGCCGCTGCGCACCTCCTCGTGCGGCAGGGACCGCTCTATCGGGCGACCTTCGGGGTTGAGGTCTACGCTTCCAACAACCGCCTCAGCGACGTGCCCTACTTCAGCCCGTCGCGCGACAGCAGTCTCTCGCTGACCCACCGCTCGGAGTGGGTGGTGGCGAATGACCCCGGTCATCGCCACTCCTTCTCTCTGCTTGCCAACGTCGGGATCTACGACCAGCAGGGGTTCGCCGCCGGCCCGGTGGGCGGCCTCTGGCTGGAGTCGGACTGGGACCTGTTCGGACGGACGATGCTGGTGGTGGGAGCGGGGGCGCGCAGCCAGCTCTACGCCGGTACTCGCGAGATCGATCCCAAGCTCTATCTGACGTTGCGGCGGAGGCTCTGATGCGCCCCTGGATGATTGCCCTGCTCCTCCCTTTTCTCACCGGGCTTCCCGCCGCCGCGGCGACTCTGGGCCTGGCCTGGGGCGTCATCGCCGAGACCGCCGAGACCGCCCAGCCGGGGACGTTCACCCCCGGACAGGTGGCCGAGCATTTGGAATTTCTCCAAGCTCACGGCTGGCAGGCGGTGCGCAGCGGCGGTCTTGCCAACCCTGCCGGCACGACGAATTCCGTCCTCTTGAGCTTCGACGACCCGGCGAGCGCGCTGCGCTACGCCGTGCCGCTGCTCGAGCTCTACCGGATGCCGGCGGTGGTCACCGTCGGCCCCTCCCAGGCGGCCGACCCCGCCGTCGCGCCGGTCCTGAAAAGCCTCGCCGCCTCACCCTGGATCGAGCTGCTGCCCCGAGTCGAGCCGGACCCGGCGGCGCCCGCGACTGCGGCTGGCCACGAATCCGATCGGCCCACGCGCATAGCCGAGGCGCTCGAAGAAGCCCACCGCCTGTGGCTGCGCGCCGAGAAACAACCTCCCCTGGGGCGCCACCGCCAGTGCCGCATCCATGAGACGCCGGCCGAGCCCCTGGCGCTGATAGTCCGGATCGACAAGGATCTCGCTCATGCAAGCGAAGAAGTACCCGTCCGACAGCACGCGCACGGCGCCAACCAGCCGGTCGCCATCCCAGGCCCCGAAACTCACACTCCGCTCGAGCGCCGCGGCTGTCTGGTGCACGTCGTAGTCGCGCGGCCACACACGCTGCACCAGCGCGAGAAAAGCCTCGGCTGTGAAACCAGAGTCGTCGATTCGGAGGCTCGCCATTCGAGGATTTCCGGTGCGCTAACCATTCAAGACGACGTCAGGTGTCTTCCCTGGAATTCGTTGGCGCCATGAGCTGAATTCGGTTGACTAGGCCTGATTCGCTGAAACCAAACGTCAGCCTGTATCCATCTTCAAAAGGTAGGTCTGCTTTCCCTTGAGGAGGGACTTCGCCGTAAGCCTGGATGACTTGGCTCCGCGTTGAGCCGAGCTTGATCCCCGCCTCAGTCTGGAGCTCGTCAGGACACGTGGCCCCTTCGAGGCGAAGACCCAGAATCCGCTCGGATTCAGGGCTGCGAAGGAACCACCAACCAGCCACGTACAGGGTAAAGGAATCGAATGGCCACTCAGAGTGAGAGACCGCCCTGACCCTTGGAGACAAACTGGGCGACTCCGTTGCTGCTCCCGCGCAGTTCCTGGACGATTTGGGCCTCCTTGGAGGTGAAGAACCAGATCGGCCCGCGATCATCGTCG
>DATARD010000082.1:0-18814 GCA_036264355.1 Thermoanaerobaculia bacterium
CGGGACAGGCGGCGGCCTGGAGCGGCATCGGCCTCGCCCGCACCGCGCTCGGCGACACCGCCGCCGCCGCGGAGGCGCAACGACGGGCGCTGGCTTTCGAGCGCCGCCTCGGCCGCCCCGTCGAGGAGGGCAAAGCGCTCAACAATCTCGGTTTCGCTCTCCACTCCCAGGGTGACCTGCGCGCGGCCCTGGACTTCTACCGCCAGGCGCTCGATGTGTTTCAGCAGGCTGGAGAGCAGGGGTTCCAGAAGGCGAACGTGCTCCACAATCTGGCGGCGATCTACATCGGCCTGGGAGAGCCCGACGCGGCGCTGGCGAGCAACCGGCAGGTCCTCGATCTGCAACGCGCGCTGGGCGACCGGCGCGGCGAGGCCCGGACGCTCAACAACCTGGGGGTCCTCTACGGCGATCTGGGCGAGTTTGGCCAGGCGCTCGAAGCCTACACGCCGGCTCTGGCGCTCTTTCGCCAATCCGGCGACCGGCTGTGGGAAGCTTCGACCCTGCACAACCGGGGCGTCGCGTACTACGGATTGGGCGACTTCCAGCGCGCGCTGGCCGACTTCGAGCAAGCCTTGGCGATCCGCCGGGAGGGAGGCGACCGGCGAGGCGAGGTGCTCACCGAGATCAGCATCGGCCATGTGCGCGTGCGGCTCGGCGAGACCGGCCCGGCGCTCGACCTCGCCCGCCGGGCCGCCGGGGTGGCGAGCGCCGCCGCCGACCGCCGGGGAGAGATGCTCGCGCGGCTGCTGCTGGCCAAGGCGAGCCTTGCCGCCGGAGAGCCGGCGGCGGCGCTCGGCGAGCTGGCCCGAGCTCTCGACCTCGCGCGTCTTCTGGAGGACCGTTTCGACGAGGCCGCGATCCGCCAGCTCACCGGCGAGGCGTATCTCGCGCTGCGGCAGCCGGAGAAGGCGGCGCAGGCGCTGGGCGAGGCGGTCGACCTCGCCCGCGCGGTCAAGAATCAGGCGCGGCTCATCGAGGCGCTGACCGCTCTCGCCCGCGCCGAGCGGCGGCTGGATCATCCGGCGGAAGCGCGCTCGCGGGTGGACGAAGCCCTCCGCCTGATCGAGACCTCGCGCACCACGGAGACCGATCCGGATCTCCGGGCCTCGTTCCTCGCGGCGCAGCGCGCGGCGTTCGAGCTCGCGATCGATCTGCTGATGGATCTCGACCGGCAGCAGCCCGGCCACGGTTTCGCGGCGGATGCTCTCGCGGTCAGCGAGCGCGCCCACGCCCGTTCGCTCCTCGACCTGCTGCAAGAGGCGCGCGCCGATGTCCGCGAAGGCGTCGATCCGCGGCTGCGCGACCGCGAGCGCGGGCTCCTCGTGCGGCTGAACGCCAAGGCCGGCCAGCAGGCCGACCTGCTGAGCCGGCCGGCGACCGCGGAGCGCCGGCGTGCGGCCGAAGGAGAGATCCAGGCGGTGCTTGCCGAGCTCGAGCAGACGGAGGGGGAGATCCGCAAGAGCAGCCCACGGTACGCCGCGCTCACCCAGCCGCCGCTGGCGACCGGCGCCGAGATCCGCGGCCTGCTCGACGGCGGCAGCCTGCTGATCGAATACTCGCTCGGCGAGGAGCGAAGCTTCCTCTGGGCGATCGATCAGAGCACTGTGACCGGATTCGAGCTGCCGCCGCGGGCGCGGATCGAAACGGCGGCCCGCGCGGTCTACGACCGGCTGGCCGTCCTCGCGCCGGAAAACGGCGCGCTCGAGAAGGCCGCCGCGCGCCTGAGCCGGATGCTGCTCGGGCCGGTCGCCGAAAAGCTCGGCAAACGCCGCCTGATCCTCGTCGCCGACGGCGAGCTGCAATACATCCCGTTCGGAATGTTGCCGGTTTCCGGGGATCACGGCTCTCCTCTGCTCGTCCGGCACGAAATCGTCAACGCTCCTTCGGCCTCCACCGTCGCCTTGGAGAGACAGCTCGCCCGGCGATCCGTCGCGTCCGGAGCCGTGGCCGTGCTGGCCGATCCGGTCTTCGGCTCTGACGACCCGCGAATCGCCCCGCGAATCGCTTCGCACGCCGCGCCGCGGACCGCGTCGCGCGGCGGATCGTTCCTCCGGCTCCCCTGGACCCGCCGCGAGGCGGACGCCATCGCCGCCGTCGCGCCCGCGGACCGGTCGTTCTTCGCGCTCGGATTCCAGGCCAGCCGCGCGACCGCCCTGTCGCCGAAGCTCTCCGGCTATCGCATCGTCCATTTCGCCACCCACGGAGTCATCGACTCCAGGACACCCGCGCTGTCCGGCCTGATGCTCTCCCGCGTCGGCGAGCGCGGCCAGCCGCTGGAGGGCTTCCTGGGCTTGCGCGACATCTACAACCTGCGGCTCGGCGCCGAACTGGTGGTGCTCTCCGGCTGTGAAACGGCGCTCGGTAAAGAGGTGCGGGGCGAAGGTCTGGTGGGATTGACCCAGGGCTTTCTCTACAGCGGCGCCCGGCAGGTCATGGCGAGTCTCTGGCGGATCGAGGACCAGGCAACGGCGGAGCTGATGTCGCGTTTCTACCGAAGCCTCCTGGTCGACGGCCGCCCCCCGGCCGCAGCCCTGCGGCAGGCCCAACTCGCCATCCGGGCCGACAAACGGTGGCGGTCTCCCTACTACTGGAGCGGCTTCGTGCTGCAGGGCGATTGGGCTGGTTTCCGGAACGGCGTGAGATAGATGAAGCATCCGTATCACTTCACGAGGTGACACCGGCGATCCCGCCGCGTTTCGCAGGAGGAGATGGACATGTCCCACAACCCTTTCGTCGGGCGATGGATGATCAAAGAGTGGAAAAACGGACCTTTCCCGGCGGCAGCCTTTGAGGTCGACAGGACTGTCGTGGAGATCGAGTCTGCTGGCGACTTCCAGGGATTCAACGTCTTCTGGCTGGATCGGAAGTGTTCCATGACAGGACTCTCCTGCACAGAGAACGTCGAGCTGAGAGCGCCCGCGCAGCCGGTGGACTTCGGGGACCAGGGGAAACTCGTCTGCTACGTGATCTTCTCTTTGGAGCCGTGCAATCGCAAGATCAAATGCCATCTCTCCCTGAAACTCCTGGGGGACGGGGATACCGGCACCCCGGGGGACGGGAACACCGGCACCTTCGCGGCCGACGCACACCCCGGGATCGACGGGTCCGCCTAGGCGCGGAATGAACGCGGTCTTTGCAGTACCATGGCTCCCGGCGACAAGGGGGACCATGAACGAGCCACCGACCGATCCGACCGATCAGATCACCGATCTGGTCCACCGCATCGTCTCCGGGGATCCCACGGCGGAGGCCGAGCTCGTCCAACGCTTCAGCCGGGCGCTCACCTTCCTGCTGCGGCGGCTGACCCGGGACGAGGCGGCGGCGGAGGACCTCTATCAGGAGACCTTCCGGCTGGTGATCGAAAAAATACGCAGAGGAGAGCTGCGCGAGCCGGCGAGGCTCCCGGGCTTCGTGAGCAGCATGGCGAGGAACCTGTTCATCGGCTCGACCCGCACCGGCAGCCGGCGCCGGAAATGGCACGGAGACGCCGAGGCGACCGAGACCGCTCCCGATCCCGCGCCGGGACAGCTCGCGAAGCTCCTCGCCCAGGAACGGGCGGCGACCGTCCGCCGCGTGCTGGCGGAGCTCAAGAACGATCGCGACCGCGAGATCCTGTCCCGCTACTACATCGCAGACGAAAACAAGGAAGACATCTGCCGCGACTTCGCGCTGACCGACCTGCACTTCAACCGCGTGCTGTTCCGTGCCCGGCAGCGCTACAAGGAGCTGTTTGAACGCAGGCAGACCCTGGGACAGGAGCTCAGGTGACCACCATGGACCATTCCTACGCCGAAGAGCACGACCTCGTCGAGGCGTATCTCGCCGAGCGGTTGAGCGAGAGCGAGCGGGAGGCGTTCGAGGCGCACTATTTCAACTGCGAGATATGCCTCGAACGTTTGGAGACGGCGAACGACTTCCGGGAAGGGATGCGCCAGGTCGCGGCCGAAGACATCGCGCAAGCCGCCGCGGCGCATGTCCAGATCGGTCTGCTCGCCGGCCTCGCCGCGCTGTCCCGCCGGCACCGGCTCGCGCTCGCCGGCATCCTCCTGCTGCTCGCCGCGCTGCCGCTCTGGCTGATCGAGAGCAACCGCGGCCTCGAACGGCAACGCACCGCTCTCGAAGCCCGGCTGCGCCGCCTGGAAGAGGCCCAAGCCGGCGACCGCCGCCGCCACGCCGAGGAGCTGGCGCAGGCGCAGCAGGCTCACGCCCCCCGCAAGACCACCGCCGTCCAGCCCGTCCAGCCCCAGGTCAACGTGCCGCTCTTCCTGTTGGCCGCGGTGCGGAGCGGCGACGCGGGCCGGGAACCGGTGAGCCAGATCCCGCTCTCTCCCACCGCGACCTCGGTCATCCTCACCGCCGAGTTGGCCACCGTCGACTTCACCACCTACCGCGCCTCTCTCCGCGCGAGCGGCAAGGAAATCTGGCAAGCCGGCGGTCTGCATCCCGACAGCCGCGACACCCTGGTGCTCCTCCTTCCGGCCAGCATGCTGCAGCCCGGCGTCTATCAATTGACGATCGAAGGCGCGAAAAGCGATGGCTCCTGGTCGGTGGTCGCGGGCTATCCGTTCCGGGTGGTGCTTCCCAAAGCCGCCGGTTAACCATCTTCCCTCCACTTCAGTTGTCTGGGTATGAATTCCAGACATCGGCTCAGCACCGTCCTGCTCATCCTTCTCGTCCTGCTGCTCTGCTCCCAGCCTTCCCGGGCCGCCGTGACCCTGGACGACCTCTTCACCCGGCTCGCCGCGCACGGTTTCTCCGGCTCTGTCCTGATCACCCGTCACGGCGAGACGCTGCTGCGCAAGGGGTACGGTCTCGCGGACCGTACGACGGGGAGCCCGGTGACGGCGGACACGGTGTTCAGCACCGGCTCGATCACCAAGCAGTTCACCGCCGCCGGCATCCTGCGTCTGGAGATGGACGGCAAGCTGTCGACCGGCGACCGGCTGGGGACGTTCCTGCCGGCCATCGCGAAAAGCGTGGGGCTCGACCTCGCGCCGGATGCGGTTCGTGGTGATCTGGCGGCCGTCACCCTGCACCAGCTCCTCTCTCATACATCGGGGATCGACAACTATTATCTCGATCAGTTTCCGTCATGGAAGGAATACCTGGCCGAGATCCTCAAGCAGCCGCTGACCGCGCCGCCCGGCACGGCGTTCAGCTACTCCAACAGCAATTACGACCTGCTGGGAAAGATCATCGAGGCCGTCTCCGGCGTCTCCTACGAGCGCTATCTGCACGATCATCTGTTCGTCCCCGCCGGCCTGCAATCGACCGGTTTCGATCTCCCGGCCTGGCGGCGCGACCGCATCGCCCGCTATCAGGACTGGACGACGCGGAATTGGCCTTTTCCGGTCGCCATGCCGCTCGACCGGCCGCCGGGCCTGCGCCTCTGCGGCTCCGGTGAGATGCTGTCGACCGTGGATGACCTCTACAAGTGGCACCAAGCGCTGCTCGGCGACCGCGTGCTTTCTGTGGCAGCGCGCGAAAAGCTCTTCCGACCTGTTCTGGACTCGTATGCTTACGGCTGGTACACCGGCACCACGAGCCGCGGCACGCGGGTGGTCTTCCACGGCGGCTTCGACACCGGCCTCGGCACCTCCGCCGGGTTCTATCGTTATCTCGACGACGACGTCGTGCTGATCTTCCTCGCCAACACCAACATGAACCGCCAGCTCAACAAGGAGATCGTCGCGTCCTGGGTCGAGGCCGTCCTTTTCGGTGGCGAGGTTCCACTCCCGCCGGCAAGCTTGCCGGCCGGTCCACTGCCGCAGGCAGCGCGGTACACCCTTCCATCGGGAGCGAAATTGGAGGTTTCCGCGCAAGGCGGCCAGGTCGTGCTTGCCACCGAGGACCCCGCGGCCATGCTGTTGCTGACGTTTCCCAATGTCGCGGCGGGCGATTCACTTCCCGAGGACGAACCGGTGACGCGCCTCTTCCGTGGTTGGTGGGAGCAGCGCAAGAAAGATCTGGGGGATGTCGTCTCCGTCCGCCAGCTCCAGATGCTGACCCGGGATTTCGAAGGTGAGCCGGAGGTGCAGATCTTTCTTCTCGTCCGGCTGGCCCGGGGCGAGCAGCTCGTGCGGGCGATCCGCGGCTCCGCCGGCCGGCTGAGCTTCAACGTCGAGAAGGTTCCCCAAAGGTTGGAGCTGATCCTCGCGCCACAAGGGAACGATCTCTACAGCGCCTGGAGCCTCCGCTTTCAAACCGCGGCCCGGATCGAGATCACTCCCGGTGCCTTGATCATTCATGGCCGGACGGCGTCCACCATCGCCCGCCGGCAGGAGCCTTGAGCATGCACGACTATCAAGTTGACGCCCTCATCCACTGGGCCGGCACCCTCGCCGTCCTGGTCTTCTTCGTCGCCGTGGCTTACCGCTGGGCGTGCCGGGTCGCGGACCAGCGCCACGAGCTGCGGCTGAAAGTCCTGGAACGTTTCAGTGCGCCGGAGCTCGCCGCGATCCTGGAGACCGAAGACGGGCGGAAGTGGATGGCCGACGTCCTCACCGGCCGCTCCGACCCATCCGACGCGGCCGGCGAAAGCTACCGGCGGGCCATCTTTCTCCTCATCATGGGCCTGGGGCTCGGAGCCGCCGGAGCCATGGCGCACGTCAAGCTCCTCGGCATCGCCGGCGGCCTGGCCATCCTGGGCGCGCTGGCCGATGCCACGGCGGCCTTCGTGGTGTCGCGTCGTCGGAAGGGTGATGGACGAGCCTGAATTCGAAGCGTTCTATCGCGCCACCGCGGACCGCCTGCGCACCTATCTGTATCGCGTGAGTGGCGACCGCCGGCTGGCCGAGGACCTGGCGCAGGAGGCGTATTACCGCTTCCTGCGCTCCGGTTTTTCCGGATCGAGAGAAGAGGAGAACGCGCGCTATCTGTTCAAGATTGGCGGCAATCTGCTGAAAGATCATTGGACGGACGAGAAGAAGATCACCGCCGTGTCGATCGATGAGCCGGCGGCCGGATCCTCGGAGGACCGGCTGGATGTCCATACTGCTCTCGGCGCGCTCAAGCCGCCGGAGCGGCAGATGCTCTGGCTGGCCTATGCGGAGGGGTATTCTCACAGCGAGATCGCCGGAGCCCTCGGCGTCAAGCCGGCGAGCGTGCGGGTGCTCCTTTTCCGCGCCAAGGCGAGACTCCTCCGCCTGCTGCAAGGAGATCAGAGATGAACGAAGAAGATGATCCTCTGACCGCTCTCTTCAGAGAAATCCGGCACCAGGAGGTCTGGCCGCAGACGCCCGATCTGCCGGCGCAGATCTGGCGGCGGGCGCGGACCGCCGAGCTGCTCGACCAGGAGATCCGGCGGCGGCGCGAGCGGCAACGCCCCCTCGCCCTCGGCCAGCGCGCCGCGACGGTGGCGGCCCTGCTGGCCGGCGAAGCGCTGCTGCTCGAAGCCGTGGCGACGTTTCCGGACCAGACTCTCGGCAGCGTGGGGCTCACATCGACGACGGCGGCTCTTCTGGCGCTGGTGGCGCTGCCGGCGTTCGCCTTGGCGGGCTACTTGCGGCGAGAGGTTGCGGCAAGGTGATCGTATCTCGCGTTGACAACCGTCGAGACGCCGGGAGAAGATCGGCCCGCGTTTGCAGAGGAAACCAGGAGTTTGAGCTCAAGACTTAGCGAGGCTTGCGATGGCAGACCTGGACGGCGTCAAGGACAACAAGGAATTCCACGTCGGCGTGCCGCAGCAGAACGCCGGCTTCTTTCTCAAGGGCTCCAGCCACTACGACTGGGGGCTTAAGAACCGGCTGGCGCGGATTTTTGATCCGAAGTCGGGCAATACCGTGATGCTCGCCTTCGATCACGGCTATTTCCAGGGGCCGACGACGGGCCTGGAACGGATCGACCTGAGCATCGTGCCGCTGATCCCCTGGGCCGACACCCTGATGCTCACCCGCGGCGTGCTGCGCAGCCTGATCCCGCCGGCCTCCCGTCCGTCTCTCGTCCTTCGTGCCTCGGGCGGTCCCAGCATCTTGAAGGAGCTGTCGAACGAAGAGATCGCCCTCGATGTCGAGGACGCCGTCCGCCTGAACGCCGCGGCCCTGGCGGTCCAGGTCTTCATCGGCGGCGAGCACGAGACGAAATCCATCCACAACCTCACCCGCCTGGTCGATCAGGGCCTGCGCTACGGCATCGCCACCCTGGCGGTGACCGCGGTCGGCAAGGACATGGTGCGCGACGCCAAGTACTTCCGGCTCGCCACCCGCATCTGCGCCGAGCTCGGAGCGCACTACGTCAAGACCTACTACGTCGAAGAGGGCTTCGAGACCGTCACCTCCTGCTGTCCGGTGCCGATCGTCATCGCGGGCGGCAAGAAGCTTCCCGAGATGGAGGCCTTGACCATGGCGTACAACGCCATCCAGCGGGGAGCCAACGGCGTCGACATGGGGCGCAACATCTTCCAGTCCGCAGCCCCCGCCGCCATGATCCAGGCCGTGCGCGCCGTCGTCCACGGCGGCGAAACACCGGTGCGGGCCCTCGAGATGTTCAATATTCTGAAGAACGAGGCCTGAAGAACGAGGCGTAGCTTCAGTGTCGCTGTCGCGCTCTACATCCGGCTCTACATCCGGTTGAGGGCCGGCAGCTTCTCGGCCGATTCATAAACGGGGGTGTTTCGCTCGATGCGGGCTCATCCCGGCCTCGGCAGCTCCTCCTTGGCACAGCGCAGCCGGGGCTGTTGCGGATCGCTCAGGTCGAGTTGATCCCAGGGCACACACAGCGGTTTTCCGTGCCGCGGCCAGCCGATGAGGCTGAGGGTGGAGATGCCGAAGCGCGAGAGCAGGGCCGCGGTGCCGATTTCGTATTCGCGGACGACGCACTCATCGCCGACGAGGTCCGCATGAACGCAGCGGATGCAGCCCACCCGCGCGCCGTTCACGTCGTGCACCGGCCGGCCGACGATCTCCTGGAGGCGCACCGTCTTCTTCGTCATTCGCCACCTCCGGGAAGATGGCGGATGACATTCCGGCGCAGCCAGATCTCCCAGTCGTAGGCCGGCGTCTCCTGCGCCCGGAGGTCGACCTGGATCTCGCCTTCACGGATCTCCTGCACCTTGGCCCAGGGAATCCGGTACCGCGCGGTCTTGCGGACACTCCAGCGGGCACGGAGCCAATTGAGCCAGCTTTCGACCCGCGGATGGATGCGTCGCGCCAGCACCACGAATCCGAGCTCGAACGCCTCGATCCGGGGCGGCCCGTCGGGGCGGATCTCCAGAATCACGCCGTCCACCCGGCCCATCTCCTCTCCTTCCCGGTCGACCAGTTGCTTGTCGAGCACGTCGCGGACGAGATCCATCAGCTTCCTCCCATTAACTTCCTCCGATCAGCGTGAGCGGAATCGAAACGAGGGCGAGGACCCCGGACAGGATCACCACCAGCACCGTGACCGTATTCGAGATCCAGCCGTTCGTATGCTCCCCCAACGTTTTGCGATCGTTCATCAGCAGGAGGAATGGAATCGCCACGAACGGCAGGGCAGCGGCACTGATCACCATGGTCAACAGAGTGAGCTTGAAAGGATCGACGCCGAACAGGATGATCAGTGAGGAGATCAAAATCGCCACCGTATACACCAAGCAGAAACGGGCATCCTCCCGGGGCTCCAGATCTTCTCCCCAATTCCAGCCGAACGTCTGAGCGGTCGCATAGGCCATCGACAGGCCAACCTCGACGGCCGCTCCGAGGCAGGCGATTCCCATCGCGACGGCAAACAGCACGAATCCCCAGAAAGGAAAAGCGTCGGTCAGCATCAGCGCCGCCTGATGGTAATCGTCCACCTGGATGCCGCGCGGCGCCAGCACCACCGCTGCCACGACGATCGCCGCCATGGCAATGAGGCTGCCGAAGCCCATGCCGATGAACGAGATTCCCCGGTTCACCCCAATGTACTTGCAGTCCCACTTGTCTTCCACCGCGCCCGACGAATAGAAATAGAACAGATAGGGCGCGAGGACCGCTCCGACGATGCTGACCGCGATGTACCAGTACTTCGCCGGATCGTGGTGCGGCAGCGAGGGCACCATGCCGGCGCCGATCTCGCGGAGCGGTGGATGATGGACGACGACGGCGATCACGAACGCCAAGGTGAGAAAACCGAGGAACGAGGTGCTGTTCTCCAGCGTGCTGAACGTCGTTCGCCAGAGCAGGAGCCAGACCAGAATGCCGACGACCGGCGCCAGCAGCGGAACTGGCAGCCCGGAGACGAGATGGAGCGCGAAACAGATTCCCCCGATCTCCGCGCCGAGAACCAGGACGTGGATGATCGTCAGGATGAGAAACGGACCCGCCCAGAAGGTGAATCCGAACCGTTCGCGGATGGCGTCCGGCAGCGCCTTCCCCGACACCGCGGCGAAGCGGCCGGACATCTCGACCAGAAAGATCACGAAGACCGTGGCCAGGAGGAGAGACCAGAGGAGCTGAAAGCGGAAGCTCGCACCGGCCTGCGCGCTGGTGGCCAGATTGCCGATGTCGAAAAAGCCTCCCACGCCGGTAAGGATGCCGAGCGCGAGCTGCATCCATTTCTTCATGAGGAAGGCTCCCCATGGGCTTTGCGTAAGGCCGCCAGCTCCCCCTGGAGTGCGATCAGCCGCTGGGCGATCGGCAGGGCCGCCGCGCGATCGTTCGCCTCCGCGGCGCGCTGCAACTGATCGCACGCGCTCCGGCTATCGGCGAAGAGGCGGTGGAATGGCTCGCGGAGGCCGGGATCGGCTTTCGACTTCTCGGCATCCCGCTCCGCCTGCTCGAAGGAGTCATCCGCCGTCTGGGCCGTCGAGCGCACAAACCGGCTTGGCGCGCTGTTCGCGGCCCACTTTTCGCTGGTCATCCGGAGCGTGGCGAGCCACGAGGCGACCGGCTCGGCACTCTTCAGGAGCGCTTCCTCAGGACTCTGTTTCTGGCAAGAAAAAATGACCGTGGCGAGCGCCATCATCGCCGACATCGCGAGTGTCCGCATGCTCCCGTACCCCCGGCAGGGGGTGTTAGCAAATCCGGGGCCAGGGCATTTTTTCTCCATCCATGCCATGCTTCCTCTCATGAGCCAGCGCGATGCCTTTCCCACCAAAGACGCCGCCTTGCGGGAGGACGTCCACAAGCTGGGCGCCTTGGTGGGGGAGATGCTCCGGGAGCAGGGAGGCGAGGCGCTCTTCCAGGCCGGCGCGCGCGCGCCGGGTCGAGGCGGCGCGACTGGAGGCGATCGAACGGCGTCAGGCGGAAGATTCGCCGAGTGAAGCCGATGGCGCGCTGCTCGATCGGGTCGCAGGCCGCCCGCCGGCCGAAGCGGCGGAGCTAGTGCGGGCGTTCTCGGCCTATTTCCAGGTGGTGAATCTCGCCGAGACCGTGCACCGGCTGCGCCGGACGCGCGACTATCAACGGGACGTGGATTCTGGACACCCTGATCCGCCATCGGGAGATGGTCCTCGGCCGCTATCGGGACGAGGTCAAGGACCTGGCGCGCCAGCTCAGTCAGTCGCAGCCGCGCGTCGAGGTCGACCCGGACATCCTGGAACGCGGCCGGCGCTACGCCGGGATCTTTCCGCAAGCCGCCGCCGATTCCGCCGCGGCACCGCGACATGCCGTACCGCGTCCTCCTGCGGCTCATGGCCGAGCGCCTGGAAGCCACCTACCGCGACCGGCCCGAAGGCTACGAAGGGATCGAAGGCTATCTGGACGATCTGCGAGCGATCGCCAATAGCCTGGAGACGCATCAGGGCCAGCACGCCGGTCTCTTCGTGGTGCGGCGTGCCATCCGCCGGGCCGAGACGTTCGGATTCCATCTCGCGACGCTGGACGTGCGCCTCCTGCGTGGGCTCTCTGACGGCTCGGAGGAATCCGCGAAGACTCTGGCCGTTTTCGCCGCCATTCAGGACTGCCGTAAACGCTTCGGGCCGCACGCGATCGGCCCCTACATTGTGAGCATGACGCAGAGCGGGGGGTGACGTCCTCCGGGTGCTCGACCTGGCTCGCCGCGGAGGGCTGACCGGAGACAAGGACGACGACGTGCCGCTCGATGTGGCGCCGCTTTTCGAGACCGTGCCGGATCTGCAGGCGGCACCGGCGATCCTGCGCGAGCTGCTGCGCGACGAGACCTACCGGCGCCATCTGGCAGGCCGCGGCAACCGCCAGATGGTGATGATCGACTATTCGGACAGCAACAAGGAATGCGGGATCGCCGCCGCGCGCTGGGCCATCCAGGAAGCGCAGCGTGCCCTGGTGGACGTGGCGCAGGAGGAGGGAGTCGATCTGACGCTCTTCCACTGCCGTGGCGGCAGCGCCAGCCGCGGCGGGGGTAAGGTGCACCGGGCGGTGCTGGCGGCGCCGCGCGGCACCGTGCGCGGGCGCCTCCGCCTCACCGAGCAGGGCGAGTCCATCAACGCCAAGTATGGCCTGCGCGGCATCGCCCTGCGCACCCTGGAGCAGACCGCCGGAGCCGTCGCCCTGGCCACCGCCGCGCCGCCGCCCGCCGATCCGCGGGAGCCCGCCTGGACCGCTCTGATGGCCGAGATCGCCCGCGACGCCGGTAGATCCTCGGTCGGCCAGAAGTGACGTGGCCCTCGGGCGAGTCGGCTGGCACCTGCGAGCCACCTGCGAGCTGCGGCCAGAGTGCCAGGTCTGGGGTAAACCAGATTTGCGGGAGAGAGTGCTATCTACCTGAGAGCCTAGCCAGGAGGAGCGGGTGCGCACAGAAGAGGGCCTCGGCCATACCCGGCTGGTGATATAGTGTCCCGTTGGAGCCAAAGATTGGAGATGAAGCAAGGATTGCATGTTCCCGGTGGAGTGAGGATGCGACGGTGACTGCAACTCGGGCGGCGAGCGGCTGAAGCAGGCCAAGCTGCGAGTCGCCACCGATCCCGCGGCCGTTGCCGGATCAGCCGCCAGCTTCGACCGGTGAGCGGTCAACGCCGGCGGATGAGCGGTCAGCCTTGACCGGGGACCCGGGAGCGCTGACGGATGAGCGGTGAGATGGAACCGATCATCCGCCAGCCCTTGCGGGTAGACATCTCCCGACGGCGGAGGGGGACCGAAGGACTCGGGCCTCCGCCGGGAGTTGCGGGAACCGTGCGGTGTGGGGTGCCCGAGGCCCCGCCGCACGGCCCATCAATTTTCAAAGAACCCGCCCGGTAGAGTCTCTCGGTAGCGTCTCTACCGTCTTCGTCGTCTCGCAGTCCCAATGGACTGGCTTTTCCCCAAAGACAGGAGTATTCTACGCACTCTTTTGCTGGTTGTATAGACAGGAAAGCCCGTTGTAGGTATATAATTTATAAAGAGGCTCTCTGAGGCGAAGAAATGACTCTCCGAAAGCCTGAGAGGCTCTTCGGGAACGGTAGATGGCAAGACGAAACGTTCAGAGAGTCTCTCGCCGGCCGAGAGACTCTCTCAGCGGAGGAAATGACTCTCTGGACGGCCAAGAGAGTCATCTGGGTGGCGGAGAGAGTCTCTGTAGGGAGAAGGCGGCGATCCGGGACATCGGAAAGCATGCGGCCTCCGCCAGAAACTCTCTGGGGTTCCTTGACAACTGAATCATGTGAGAAGGGCTGACCGCCAGCCGTTGGGTACCGGTCTGCGCGGCCAGCCCGGGGTGAGCCGCGGCGCCCTCACCCCGACCCCTCGGGAGACGCAGAGAGGGGCCGAGAGTGCGGGCGATCGCAAGAGCCTCTGCCCTATGCCTTGTCCTGCGGGCACCAAGGCCCTTCCCGTCAGCTTTCGGGGTCATACCCAAACTCGCGGAGCTCCTGCAGCCGCTCCACCAGCTCGAGGTGACGGGTGAGCTCCCCGCGTCATCGCGCCGGAGAGGTGGGGCGAGGTTGGGGTACACTCGGAGCATGGCTGCTCTTGTGTACTTGGAGACATCGATCATCAGCTACCTTACGGCGTGGCCGTCTCGCGATTTGATCGTGGCGGGCCGACAGCAGCTAACCCATGAGTGGTGGAACCGGCGCCGTAGCTCTTTCGAGGTGGTGGTCTCGGAGCTAGTCCATCTGGAGTGCGCGGATGGCGATCCTGCTGCCGCCGCTGTGTACACCCGACGAACTGATGGGTGAAGACTCGTGAAGACTCGAATGTCGATGCCAACTGATGAACCACAAAGCCCGTGGGTGGATCCGATCGTTGCCGAGATCCGGGCGGCGCGCGAACGAATCGTAGCAGCGGTCGGTGGGGATCTCCACCTCCTATGTGAGCAGCTACGCGCTCGGCAGGCTGCCGCAGGAAGGATTCCCGTGCGACACGCTCCAAGACCACCGAGATGGGAAACCGGCCAAGCGGAATAGCAAGAGGAGCGACAGGTCCGGCCGGCAAATCGCCACGGCATCGATCGCAGCTCTCCCTCCTCTCCTGACGGCGGACGCACCGTAGCACCTGCCGGCGGATTCGGGCAAAGCCCGCTGTAGCTGGTCAGGTGTATGCGGGTGTTAGGCATTCTCTGGCTTCCATTAATTAAGCGTCTCTACCTAGGTGAACCGTCGACGACATGAGGACAGAATGCGATGTGGAGGTGGACCGCGGCCGGCGTCAGGCGGAGCGCGGTCCGCGTGAGGTGGATGGTGGTCGGCGTGACGCCGAGCGCGGTCCGCGTGAGGCCGGGAGCGGTCGACGTGAGCCGGACCCCGGCCGACGCCAGGCGGACCCCCGCCGATGCGAGGTGGACTCCGGTCGACGTGAGGCGGACTCCGTACAAGTCGGCCGAACGCCTATTCAAGCCAGGCGGGCCAACCGCCACACCACCTCCGAACCGTCGACGGGAGGAACTCTTTGGCAAAGATGGCGCCAGCGGAGGCACGGAGATGGTTCTCTCTACAGGCTCTCGTGTGGCACAATCCTGCCTTGGAGGCACCTTATGGCTCAGCCGATGAAGCAACTCAAGTCACAGCTCGCGCAACTCTCCGCGAGGGACAAGGCCGAGTTGGCCTCTTTCCTCCTCGGCTCTTTGGAGCCTGAGGACGAGGGGGTGGCTGCCGCCTGGGACCTGGAGATCGCGCGGCGCGTCGATGAGATCCAGAGCGGCCGAGCATCCGGGACGCCGGCGGAAGAAGTCTTTGCCGAGTTGCGCCAAGAGTTCCCGTGAAACCGGTCATCTTCCATTTGGAAGCACGAAGAGAGACCCGGCAGGCCATCGCCTACTACGAAGAACAACGAGAGAACCTCGGCCGCGAGCTCCGGATCGAGATCGAAGCGGCCGTTCAACGTCTCCGACTGAACCCTCGGGCTTATCCCTTTCATGATAACCGGGGAACCCGTAAGCTGGTCCTCCGCCGCTTCCCGTTCAATCTCTTCTTCGTCGAGCTCGAGAGCAGCTTCTGGGTAGCCGCCGTTGCCCATCACAAGCGCCGGCCCGGGTATTGGATGGGACGCCGGCCCGAGTAGAGCTTCCGGCTCGGTCGGAGCTGGCTACGGGCGGTGCGGTCGTAGATCAGCTTCAGGCCGACCAGGGTGAGCATCTGGAGGAGATCACCCCCGGCCCCAGTCCGACCGTCTCTGTTCATGATCAGGACTCCGGATCAAAACCGATCTCGCGGACCTCTTGCGCACATCGACACGCCTGGGCGATCCGAGCTGCCCACACGAGCGCCTCCTCGCGCGAGGAGACCTCGATGATCGAGAACCCGCCGATGACCGCCTTTGTCTCCGGTACGGGAAACACCCCCGGCGGTCTCACTTCCTCCGCAGGATCGTGGCGATGTCGTGCTTGTCCAGCGTGAGGTTCGCCGCCGCCACAATCGGATCGACCTGTTCAGGGCGCCGGAAGCCGGCGATGGCCCCGTTCACGGCCGGGTTGCGGAGGGTCCAGGCCACCGCGACCGCCCCCGGCGTGGTGCCGTGGCGGGCGGCGACCAGGCGCAGCCGCTCCACCAGCTCGAGGTTCCGGGTGAGCTGGGGCTCGCGGAATTCCTCGGCGCGCCGGCGCCAGTCGTCCTCGGGCAGCGCAGCGATCCGCTCCCGCGTCATCGCGCCGGAGAGCAGGCCGGAGGCCATCGGCGAGTACACGATGATCCCGATCCCTTCCCGCTCGGCGACGGGAAGGAGCTCCACTTCGATCCGGCGGTCGATCAGCGAGTACGGCGGCTGCAGGGTCTCCACCGGCGCGATGGCTTGCGCCCGCCGAAGCTGTTTAGCGTTGAAGTTCGACACGCCGATGTGGCGCACCACCCCGCGCTCCTTCAGCTCGGCGAGCGTCGACCAGCCCTCCTCGATCTCCTCATCGGGGACCGGCCAGTGGATCTGGTAGAGGTCGATGGCCTCGACGCCGAGGCGCTCGCGGCTGCCCTCCACCTCGCGCAGCAGCGAGTCGCGCCGGAGGCTCCGTGTCTTGGTCCTCCCCGGTCCCTCGGGCAGCCCGCCTTTGGTGAAGACGTAGGGGCGCGGTTCGAGGCCCGCCAGGGCGCGCCCGATGACCCGTTCCGAGTGCCCGAAGCCATAATGCGCCGCGGTGTCGATCCAGTTCACCCCGAGCGCCAGCGCGTGGCGGATCGCCGCGATCGAGTCCTCGTCATCCTGCGGTCCCCAGCCCCCCTCGTAGCCACTGCCTCCAATCGCCCAGGCGCCGAAGCCGACGCGGGTGATCTTGAGACCGGTGGCGCCCAGCTCAGATGTCCTCAGCGCCGCGGGCGTCATGGCGTCTCCTCTCAAACCGCAGTTTCATCGGGCGATGATGGCACAAGAATCCGGTGAGGCACTCCAAGGAGCTGTCCACGCCCAAGCCCTCCGTCGCACTCTGTATACTGACCTTGATGCGGCGGGGCCGCGGAGACTTTGTGTCTTTCGTGTAACGTTTAAAGGTTTTTAAAAGCGAGATGAAATCCCCCCTGATCACCGATCTCACCCCCGAGCAGAGCACCCGGGGCCTGGAATCCCTCTCGGCCGCCAAGCGGAAGCTCCTCGCCAAGCGCATCCGTGGCGAGGCCGGCTCCGGAGGCGCGCCGGCTGGCGCCCGGCGCGAGCTCTCGCTCCTCGTCGACCTGCAGCCGGAGCGCCCGGCGGCCGCCGCGGTGGCCGCCGGGAGGCCGCCGTTCTTCTGCGTCCACGCCATCGGCGGCGCGGTGCACTCCTATCGCGATCTCGCCCTCCGGCTGGGCGGGGGGCAGCCGTTCTATGGCATCCAGGCGGCGGGCCTCGCGGGGGGGCACGCGGTCGACGACGTGCCGGCGATGGCCGCCCAGTATGCCGCCGCGGTCGAGGCCGCCGCGCCGCACGGCCCCTACCTGCTGGGCGGCTGGTCGTTCGGCGGCGTCGTGGCGTTCGAGATGGCGCGCCAGATGCGGCAGCGCGGCCGGTCGGTGGCGCTCGTGGCTCTCCTCGATAGCTGGGCGCCGGAGCCCGTGCCGCTGCCTGCGTCCCCGAGCGAGAACGACATCGTCCGCCTCTACCTGCGCGACCAGGCGGGCCTCCAGGGGCTGGACGCCTCCTGGCTCGACGGGGAGCCGCCGGGGATGGGCGAGGCGGCGACCCTCGATTGGCTCCTCGCCCGGGCGCACGAGACCGGCCTGCTCAGGGCCAGCGTGCGCTTGGCGCAGGTCCGGCCGCTCCTCGACGTCTACAGCGCCAACGTGCGTGCTCGCGCCGCCTACCGGCCACAGCCCGGCGGTGGCCGTCTGACCCTCTTCCGCCCTGGTGCGTCCCCCGATCCAACCAACGGCTGGTCGGCGCTCGCGGATGAGCCCGTCGAGGTTCATGAAATGGCTGCTGACCACTACTCGATGCTGGTGCCCCCCGAGGTCGCCGGCCTGGCGGATCGCCTCCGCTCCTGTATCGAACGTTCGCTCGCCGCGGCGCCGACGGCTCCAGACGGCCCGCCGCTCGCCTTCGTGCCGCAGGCCCCGGAGGCCCGCTCGTGAGCGGCCCGCTGGTGAGCGGTGAAACGCCCGGCCCGATGGCGCTCCCCGAGGCGCCGAGCGGCCTCGAGCTGCCGGCGGACCGGCCGCGCCCTCCCGTCGCGAGCCTGCGCGGCGCGACCCGCGAGCTGCGCTTGACGGCGGCTCTGACGGCGAGCCTGCGGCAGGCGGTGGAGCGAGAGAGGGCCTCGCTCGACCTGCTCCTCCTCGCAGGCCTCGCCGCCCTCCTGTCGCGCTACAGCGGCGCCGAGGATCTCGTCATCGGGGTGTCCGGCTTCCTGCCGGTGCGCATCCAGTGGACCGGCGATCTGCCCTTTAAGGAGCTGGTGGTGGTGGCGGATGGCGCCCTCTCCGCGGCGCTCGCGAATGCCGATCTGCCGTTCGAAGCTCTGGCCGGCGAGCCGGGGTCCGACGATCCGGCGCGTGGCCTGCCTTTCCAGGTGCTCTTCATCGGTACGGGTGGCACCGGTACGGGCTCGGCGCGCCTCCCCTCCGGCGAGCGGAAGCTCGCGGTGGACCTCGCCTTCTCCGCCCGCACGGTCGAGGGTGGAGAAGGGGAGCCGCGGCTCCTCGTCACGCTCGACTACGCTGTCGACCTCTTCGACGCGACGACCGCGGCGCGCCTTCTCGAGCACTACGCGGCGCTCCTGGCCGTTGCCGTGGCGGCGCCGGAGCTGCCGCTCTCGCGTCTGCCGCTCCTCGGCGAGGCCGAGCGCCATCAGATGCTCGCCGAGTGGAACGACACGGCGTCCGCCCTCCCGCGCCGCACGCTCCACAAGCTCTTCGAGGAGCAGGCGGCGGCGCGGCCGGACGCGGTGGCGGTGGTCTGGGACGGGGGCACGCTCAGCTATGGCGAGCTCGACCGGCAGGCGGGCCGTATCGCCCGCCGGCTGCGGCGGCTGGGGGTGGGGCCGGAGTCGCGCGTGGCCCTCTACCTGGAGCGCTCGGCGGAGATGGTGGCGGCGGTCCTCGGCGTTCTCAAGGCGGGCGGCGCCT
>DATARD010000084.1:0-7349 GCA_036264355.1 Thermoanaerobaculia bacterium
CGGTCTCTTCAGGGAGAAATTTAGTCCCACTCCCCGCCGCTACTCGCTTTCCGAAGGGCACTTACCTCCGACTGCGGAATCGCTGGGATCAGGAAGAGCAGAAGGCTACGCCGGCCAACCCCGCTGACGCGAGCGTCGGCCGGCTGCCTGGGTGCCGGCTTGAGAGCTACGACTTCGTCCGCCCCTCTTTCTTCCGCCCCTTGTTGACGGTGCGTCCGGCGATCTCCTTCGCCCGCGCCGCCGACTTTCCTTCCTTCTGCTCGCTCTCCTTGACGTGCTCGTATTTGCGTTCGTCTTTATCGCTCCACGCTTTTGGCATGAGACGTCCTCCTTTCAAGATCCGGAAGACAGCAAAAAGGAGGCCAGGAAGAGCGTTTACAGAATCCGCCGGAACCCCTCGCGACGTTTAAGCTGCTGCGGGTGGTCCGGCGAGCCGAAGGAACCGGTGTGGCCGGAGACGTCGGTCGCCACGACGTAGAATTCGACCGTGCCGTTCTGGTGGAAGGCCGGCGACAGCTCGACGGTGTAGAACTGGCGGTTGACGGAGAGCGGCAGCTCGCGCATTCTGCCCCCCTCCGGCTTGGCCATGAACTTCACGCTGCGCACCTTGTAGTCGTCGGTGACCCGAAAGCTCAGGGTCACGATGCGACCGCGGTCGTAGTCGAGGAGAAAGCCGTCGCGGAGCACGACGGTGGGAGGCTGGCCGTCGAGTTGGGCGAGCTGCTCCTCGAGGTGCTGGCGGACGGTCGCGAACTGCGCGGCGAGATGCGGCGTCGGAGTGACGCCGCGGATCTTGTCGAGCGCTTCGTCCGGATGCCGGTGCTCGATGCCGGGAATCTCCGCCAGGAGCGCCTCCTGCTGCGCCTCTTCCTTCTGGGCTCGCTGGTAGCCTTCGACCTTCGCTTTGAGACCGGGGCGGTTGGACCAGTTGCGGACCAGAGGATCGAGATGGCTGACGGCTTCCTGGTACTTGCCGTTGCGCGCCAGCGACTCCGCCTCGTCCTCCAGGCCGGCCGCGGCGACATCTCGCACGCCGAGCGGATCGGTGGCGTTGGGGAGTTGCTGGCTGAGGGCGGCAAAGCGCTCCAGGACCTCGATCGAAGCTTTGCGGTCGGCGGCGGCGGCGGCCTGGTTGTAGAGGTCCACCAGGCCGCGGGCGCGCTCGAGATCGGGCTTCAGCGCGTCCGGCACGGCGGCGCCCTGGCCGGCGGTCAGCACGGCGAGGCGCAGACGGCCGACATCCCCCTTGAGCCCCCGGGCCAGATTGTCCGGCAGATGCTCGGCCGCCGAGAGGCTCAGCGCCTGTTGCAGGATTTGCAGCGCCTTGCAGCCATCCGGCGGAAGAGTGCTCTGGTCGGCGGCGGTGAGGGATTGGATAGCGACGAGCGCGCGGTCCTCGGCGCCGTCGGCGTACGCATCCTGCGCTTCGGCGAGCACTTCGGCGGCCGGCCGGCGTGCCGGCGGCTTGGGCGCCGGAGCCTCCGCGGCCGGCGGCGGCGGGGGGGTGGCGCCGCTGCTGGCCCACCAATAGAGAATGCCGAGCACCAGGACGAGCCCCACGGCGGCGCCGATCAGCACGATCGGCTGGCGCAGCGGCGATGGAGGCGGGGGTGCCACCGAGGCGGAGACTCCCCCCTGGGCCGCTCCGCCGGCCGCGGGCCGGCGCTGGAAAGGGACCACCGTGGCGCCGCTCCCGCCGCTCCGTGCCGCCGCCGCCGCTGCTGCCGCTCCACCCGCGGCCGGCACCGCCGCGGCGGCCACCGGCGGAGCGAGCGCGTTGAGCAGATCGTCGTCGATCGACGACAGGAGCTCACCGCCCGTGTCGTCCGCCGCCGCCGGAGTGGACGGCGCCGCGGCGGCCACGGTCGGAGCGGCCGCGGGCGGAACGCTGGCCGCCGGACGGGAGAGGTCCGGCAGCGGCGGCAACGGAGGAATCGACAGCGCGCCGGACGGCGGAGCGGTCCGCGCTGCCGGTGCCGCCGATGCCGCCGATACCGCCGGTGCCGCGGGAGCGGCGGGAGCCTTCGCCGCGGGAGCGTACACCGGCGGGCTCGGCAGGACCAGCTTCGGCCCCGCGGCTCTCTCTTCGGTCGGCGCCGGCGTCGCGGGGGTGGCGCCGAGGGCGAGCCGGAAGGCGTCGCGGATCTCCTGGTGCGAGGGGCGCTCGGCCGGATTGCGCCGTAATGCCCGCTCCAGGGTCTGGCGCAACGCTTCCGAGCTCTCCAGCTCGAGGCTGAGGGCGAAGGGGAGCTGCACCACCGGCGATTCGCCGGGGCCGACCGCGGCGCCGAGCACCTGGCAGGAGGTGTAGGCGAACGAGTAGAGGTCGGCATGCCAGTCCGCCGTCTCCCCGGGTGCCGGCGCGGTGAGCTCGGGAGCGCTGAAGCGGGCGGTCTCGGGGGAGGCGGCGATCGCGCCGCGGAAGATGGCGGTGCCGAGGCCGAGGATCTTGATCCGCTCCGGCTGCGATCCGGCCACCAGCAACAGGTTGTCCGGCGACAGGTTGTGATGCACGATGCCGCGGCGCGCCAGGGTCTCCAGGCCGTTGAGCGCCTGGTAGAGCAGCGCCAGCAGGCGGGCCGGCGGGCCGGACGCCAGGTCGAGCGTCCGCCCTTCCACCAGCTCCATCACCAGGAAGGCGCTCCCCTCGGTCGAGAAACCGGAATCGATGAGCTGCGGCAGATTGGCGTGACGCAACGCCTCCAGCGCCGCGGCGAGCTTCTCGAACTGCGGCGCCCACTGCACCAGCTCGGCCGGCGATGGGACGTTGATCAGCTTGACCGCGACGGTCTGGCCCGAACGCGAATCGGTCGCCCGCAGCACCGAGCCGGTGCGGGTCGACCGCAGGATCTTGTCGAGGCTATAGCGGTCGGTAAGCTCGCGGAAGTGCATCGTCTCCACCCTCCCGGACGGCGGCCGGCTTCCTGAAAACATGACTTTCAGCCAAAATGAGTATAGACGAGCCGCTATGGTGATTCCCAGGGGCCGGAATAATCCCGGCCACCGGCGCCTTCAGCGCTCCAGGAGGCCCAGCTTTACCCATGAACACCCTGCGCACCATCGTATCCCGTCTGCTTCTTCTTTGCTCCGTGGCTCTCTGCGCGCTCCCGGCGAGCCGGGCCGGCGCCGGGGAAGCCTCACCCTATGGCGTCAACATCCACGCGCCGCAGGGAGAGGAGCTGACCTTCCTCCTCGATCAGGTGAAAGCGGCGGGCATCGGCTGGGTGCGGATCGACTTCGTGTGGGCCTACGTCGAGACGTCGCAGGGAGCCTACGACTGGAGCGTCTACGACGCCATCGCCGCGGCGGCCCAGGCGCGCGGCATCGAGATCTACGCCACGCTCGACTACACTCCGGCCTGGGCCACCAGCGGGCCGGTGCTCACCGGCGTGCCGTCCAATCCGCAGACCTGGGTGGATTTCTGCTTCGCCGCCGCCCAGCGCTACCGCGGCAAGATCCGCTTCTGGGGGATGTGGAACGAGCCGAACCTGCCGCAGTTCTGGTCCGGCAGCCGCCAGCAGTACCTGGACCTCATCCTGAAGCCGGGCTCCGACGCCATCCACGCCGGCAATCCGGACGCCCAGGTCGGCGGACCGGATCTGGCGCATCTCACCGCCGGCGACGCCGACTGGTACTACTGGCTGCAGGACACGATCGACCAGGCGGCGGACAAGCTCGACTTCGTCACCCATCACATCTACGACAGCAGCGGCAACGGCAACGTCACCAACGATCTCACCGGCTCGACCCTGTTCGCCAACAGCCCGGGGAACTGGACCCTCGTGCCGCCCTCCGTGCGCGAGGTGCTGAAATACACCGGCTGGTATCCGGGAAAGCCGGTCTGGCTCACCGAGACCGGCTGGGAGTCGAGCCGGGTCGGCGAAGACCGCCAGGCCACCTATTACACCGGCCTGCTGAACGACTGGTACACCGGCCGCTCCGGCCAGACCTGGATCGGCAAGATCTTCTTCTATGAGATCAAGGACAGCAGCGACCCCGGCAGCTCGACCTGGGGCCTGCTGCGCGGCGACCGCACCGCCAAGCCGGCGTACGGCGCCTACCAGACCTTCATCGCGCAGCACCAGCAGACGGTGGACGACGCCTTGGCCACCGCCGACACCTTCCCCACCACCCTGGACACCGGGCAGAGCCTCGACGCGACGCTGACCTTCCAGAACAACGGCACCACCACCTGGACCCCTGCGGCCGGCTACACGCTGGGCGCCGACAACGACCTGGACCCCTTCACCAGCGCCCGGCAGCCGCTCGCCGCCGGCGACGCCATCGCGCCGGGGCAGAAGAAGATCTTCACGATCCACCTCCAGGCTCCCCAGGTGCCGGGCCTCTACACCGTCCATTGGACCATGCTGCGCGAGGGAGGCAGCCGGTTCGGCACCACCTTCACGAAGCAGATCACGGTCAACGCGGCGCCGTCCCCCGGCACCCGCGATCTCGGCCTCCTCGCCGGGCGTTTCACGATCGAGGTGACCTGGCATGACCAGCACAGCGGGCGCGCCGGTTACGGACGGTCGGTGCCCAGCACCGACCAGACCGGCTTCTTCTGGTTCTTCGATCCGTCGAACATCGAGCTGGTGGTCAAGGTCCTCGACGGCCGGCCGGTCGACGGCGCCTTCTGGGTCTTCTATGGCGCGCTCTCCGACGTCGAGTACTGGGTGACGGTGACCGACACCCGGACCGGCAAGGTGAAGCAGTACCACAATCCACCGGGGAGCATCTGCGGCTCCGCCGACACCCAGGCTTTCCGCTCCGCCTCGGCCGGCACGGCCGAATCGATGACGGACATGACCCTGCCATTCGAGCCGGCCGCCACCGCTCTTCCGGCCGCCTCCGCCTCGGGCTGCGTCGAGGACACCCAGACGCTCTGCCTACTGAACCACCGCTACCGCGTCTCCGTCGCCTGGCACGACCAGCACAACAACGTCTCCGGCCTGGGCTTCGCGGCGCCGCGGACCGATCAGTCCGGCACCTTCTGGTTCTTCGACCCGAGCAACGTCGAGCTGGTGGTCAAGGTCCTCGACGGCACGCTGGTCAACGGCAAGATCTGGGTCTTCTACGGCGCGCTGACCGACGTCAAGTACACCATCACCGTCTTCGACACGGTCACCGGCGCCAGGAAGCAGTATCTGAACAAGCCCGGCAACATCTGCGGCAAGGGGGACACCGCCGCCTTCTGACGGATCTCCCCTGTTTTGTGGTACTTTCCCCGGGATTCGTAGGGTTCCTACCCTGTCAGCCCGCTTTGCATGATCCGTCTTTCTCGGATCCGGAGGAAATTTTATGTCGATCTTCAAAACCCTCGACCGGAGCGGCGGGGCGCGGCGCAAGGGGCTTCTGTTCCTTGCGCTGACGGCGTTCCTGTCGCTGCTCCATGCCGCACCGGCCGCGGCCAGCGAGGCGGAGCTCAAGCTCCCGGACCTCAGCTCGGTGACGTTCCACGGCATCAACGGGCACAACCTGCTGCTCGCCGGGCTGCTCGTCTGCCTCGGCGGCATGGCGTTCGGCCTCGTCATGTACACGCAGCTTAAGAACCTGCCGGTGCACCGTTCGATGCGCGAGATCTCCGAGCTGATCTTCGAGACCTGCAAGACCTACCTGCAGACCCAGGGCAAGTTCATCCTGCTGCTCGAAATCTTCATCGGCGCGGTGATGATCTTCTACTTCGGCTGGCTGCGCGGCTTCCCGGCCCTGAAGGTGGCGATCATCCTGCTGTTCAGCCTCGTCGGCATCGCCGGCAGCTACGGCGTCGCCTGGTTCGGCATCCGGGTCAACACCTTCGCCAACTCGCGGTCGGCGTTCGCCAGCCTGCGCGGCAAGCCGTTCCCGACCTATGCGATCCCGCTCAAGTCGGGCATCTCGATCGGCATGCTGCTGATCAGCGTCGAGCTGGTGATCATGCTCGCCATCCTGCTCTTCATCCCGAGCGACTACGCCGGCCCCTGCTTCATCGGCTTCGCCATCGGCGAGTCGCTGGGCGCCGCGGCGCTCCGCATCGCCGGCGGCATCTTCACCAAGATCGCCGACATCGGCTCGGACCTGATGAAAATCGTCTTCAACATCAAGGAAGACGACGCCCGCAACCCCGGCGTGATCGCCGACTGCGTGGGCGACAACGCCGGTGACTCGGTCGGCCCCACCGCCGACGGCTTCGAGACCTACGGCGTGACCGGCGTCGCGCTCATCACCTTCATCCTGCTGGCGGTGGTCAATCCGACCGCGCAGATCCAACTCCTGGTGTGGATCTTCGTCATGCGCGTCATGATGATCATCACCAGCGGCGTCTCCTACTTCATCAACGAAGCCATCGCCAAGGCGCGCTACGCCAACGCGGAGACGATGAACTTCGAGGCGCCGCTGACCTCGCTGGTCTGGCTGACCTCGATCCTGTCGGTCGCCGTCACCTACGTGGCGTCGTACATCCTGATCCCCACCCTCAACGACGATCCCACGCTGTGGTGGAAGCTGTCGACGATCATCAGTTGCGGCACGCTCGCCGGCGCCCTGATCCCCGAGCTGGTGAAAGTCTTCACCTCGACCGAGTCGGGCCATGTGAAGGAAGTCGTGATCGCCTCCCGCGAGGGCGGCGCGTCGCTCAACATCCTGGCCGGCCTCATCGCCGGCGACTTCAGCGCCTACTGGATGGGCCTCACCATCGTGGCCCTCATGGGCACCGCCTACGGCGTGAGCCTCTCCGTGCCGGCCATCGTGCCGGGAGTTGCCGGCGCCGGCCTGATGCTCGCCCCCGCCGTGTTCGCCTTCGGCCTGGTGGCCTTCGGCTTCCTCGGCATGGGTCCGGTGACCATCGCGGTCGACTCCTACGGACCGGTGACCGACAACGCGCAGTCGGTGTTCGAGCTGTCGACCATCGAGACGCTGCCGAACATCAAGCAGGAGCTCAAGCAGGAGTTCGGCTTCGACGTCGACTTCGACCGCGCCAAGCACAACCTCGAAGCCAACGACGGCGCCGGCAACACCTTCAAGGCCACGGCCAAGCCGGTGCTCATCGGCACCGCGGTGGTCGGCGCCACGACGCTGATCTTCTCCATCATCATGCTGCTCACCAACGGATTGACGGTCGATCTGGACAAGCTGTCGCTCCTCCATCCGCCGTTCCTGCTCGGCCTGATCACCGGCGGCGCGATCATCTACTGGTTCAGCGGCGCCTCCTGCCAGGCGGTGTCGACCGGCGCCTACCGGGCCGTCGAGTTCATCAAGCAGAACATCCGGCTCGACGCCGGCTCCCAGAAGGCCTCCACCGAGGACAGCAAGAAGGTGGTCGGCATCTGCACCACCTACGCCCAGAAGGGGATGTTCAACATCTTCCTGACGGT
>DATARD010000090.1:0-46458 GCA_036264355.1 Thermoanaerobaculia bacterium
AGGCAGCTCGCGGCGGAAGGCCAGGCTCCCGAGCTCCTCGCGCTGATCGACACCTTGCCGCCGGAGACCGCAACCGCGCCGGCCACGGACGAGGAGCTCGTGGCCTCGTTCGCACAGGACATGGCCCGCCTGCTCGGCTTCAATGTCGGGATCTGCCCCGAAGAGCTGCGCTCACTCCCGGAGCAGGAGATGCTCGCCCACGTCGTCCATCTCGGGCACGCCGCCGGCCTCCTGCCCGCGGATTTCGGCCTCGCCCAGATCGAACCGCTCTTCGCCACCTTCGCCGCCAACCTTCAGGCGAGCCGCGCCTACGCGCCCCAGCCCTACACCGGCCGTCTCACCCTCTGGGTTTCCGAGGCGACCGCCGCTTCCTGCGCCGCCGCGCTCGACGCCTGGAGCCGGCTCGTCCCGGCCGGCCTCGACCGGACCATCCTGTCCGGAGACCACTACAGCCTCCTCCGCCGGCCCGAGGTCGAGCGGCTGGCGAGGGAGCTGACCGCTCAGCTCGTCCGGAACATCGACGACGGATCGACCTTCGCCGCCCGCCAGGCCGGACGGAGGATCGCGGGGAGCAAGTAGCGCCCAAGGGCGCCACCGACCGCCAGCCGACGGGGCGGCTGGCGAGCTCCAAGAGGGTGTCTGAAAAGCCCCGAGGTCATCTGGTCTCGCGGTCCCTCTCCCCTCCGGACCCTCCGCTGAAGGCCAAAGCCGGCTCGCGCGATCCTCGTGCAAGCGCGCGCGCTCATCCGTCAAGCGAGCTGAGTCACTGCGTTCGCGAATCCGGTGACTGCGCAACCGGGCGCGGTCCCGGAGCTCCCTCCCGCGACGAAGCGCGCGCGAGCGCAGTCGCGACTTCTCAGACACCCTCTAAGAGGCAGGCGTTGCCGATCAGACCTCGCCCGGATGGCCTGATCCCGCTTGGCGGCGAATGCAGGCCCGCTCTTTGCCCCCGGAGGACTCGACGCTCGCCTTCAGCGCGCTCGCAGACCCCGGCTCCTCGTCGCCAGCGCGCTCCGGTCCTCGATTGGCGCGCTCGACCCCCAAGCGTTCGTGCTCGTCGGACTCGCCGAGGTCTACGAGGAGCGCTCCGTGGTCAGCCGGCGTCACGGCGGGTTGGCCGCCGCCTGCGATCACCGTCCTCGCGCTGCTCGAGATCGCGTGGAGTTGGGAGCCAGCCCGCGACACCGGCGGCGCGATCCGGCCGGAAGCACGCGGTTCTAAGAAAGAGGGGGCGCACCCACGGTGCGCCCCTCGGGTTTGGAGGTCAGCCCTTCGCCGGATCCGGCTTCGCCGGCGTCGGCGCACCGGTCGGGGTGGCCGCCGGCGGATCGGGTGGGGGATTGAGGATCGCGGCCTTGCGGCCGGCGTTGGTGCGCAGGGGCGCCACGTTGTACAGGGTCAGCTTCTCGTTGCGCGCCCCGAGCTTGAGCTTCGCCCCGAGCCGGACCTGCCGCGCCGCTTCCTTGCTGCGGCCCAGGGCCGACACCATGTCCTGCGTGGCCTTCTTCTTCTCGGCGTCGTAGATCTTCTGCCGCTTCTGGGCGTCGTCGAAGAACCCCATCGACGTGTCGAGCTCGCTCTTCTCCGCCGTGACGGCCGGCAGGATGTCCGTGTCCTCCGCCACCCGGTTGGACAGCGCGCGCAGCTCGGCGACGGTGTCTTCCAAACTCAAATTCTTCTTGGCCATGTCAGTCAGTCTCCTTTCTCGATCGTTCCGCTCCGCGCTCACCCGAGCGCGGCGGCAAAGTCCAGTTGCTTCGTGGTGAGCCCGCTCCGCCCGCCGGAGCGCCCCTTGGCGAACACCGCCAGGAGCACACGGCTCCCTTGCAGCTCCACACGGGTCACCTGCTGGTCGCGAGCGGCCTGCCGGAGCACGAACCCCGCGTAGTCGGCCGCGCCCTCCGCGGACCCGAGCTCCTTCACCCGGTCGATCCCCCGGCCGCCCTTGAGCAGCCTCCAGCCGGGCATCTCCTTCAGGCGCACCTGCACCCGCTCCGCCTTCAGCCGGGAGTCCACCTTGGCGGTGAGCTCCTCCTGCACCCGCTCCGCCTTGAGGAGCTTCGGTCCCGGTGCCTCGTTCATCAGTGCACCGTCCTGCTGCGTCGTCTGCTGCCTGCTCATCTCAACTCGTCCTTTCGGAAAACTTCCCGGCCTGAGTGGCGTGGAAGGTGCTGCACAGACTCCTGCAATCGACGACTCCATGTATTCGTCTTGCGCCGTCATGCAGTCAGATTAAGGCCGCAAAAACTTCTTGTCAAGCCCCCATGTAGGCGCTCCAAGAACACATCCTGCTTCGGAGGTTGGATCTGCTATGCTTCCGGGCGTGAAACGCAAGAGCGAAAAGACCAGGGCGGCCGCGGTGGAAACCGCACGGAGTGCGCTGCGAGCCCTCCTGCGGCGCGGCTCCGTCTCGTTGGACGAGATCGGCAGGAGAATGGGGCACACCCGCGGCTACATGAGCCGTGCGCTGCGGGGCTTGAACCCGCTCACCCTGGACACCATCTTCGAAGCCCTGGAGATCGCGGGTGTCGAGCCCGCCGAATACTTCGCGGAAGTGGCGAAGGCGCTCGCTCCTCCCGTCGAAGCCCAGAACAGCGGGCCCTCGCAGGCGCAGATCGAGGAGACCGTGCTGCGCACCCTCCGGCGCCTGGGCTGGTCGCGCCTCGACGACGACGAGAAGACGTCAGGCTCGCGGCGGCGCTAACCCTCTCGGGATGGAAGCGAGCCCTCTGGAGAGCGAAGATTCCCCGCTCGGGTTTCCATCTGCCCTGATCGGGCTTCAAACCACCCCACTCGGGCTTCAAGCCACCCCGTCCGGGCCACAGTCCGCCCTGTTCGGGATGGAATCTGCCCTCGTCTGGACGGGCGCTATCCCAGAAAGGGTGGTGGTTGCCCTGGGGGGAGTAGAGGCTAGGCCAGGGTAAGTAGAGGCTAGACCAGGGAAAGCAGTGGCCCGACCAGGGTAAGTAGAGGCTAGATCAGGGTAAGTAGTGGCCCGATCAGGGTAAGTAGAGGCTAGACCGGGGCAAGTTGACGCCCGACCAGGGAAGGTTGAGGCCCGACCGGGGCGGCCAAGCCGAAGAAGTCGTGCTCAGCTCTTCGCCAGCCCCTTCAGCACCCCGATCGCATGCTCGCACTCCGCTTCCGTGTTGTAGAAGTGCGGTGACAGCCGGATCCCCGCGCGCGGTCTGTAGTCGCACATGATCTCGCGGGCGATCAGCTCCTTGCTCAGGCGCTCGGCGTCGGGATGCCAGACGGAGACGGTGCCGCCGCGGTGCTTGGGATCGCGCGGGGTGCGGATTTCGAAGCCGGCTTCTTCGGCGCAGCCCATGAGGTGCTCGGTGAGCGCGAGAGACCTCTCGCGGATCTTCTGTGTTCCGACGCTCGCCACGATGCGGTAGCCGGGCCGGCAGGAGTACATCGCCGGTACGTTCGGAGTGCCGGTCAGGAAGCGCCAGGCTCCCTTGGTGTAGTGGATCGGACCGGGACGGAAGGCGAAGGGCTCGTCGTCGGCCTGCCAGCCGGTCAGCGACGGCTCCAGGGTGTCGGCGATTTCGGGGTTCACCCAGAGATAGCCGGCGCCGGGACCGCCGCAGAGCCACTTGACCGAGCCGCCGACCGCGGCGTGGACGCCCCATTGTTCCAGCTCCAGGGGCATCACTCCGGTGGACTGGTAGACGTCGAGCATCATCACCGCTCCCACCTCGCGGCAACGGCGGGCGATGGCCGCGGCGTCCTGGACGAAGGCGCTGCGGAAGAGTGTGTGGGAGATCGGCACGAGCCGCGTGTGCTCGTCGATCGCGGCGAGCAGGCGCTCGGTGGGCACGCCGATGCCGTCGTCCGAGGGGACGATCACGATCTCCGCGCCCTTCTTCTTCTCCCCTTCGAGCAGGTACATCACATTGGGGAAGTTCAGCTCGGTGTAGACGATGCGGTTGCGGTCGGCGGGATAGTCGAGGCAGGAGAGGAAGACGCCGGCCGCCACCGCCACGTTCTGGTGCATGGCGACCGAGCCGGGCCGTACGCCGAGGAGCGGCGCCAGGAGGTCGCCGGAGGTGACGCCCACCTCCCACCAGCCCTCGCTCCAGGCGCGGACGCCGCGCTCCTCCCATTCGCGTGCGAACTGCTCGACCTCGTCATGCACGCCGCGCGGCATGGCGCCGAGAGAGTTGTTGATCAAATAGGTCGTGCGCTCCAGAATCGGGAACTCGGAGCGCAGGGCGAGCAGGTCTTCGTGCGGGGCGACCATCTCAGCGGCCCTTCCACTGGGCGGCGCGCTTGGCGAGGAACGCGTCGACGCCTTCCTGCTTGTCCTCGGTCGAGAAGCAGAGGCAGAAGAGGTCGCGCTCGTAGACGATCCCCTCTTCGAGGCTCATCTTCTCGCTGGCGCGCACCGCCTCCTTGGCGACCTTGACCGTGAGCGGGCTCATGGCGGCCATCTTCTGGGCCAGCTCCAGCGTCTTCGCCCGCAGCTCCTCGTGCGGGACCACCATCTCCACCAGGCCGATCGACTGCGCTTCGGCGGCGCCGATCATGTCGCCGGTGAGGATGAGGCGCAGGGCATGGCCGGTGCCGACGAGACGGGGAAGGCGCTGCGTGCCGCCGCCGCCCGGAATGAGGCCGAGCTTGATCTCCGGCTGGCCGAAGCGCGCCTTTTCCGAGGCGACGCGGAGGTCGCACGACAGCGCCAGCTCACAGCCGCCGCCGAGGCAGAAGCCGTTGATCATGGCGATCACCGGCTTGGGGAACGACGACATGATGTCGAAGATCCGCGGGCTGCGCATGGCATGCCGCTGGTCGAACGGCGAGCGGCCGGCGAACTCGCTGATGTCGGCGCCGGCGATGAACGACTTCTCTCCGGCGCCGGTGATCACGACGACGCCGACGGAGTCGTCGCTCTCGATCTCCGCCAGGACGGCGAGCATGTCCTCGCGCACCTGATCGTTCAGCGCGTTCAGCTTGTCGGGACGGTTCACGGTCAAGATGGCGACGCGGCCTTCGCGCTCCACCAGAAGGGTTTCAGGCATTGGAGTCTCCTCTAAATTCGGATTGCGCGGCGGACCGAAGGCCCGGCCGGGCGGGGAGATCATACCGGAGGTCGTTCCCCGGAGCTCAGCAGGAGCCCCGGGGGGGCGCCGGTCAACCGGCCGGGGAGAGCGCGCTCTGGAGCTGTTGGCGCAGTACGAGCAAGCCTGGTGCTTGAGGAGGGACGGCGTCGGACTTCTTCGACGGCGGCGGGCATGGATGACTGGGGGAGTTGCATGGCGGTGCGGAGGGCGGATGGCAGCCGGGTTTGGGTGGCGCGGTGCTGTCACACGCTCCACAAGGCATGGCCCAGAGCCCGTCTTGCTCCGGGGAAAACAGTTTGACCGTCAGA
The DNA here is from genome assembly GCA_036264355.1 of Thermoanaerobaculia bacterium. Classification (GTDB taxonomy): domain Bacteria; phylum Acidobacteriota; class Thermoanaerobaculia; order Multivoradales; family UBA5704; genus UBA5704. The sequence continues at coordinate 5,378 of DATARD010000090.1, forward strand.
TCCCTGGCTTCGAAGCTCAAGTGTCACCTCCCTGGATTCGATTGAGCACGAGTATATCGCAGCTCACCGTCCAGGGTTTGGTTTGGACAGCATCCAGATGTCGCCTTCCGGCGTCATGCGGCCGAGGTAGAGGGTGCGGTCGTCGGGACTGAGGTCGAGGCCGTCGTAGCTCGATCCCGCGGGTGGAATCAGGAGATCACGCGACGCGTGGGTCCGGCTGTCGAGGACTCGGACCATCCCCTGGTCGAGGTACAGAATGCGCTGCCCGTCGTGCATCCAGACCGGGCTTCGCCCCCGGTCGGTGAGCTTTTCATAGCTGCGGGTGGCAAAGGAGTAGAGATACAGGCCGTTGGCGGCATTGTCTCCGAGCAGGCGTTGGCCGTCCCGCGACCAGGAGCTCGGATAGAAGATCACGCCGGTCCCCGGCCTCGGAAGCAGCTCCGGGACGCGCTGCGCAAGCGGCCGCGACAGGTCGATGCGCGCCGGACCGTTGAGCCCGAGGGTGCAGGCCAGCCAGCGCCCGTCCGGCGAAGCGAGCGGCCGGAAGATGCCGGCTCCCCGCGTGTCGGTGAGCTGCTGCAGGTCGCTGCCGTCGGCGTCGATGGACCAGGCTTCATAGGGGCCCGGGCGGCCGGAAGCGGGGCCGCGGTTCGAGAAGAAGAGGATGCGGCGGCTCGACATCCACACCGGGCCGCGGTCTTTGGCGGTGTCGTGGGTGAGCTGGACGAGCCCGGTGCCGTCCGGCGCCACCACGAAGAGGTCCTCCTGCGGCGCTTTGCTGCGGAAGACGACCCGGCTGCCGTCCGGAGAGACGCCGCCCAGGCTCACCGCCTGCGAGCTCTGGGTGATCGGCATCGGCGCTCCGAGCGCCAGGGGGCCGGCCGGATCGAGGGCGACTTTTTCGAGCACGGAGCGCTCGTCGAGCGCGGGGTAGACGATCCGGCCGTCCTGCGCCAGGCGAAGCGCGCCATTCCACTGCGAGGAGGTGGTGACCCCCTCGGGCTCTCCCTGCACCTTGCCCGTGGATTCGTCGATCGGCAGGCGCCAGAGGTTCATGGTGCCGCCGCGGTCGCTGGCGAAATAGAGAAACCGGCCGTCCGGCGACCAGGCCGGGCTCCAGTTGTATGAGTTGTCATCGGTGACCCGCACCGGCTCGCCGCCGCCGGCCGCGATCGTCCAGACCACCCGCTGCCCGCTGCCGGGAGGGACGCTCCAGTAGGCGATGCGTATGCCGTGCGGCGACCAGCTCGGCTGGGTTCCTTCCGCTCCGGGAATCACCCGGCGGTCCGGGCTCGTCAGCCCGGTGCGAAAGAGCTGGCTGGGCGCGCTCCAGATCCGCGGGTCGTCCCCCGGTTGGGAGGCATAGACGATCTCCTTGCCGTTCGGCGACCAGGCGGGATCGTAGCCGGTGTCGGTCAGGCGGCGCACCGATTCGCCGGTGGCGCCCATGAGATAGAGGCCGCCGCCGTCGCGCTCGGAGCGGAAGGCGATCTGGTTGCCGTCCGGGGAGTAGGCGGGCTCGGAGTCGTCGGCCGGCGAGTCGGCGGTCAGGTTGCGCGGCGCGCCGCCGGGACGTTGCAGGAAGATGTCCTTGTTCCCGTTCACCGTCTTGACGTAGACGAAGTAGTCGCCGCTCGGCGAGAGGCTCGGCTGCTCCTCGATGCCCGGCAGATCGGTCAGCCGGGTGAAGGTCGAGGGGAGCGGCGCCGGCCGCGGGTGCGGCCAGGCGAAGTAGAGGAGCACGGCAAGGGCGAGGAGACCGGCGGCGGCGAGGCCCGCTCCGAGCCGGCCGAGCCAGCGCCGCCGCGGCAACACGGTGGTGGCGGCGGCGGAGGTCATCCGCGATCCCGACGGGGTGACCACCAGCGGCCGCAGATCGGAGAGGAAATGCTCGGCCGTCGGGTAGCGAGCCGCGCGGTCCTTGGCGAGCAGGGTGGAGACGATCCGCTCGAGCTCGCGCGGCACCTCGGGACGCAGCTTGGTCAACGCCTCCGGCTCGTTGTTGAGGATGCCGTTGCGCACCACCACCTCATGGTCGCCAGGGAACGGCCGGCGGCCGGCGAGCATCTCGTAGAGCACGACGCCGAGCGACCAGAGATCGGTACGGCCGTCGACCTCCTCGGCGCGCATCTGCTCGGGCGCCATGTAGGCCGGCGTGCCCAGGGGGAGGCCGGTCAGGGTGATCCCCGCCGCGCCGGCCAGCTTGGCGATGCCGAAGTCGAGGATCTTCACCACGCCGTCGGCGGTGAGCATCAGGTTCGCCGGCTTGATGTCGCGGTGGATGATCCCCTGGCGGTGCGCCTTGGCGAGACCGCGCGCGGTCTGCCAGGCCACGTCGACCGCGTCGTCCACCGGCATCGGTCCATGGCTCAGGCGCTGGCGCAGCGTCTCGCCGTCGTAGCAGGGCATGGAGAGGTAGAGCCGGGCGTCGCCGGTCTCGCCGACGTCATAGATGGTGCAGATGTTCGGATGGTCGAGCGCGGAGGCGGTGCGGGCCTCCTGGAGAAACCGGGCCTTGGCCACCGGATCCCGGGTCAGCTCGGGCGGCAGGAACTTGAGCGCGACGGTGCGGCCGAGCCGGGTGTCTTCGGCCCGGTAGACGATCCCCATGCCGCCGCCGCCCAGAGTTTCTTGGATACGGTAGTGGTCCACGGCGGCGGAGAGTCTGACACAGTCGCCTGTCTGGCCCCATCCCCCGGAGAGACGTTTGTGTTCGGCGATGACTCAGGGGGCGACGAATCCCGCCTCTTTGAGGAGATCTCCGTCAAAGGTCGCTACAGCCTCGCACCCGAAGGTCCGGGAGTGCTCCCGGATCAGATAGTCGGCAAAATCACCGCGTCCCGAGGCATGGGAGTCCAGAGCGCGGGACAGCCGGGCAGCCGATGAGAAGACGAGATGCCGGGCTCGCAGCAGTTGCCCGAGAATCTCTCTGACCTCAGCCCTCCGAACCTTGTAGCTGGTCTCGAGGACCCAGACGACTTCGCAGACCACGACGTCCGAGACATAGCAGGGAGCAGCGGTCTCGATCGCCTTTTGGAGCAGGGCTCGGGCCCGCTGCGTCTGAATAGGATCGTCTTCCACCAGGAAACGGACGAGGACGTTGGTGTCGAGGGCGATCACTTTCGAGTCGCGGCGCTACGAATTGCCTCGTCCATAGCCTCGAGAGTCACCCCGCGAACAGACGGCTTGATGATTCCGCACAGCGACATCAAGTCGATGGTCTCAGGGTGCATCTCCAACACGCCGTCTTCTCTGACCTCAAAGGACATCCGGTGCCCGGCCTGAAGACCGAGCGTCTCTCGGACCTCTTTGGGAATGGTGATCTGGCCTTTGCTGGTCATGGTTGCCGTCGACATTGCATTGATCTCCCTCTTCTCCTTACCCGAGAGTAAGGAGATTCGTCTCGGCCGTCAACCCGCCGGTCCTCCCTGGCTCCTAAAGGACCAGCGCCGACCGCAGCGCCTGGCGCAAGGAGTCGAGGTCGGACGCCTTGCGCGGTCCGCGCTGTTGGTCGCCGCCCGGCCGCCGGGAATTGTCGCAGGGGTCGTGCTCCGGCTTCGGATCGTGCCCCGGCCCGCCCGGAGGGACGGTGGCACCCAGGCAGACCCCTTTGTCTCCGGGATTGGGCTGATCGCCGGAGATCCGGCAGGTGTTGGGAAAGAGGAACAGTCCCCCGGCGGGCTGCACATGCATCGTCAGATCCTTCATCTGGAACATTACGGCACCTCCAACTGGTGATTTGAACGGCGCAGAGTATACCTTCAACGCAGGGTGAGCATGCCGATGAAGCCTTCGCTGGGCTCTTCCACCAGGGTCAGGGTGCGGTCGTTCGGACCGACGCTCAGGCGGCTGAAGAGGTAGCCGTTGGGTGGATCGAGCAGCTTGCGGGTCTCGCCGGTGGGCCGGTCGAGGAGCCAGAGCGCGCCGCTGCGCAGGAAGAGCAGGCTGCGGCCGTCGCGCAGCCAGCAGACCTCCTCGCCGTGCTCCCGCAACACCTCGTAGCGCTGCGTGGCGAAGGAGTAGAGGACGATCTGCCCGCGCTCGTCGAAGCCGGCGAGCCAGTTGCCGTCGTGCGACCAGGAGGTGGCGGCGAAACGGGCGGCCTCCTGGCCCGTGACGGGGAGCGGGCGTGCCTTTCTGCCGGCCGCGGGGGGACGCAGGTCGAGGAGGACGAGGTCGACCACGCCGTGGCTGCCGCGGCCGTAGACCAGCGACTGGCCGTCGGGAGACCAGAGCGGATCGAACACCGCTTCGCTGCCGCCGTCCTGGACCGGTTCGAGAGCGCCGTCCGCCACGTGGACGATCCATGCCTCCCAGCGGCCCGAGCGGTCGGAGTAGAAGAGGATGCGCTTGCCGTCCGGCGACCAGCGGGGGTCGCGGTCGCGCGCCGGATCGTTGGTCAGCGCCCGCAGGCCGGTGCCGTCCGGCCGCACCAGGAAGAGGTCCTCCTGCGGCTCCGCGGTGTCGAAGGCGATCGCGTGGCCGTCCGGGGAGATCTCGCCGGAGCGCACCAGCCGCGAGCCGCGGGTCACCTGCTCCAGCGCCCCGGCGATCTGCCGTTGCACCGGATCGAAGGCCGCGAGGAACAGGTTGGCGGTGCGGCTGCCGGCGGCGAACGCGACGTGGCGGCCGTCGCGCGACAGGCTGGGCAGGATGCCGGACGAGACCGGCGCCGGGATCGCCTGCGGCGCGCCGCGCACCGTGCCCGTGCGTTCGTCGATCGGCACCCGCCACAGGCTCATGCTGCCGCTGCGGTCGCTGGCGAAGTAGAGGTAGTCGCCGTCCGGCGACCAGGCCGGGCTCCAGTTGAGAGAGCCGTCGTCCACCACCGGCACCGGCACGTCGGCGGCCACCCCGTCGACGGGCACCGTCCAGAGGACGCGCCGCGAGGTGCCGGCGGGAATCCCCCAGTAGGCGATGCGCAGGTTGTGCGGCGACCAGCTCGGCTGCACGGCGTCGCCGCCGGTGGGCACGGGCCGCGGCGGGCCGTCGGCGTCGACGTCGATCCGCCAGAGCTGGCTGACCGCGCCGCGCCCGCCCGGCGAGGCGATGCTCTCGCTGGCGTAGACGATCGACCGGCCGTCCGGGGACCACGACGGGTTATAGCCGGCCTCCGCGACGCGGCGCACCGACTCGCCGGTCAGCCCCATGACAAAGAGGCCGCCGCCTGCGCGGTCGGAGCGGAAGACGATCCGGTTGCCGTCGGGAGAGATGGCCGGCTGGGTGTCGACCCCCGGGTAGTCTGCGGTGAGGTCGATGGCGTTGCTGCCTTCGACGCGCTGCCAGTAGATGTCGGAGCTGCCGCCCTTTTCGAGCGCGTAGACGAGCGCCTCGCCATCCGGGGCGAGGCTGGGGAACGTCTCCCGTCCGGGCTGGTCGGCGATGACCGCGTAGGACGCCGTCACCGGCCCCTCGACGTGCGCCGTCCGCCGCCAGAGCCAGCCGGCGAGGAGCAGGAGAGCGGCTGCCGCGGCGGCGGTTCCCAGGGCGGCGCCGCGGCGCCGGAGCGGCCCGCGGATGCGGCTGTCGTGCGGAAACGTCACCACCGACCGCGAGCCCAGGGACTCCGGTCCGCGCAGGGCGCGCAGATCGGCGGCGACACCCTCCGCGGCGGCATAGCGTTCGTCGCGGTCCTTGGCGAGCAGCCGGCGGACGATGCGCGCGAGCTCCGGCGGGGTGTCCGGCCGCAGCTCCGGCAAGGGGCGCGGCTCGTTGCGCAGCACGGCGTAGAGCACCGCCTGCTCGTTGTCGCCCTGGAACGGCCGGCGGCCGGCGGCCATCTCGTAGAGCACCACGCCGAGCGACCACAGGTCGGTGCGCGCATCGACCGCCTCGCCCCGCGCCTGCTCCGGCGAGACGTAGGCCACCGTGCCCCCGCCCGAGCCGGTGCGCGGGCCGGACGAGTCGGCCAGCTTGGCGAGGCCGAAGTCGACGATCTTGACCACGCCGTCGGGGGTGAGCATCAGGTTCGGCGGCTTGATGTCGCGGTGCACGATGCCGTGCCGGTGCGCCTTGGCGAGCCCGCGTGCCACCTGCAGGGCGATGTCGAGCATCTCGTCGAGGGGCAGCGGGCCGCGCGCGATCCGCTGCGCCAGGGTTTCGCCGCCGTAGTAGGGCATGGCGATGAAGATCTGGCCGTCCTCGGTCTCCTCGATCTCATGGATGGTGCACAGGTTGGGGTGATCGAGCGACGAGGCGGCGCGCGCCTCACGCAGGAAGCGGGCCTTGGCCTCGGGATCGCGCGACAGCTCGGGAGCCAGGAACTTGAGCGCCACCGAGCGCTCCAGGCGGCTGTCCTCGGCGCGGTAGACGACCGACATCGCGCCGCTGCCGAGCTGCTCGAAGATGCGGTAGGACTGGAGCTTGCGCCCGGCGAGGCCGCGCGGCGTCGGGGTGGGGCCGGCACCCGCTCCGACTCCGCCGACTCCGATACCGACCGGAGTGCCGGTGAGCGAAATGGCGGGCGAGCGGTGGCCGGCCGCGGCGGGGATCTCCGCCCGGGTCGCCGTCATGTCCGGCGTCGCGCCGGCCGCGAAGGCGCGCAGCAGGGCGATCTCCAGCGGCCGGGCGTCGGGATAGCGGTCCTCCGGCCGCCGCGCCAGGGTTTTGAGGACAATGCGTTCGAGCCCGCGCGGCAGGCCGCCGCGCGGCACCGGCAGCGGCGCCGGCTCGCTCGCGAGGATCGCGGCGACCAGCTCCGCCTCGTCGTCCGGCGCGCCCGACAACGCGCCGGCGAACGGATGCCGGCCGGCGATCATCTCGTAGAGCATCACGCCGAGCGACCAGACGTCGGCCGCCGGGCCGCCCTTCCCGCCTTGCAGCATCTCGGGCGCGCGGTACGCCGCGGCGCCCTCTTCGCCGGAGCCCGGCACCGCCAGCTCGCCGAGGCCGAAGGCCGCCACCTTGATCTCGCTCCAGGTGGTCACCAGGATGCAGGACGGCCGCAGATCGCCGTGCGCAATGCTGGCGGCGTGCGCGCGGGCGAGGCCGGCGGCGATCTGCGCCGCGAGATCGACGGCGGAGCGCGGCGGCATCGGGCCGCGGGCGAGCAGGCTCTCCAGCGTCTGGCCGTCGGTGGAGGGCAGCGCGAGATACAGCCGGCCGTCGTCCGCCGTGCCGATCTCGCGCACCGCGGCGATGTTGGGATGGCCGAGCGAGGCGGCGTCGAGAGCCGCCTGCCGGAAGCGTTCCACCGCCGCGGCGTCGCCCGTCTCCGGGGTGATGAAATGGAGCAGCACCGGGCCGCCGGCGGAGAGGTCCTCGGCCCGGTAGACGCCCACCCCCTCGCCGTTGAGGCGGCCGAGGAGGCGGAAGTGGGAGACTCTGCTGCCGATCAACCGGGGGCTCCGAGGGGACCCCTACGACCCCAGCGTCTTCTTGTGCTCCGCGAGCGCGTCGAGCGCCGCCTTGAGCCGGCTCTCCAGGTCTTCCGCTTCGGCGACGGTCTGCGGCAGGGAGGCCGGATCCTGTCCTTCCAGGCGGATCAGGGTATCTTGCAGGATGCGCTTGAGCATCGCCAGATCCTGGGCGCCCGGGGTGCCGAAGGCCAGGGTGGCCAGGGTCGCCAAGGTCGCCGTCGTCGCGAAGGCGGCCGGCTCGATCGTGGCGGGACCGCAATGCCCGCCCACCGCGGCTGCGGGCTCGATGGTGGCGGGACCGCAATGGACCGCGGCGGCTGCGGGTTCGATGGTCGCGGGTCCGCAGTGCGCCCCGGAGGGCAGCACGTGGATGAGCAGGTCCTTGAGCTTGAAGGCCATGGTCGTCTCCCGTTCGTCTGTTCTGATGACGAAAGAGGATATCACCGCATCTCGAGCATCTTGATGTCCCCCTCGTCGATCTCGCGCACGGCGAAGAGATCGCGGCCGTCCCGCGCCACCGCCACCACCTTGAACGCCGAGCGCTCGGGCGGCGCCATCAGCTTCCGGGCCGTGCCGGTGCGGACGTCGAGGAGCTCGAGGCCGCCGTCGTGGATGAAGATGGCGCGGGTGTCGTCCACCCACGCCGGGCCGTTGCCGTTCACCGGCAGCACCTGGTAGGTGTTGCTGGCGAACGAGAACAGGGCGATCTCCCCCTCTTTCTTGTCGCCGAAGACGGTGCCGATCAGCCGCTTGCCGTCCGGCGACCAGGCGGCGGGGAGGAAGGTGCGCTCCTCGGGCATCGGCGGCAGGCGGCGGGAGGCCTGGCGGTCGGCCGGCAGGCGGATGTCGAGGATCTCCGCCGGCCGGGTCTCCAGGCTGTAGAGGACGTGCTGGCCGTCCGGCGCCCAGATGGGATCGAACAGCGTCTCGCCGTGCGCGGCGCTGACCTGCTGCATGCCGCTGCCGTCCGGCCGGATCGTCCACGCCTCGTACGATTTGCTGGTGCGGTCCGAATAGAAGAGGATGCGGTCGCCCAGCGGCGACCAGCGGGGGACGCGGTCCTTGAAGGTGTCGTTGGTGATCTGGCGCACGCCGGTGCCGTCGGTGCGCACCACGAAGAGGTCCTCCTGCGGGCTCGAGGTGTCGTAGACGATCCATTCGCCGTCGGGCGACACGTCGCCGGAGCGCACCAGGCGGGTCGAGCCCTGGGTCACCGGCTGCGCCGGGCCGGTGATGGCGCCGGTCTCGCGGCGGAACGGGATGCGCTCCAGGTTCGACCGCCCGTCGCGGGTGGCGTAGGCGATCCGCCGGCCGTCGGCGGCGATGCTGATCTGGCCGCTCCACTGCGCCGGCGTGGTCAGCGCCTCGGGATCGCCGAGCGCCTTGCCCGAGCGCTCGTCGATGCGCACCCGCCACAGGTTCGGGCTGCCGATGCGGTCGCTGACGTAATAGAGGTAGCGGCCGTCCGGCGACCAGACCGGGTTCCAGTTGATGTGGCCGTCGTCCACCACCGGGATCGGGGTGCCGCCGTCCGCCGGACCGTCCACCGGGCCACCCACCGGAATCGTCCAGATCACCCGCCGCGTCGCCTGCGGCGGCAGACCCCAGAAGGCGATCCGCTGGTTGTGCGGCGACCAGCTCGGCTGCACCGCGTCGTCCCGGGTGATCTGCCGCTTGAAGCCGTCGGCCACCCGCACCCGCCAGAGCTGCGACACCTGCGACCGGCGGAGCGGATCGTCCACCCCCTCGACGGCGCAGACGATCTCCGTGCCGTCCGGCGACCAGGCCGGGTTGTAGCCGAAGTCGGTGAGGCGGCGCACCGACTCGCCGGTCGCTCCCATGAGGAAGATGCCGCCGCCGTCGCGCTCGGAGCGGAAGGCGATCTGCTTGCCGTCGGGCGAGAACGCCGGCTGCGTGTCGGCGACGGTCGAGTCCGCGGTCAGGTCGATCGGCGTCCCGCCGGCGGTGCGCTGCCAGTAGATGTCCAGGTCCTCGCCGGCCTTGGCCTTGGCGTAGACCAGCACGTCGCCGGCAGGGGACAGGCTGGGGAACATCTCCCGGCCCTCCTGGTCGGTGACCGAGTTGAAGCTGAGCTGCGGCGGCGGCGGCGGACGCAGGAGGAGCCAGGCCGCCACCGCCGCCGCGGCGAGGAGAACGGCGAGCGCGGCCAGGGAGACCTTCATCCAGCGGCGCAGCCCGCGGCCGGGGCCCGGCAGCGCTTGCAGTGCTTGCAGGGAGGAGCCCGCCGTCGAGTTGCTCAGGATGCGCAGGTCGACCAGCGCGGCCTCCACCGTCGGGTAGCGGTCGCCCGGGTCCTTGGCGAGCATCCCCTGCAGCACCCGTTCGAGCTCCGGCGGCACGTCCGGCCGCAGCAGCGACGGCGCCTTCGGATCTTCGGTGAGCAGGGAGTAGATGATCGCCTGGTCCGAGTTGCCGGTGAACGGCGCGCTGCCGGTGACCATCTCGTAGAGCACCACGCCGAGCGACCAGAGGTCGGTGCGGTGGTCCACCTCGCCGCGCGCCTGCTCGGGCGACATGTAGGCCGGCGTGCCGAGGCAGAAGCCGGCGCGCGTCAGGCCGGCGGCGCCGGCCAGCTTGGCGAGGCCGAAGTCGAGGATCTTCACGATCCCGTCCGTGGTGACGATGATGTTGGCCGGCTTGATGTCGCGGTGCACGATGCCCAGGCGGTGCGCCTTGGCGAGCCCCTGCGCGATCTGCTTGGCGATGTCGAGCGCTTCGGAGAGCGGCAGCGCGCCGTGCTCGATCCGGCGCTTCAGGGTCTCGCCGTCGTAGCAGGTCATGGCCAGGAAGAGCTGGCCGTCGTCGGTCTCGCCGACCTCGTGGATGGTGCAGATGTTCGGATGGTCGAGCGCCGAGGCGGCCCGCGCCTCCTGGAGGAAGCGCGCCTTGGCGACCGGATCGCGGGTCAGCTCCGGGGGGAGGAACTTGAGCGCCACGGTGCGCTCCAGGCGGGTGTCCTCGGCCTTGTAGACCACTCCCATGCCGCCGCCGCCCAGGTGCTCGCGGATGGTGTACTGGTGAATGCTGCGGCCGAGCATGCCGGCTGCTCCGATCATTCCGGGCGTTCGCGGGTGCGCCGCGCCGGCGTCGGGATACGGGTTGTCGGCAGGCAGGGTCGACGGGGTCTGCGGGGCCGGGCGCGCCGGGCTGCGCGGGCCCAGCCGGCGCATGCCGACGAACGTCTCCCGCGAGCCGAGGGCGCCGGTGCCCACCAGCGACTGCACGTCGACGAGCATGTCGTTCATCGTGGCGTAGCGGTCGCGCGGGCGCGCCGAGAGGGCGCGGTCCACGATGCGCGACAGCTCGCGCCCGAGATCGCCGCGCACCACCGGCAGCGGCTCCGGCTCGCCGTCGCTGGCGATGCGCGGCGCGCGGCCGATCAGCATCTCGAAGAGAACCGCGCCGAGAGCCCAGACGTCCGCCGCCACCTCGCCCGGCTCGCCGCGCAGTTGCTCGGGCGCGCGGTAGGCGGGCGCCGGCTCGAACGGGGGTGGCGGGCCGGTCAGGGCGGCGAGCCCGAAGTCGAGCACCCGCACGCGGCCGTCGGCGGAGAGCAGGATGCTCCCCGGCTCCAGGCGGTGGTGGGCCACTCCGCGATCGTGCGCCGCCGCGAGGGCGTCGGCGATCTGCGCCGCGGCGTCGACCGCGTCCTCCGGGCGCAGCGGCCCGGCGCGCAGCCGGTCGTCCAGCCGCTCCCCCTCGTGCCAGGCCATCACCAGGAACTGCCGGCCGTCCTCCGCCCGGCCGGCGTCGCGCACCGAGCAGATCCCGGCATGCACCAGCCGGACCGCGCTCTCCACCGCCGCCGCGGGATCGCCGCCACCGGACCGCCAGGGGCAGAAGCGGACGAGCACGGGGAGGTCGCGGCGCAGGTCGCGCGCCCGGTAACACGGTGTCTCCTCGGCGCCTCCAAGGCGTTCGAGGATCTCGTAGTGGGAGAAAGTGCTGCCGATCAACCGAAGGCTTTCCGAGCGGGATCCGCGGGCAGTGACGTGAGCTTTGCGGATGAATATAGCAGAACCCCGGCCCTCCCACCCCGGCGGGGGCAAACCGGTCGAGCGCGCCGCGGTCCTCGTCGACGGCCTGCGCCTCGGCGCTCTCCCCTTCGCCCGCGGGGAGGGGAAGTCGGCGGTGCGCCACCTCGCCGGCGCGAGCCTGCTGCGGGTCGGCGACGACGCGTCCGAAGGCTTCGTGAAGAGCGCCGACCTGCGCCGCTTCGGCGTGCTCCATTTCGCCACCCACGCGGTGATCGACGACCAGAGCCCGGAGCGCTCCGGAGTCCTCCTGACCCCGGCACCGGCGACGGAGGACGGCCTGTTGCAGATCCGCGAGATCGTCCTCCTGCCGCTCGACGGCCGCGTCGTCGTCCTCTCCTCCTGCCGCAGCGCGTCCGGCGAGGTGCTGCGCGGCGAAGGGGTGATGGGCCTCGCCCGCGCCTTCTTCCAGGCGGGAGCGCACACCGTCGTCGCCAGTCTCTGGCCGCTGCGCGACGACGACGGCGCCGCCCTCTTCGACCGTTTCTACACCCATCTCGGCGAAGGGCAGAGCGTCGCCGGCGCCCTCCGCGCCGCGCAGCGCGACCGCCTCGCCGCCGGCGCCCCGGCCTACGCCTGGGCCGGCCTCATGGTGCTCGGCGACGGCGACCTGGTGCCGCTGCCGGGCGGGCGGAGCGAGCCGGAGATCGATCCGTGGCGGGTGGCCGGTCTCAGTCTCGGGGTGTTCCTGCTTGCCGCGGCCGTGCTGGGAGTGGCGCTGTGGCGCCGTGGCTTGCTGTAAGCACTTGTGGCTGACAGCGGACTGAGCGCGAAGCACCGGACGGCAAGGACATAAAGGACTGCAAGGACACAAAGGACATCGTTCGAGAGTGAGCTTCTTTGCGTCCTTTATGTCCTTTGGGTCCTTTACGTCCTTTTTTCCTCTCCCTTTACCGCCGCCGGTCCACCATCTTCATCGTCGGCCGCGACACGAACGGCAGCGCGCCTCCAAGGTAGTCCAGCGTCTTCAGGAGAAGGGTCGGCTTCCAGTGGACCCTTCTTGCCGTGGGCGGCTTTCCAGACCAGCTCAGCGATCTGCTGCGGGGTGAGCTTGGCTCCGAAGGTCTTGAGGCTGCCGGCGTGGTAGGTCCGGGTGCGCACCATGGGGGTGTCGACGTAGAGCGGCATGAGGTCGGTGACGGTGATGCCGTGCTTCTCGAACTCGAGGCTCAGGCCCTCGGTCAGGCCGCGGATGAAGAACTTCGAGGCGCTGTAGGTGGCGAGGTCGGGGACGCCGTAGAGCGCCGAGGCGGAGCCCATGGTGACGATGTGGGCTCCGGGGGTCGCCTTGAGGAGGGGGAAGGCGGTGTGGATGCCGTTGAGGACGCCGAGGATGTTCACTTCGACGGTGCGCACGTGGACCTCCAGCGGGGTCTCCTCGAAGGGGGACATCTTCATGATGCCGGCGCAGTTGAAGAGGATGTCGAGGCGGTGGCCGGTCCAGGCGGCGAAGGCGTCCAGCCTCGCCCTGTAGGCGGCGGCGTCGCGGACGTCGAGGCGGCCGGTCTGGCAGCGTTCGGGGCCCAGCTCTCCGGCGAGGCTCGCCAATCCCATCTCGTCGAGGTCCGCGGCTCCCACGCGCCAGCCATGGCGGGCGAAGAGCTTGGCGGTCTCCCTGCCGATTCCCGACGCCGCTCCGGTGATGAAGATGGCTTGCGGGTCCTGCGGATGGTCGTTCATGCCGCTCCCTTCCGGTCTCCGGCCAGCCGGAGCAGGCGGCGGAGGTCCCGTTCGTAGCGAAGATAGTCAACTTCCAGATGGTGGCGCGGGCTGGGCAGGTAGTCGAAGTAGCGGGTGTCCTGCCGGTCCTGGATCGCCGCCCGGAGGCGTGGGGAACGCGAGATGAGAGCACGGGCCACCAGCTCCGCCTGCAACTCGGCGAGGTAACCAGAGGCCGCTGTTGGGCTGGATGAGCCCGATGAAGAAGAGGTTGTCGATATGCGGATGGAAGATGTTCTTGTAGAAGACGGGCAGGCCGTCTTTCAGGTTGAGGTCCGCGTCGTTCAGGAACGGGAAGGAGAGGTGGAAGCCGGTGGCGCAGACGATGGCGTCGATCTCTTCCGCGCTGCCGTCGGTGAAATGGACCGTGGAGCCATCCAGGCGGGCGACGTCCGGCTTCGGGGTGACGCGGCCGTGGCCGATCGCGTAGTAGAGCTGCGAGTTGACGATCGGATGGGTCTCGAAGAGCGCGTGGTCGGGCTTGGGCAATCCGAAGCGCTGCGGCGGCCCGAGGACCATGGCGGCGCTCTGCCGGGCCAGGATCTGGAAGAGGCGCGACGGGACGCCGAGCCGGCGCAGGCGGTCGCCGAATTCGTCGGCCGGCAGGCCGAAGACGAACTTGGGGACATACCAGTAGCCGCGGCGGGTGGAGTGGACGACGCGCGCCGCGACTCCGGACAGCTCGACCGCGATGTCACAGCCCGAGTTGCCGGCGCCGACCACCAGGACGCGGCGGTCGCGGAACGGCTCCGGGATTTTGTAATCCTGAGAGTGCAGGATCTCGCCGGTGAAGCTTCCTGGAAAGGTGGGGAAGAAAGGGACGCGGTGATGACCGTTGGCGACGATCAGGGCGTCGAAGGTCTCGGGGTCTCCCGGTTCCGTGGTGACTCGCCAGCGGCCGCCGGCTTCCCGTTGGCAGGATTTGACCTCGGTGCCGAAGCGGATGTGCTCCCGCAGGCCGAAGCGGTCGGCATAGCGGCGGAAGTACTCCAGGGCCTGCGCGTGGCGGATGTACGGCGGCCAGTCGGCGGGGAGCGGGAAGTCGCGGAGCTGGGTCAGCTTCTTCGAGGAGATCAGATGGGTGGAGCGGTAGACCGAGGAGCCGGGGGCGCCATAGAGCCAGTTGCCGCCGAGGTCGGGGTTTCGTTCGTAGACGGTTGGGGAGAGACCCTGGAAGTCGAGAAGCTTTTTCGCGGCGACCAGGCCGCTCGCTCCGGCTCCGATGACGCAGACGCGCACGGCGAGGATTGTAAAGCGGAGGGCGGCCCGGCAGGCCGCCCCGAGGGGTGGGTTATTTCGACTTCTTGGACTTGGTGGCGTGCTTGGTCGAGGCGCCGATCTTGGTGGCGGCGGCCTCCGCCATCTTCAGGTGGTCCTGGAGCGTCGGCAGGGTGTCGGAGGCGAAGGACTTGACGTCGTTGTCCTTGGCGGCCTTCGACTCGTGCTGGAAGTCGCTGACGTCCTTCTTGTGGTCCTTGACCATCTCGCTGATGTAGAGGCGGTCGAAGTCGGCGCCGGTGGCCTTCTGGAGCTTCTCGATGCTGTGCTTGTCGAGGGTGCCGAGCTCGGTCGGCAGCTTCACGCCCTTGTCACCGGCGATCTGCTTGATCTTGTCGTTGGCCTTGCCATGATCGTCGACCATCTTCTGGCCGAACGCCTTGACGTCGGCGTCCGTGCCCTTGTCGGCGGCCAGCTTGCCGGCCTCGACCTCATACATGCCGCCTTCGGCGGCCTCGGTCAGGAACTTGCGGTCCGCATGGTCGACGGACGGCTTGACCGTCGTCTTGGTGGTCTTGGTGGTCGTGCCGGTCACCGGATTGGTCGATTTCTTGGTCGTGGTCTTCGCGGTGGCATCCGCGCCGAAAGCGGGCACCATCACCGCGAGAAGGCCGGCAAAACCGAGAGCGACGATCTGCTGGGTTTTGTTGCTCATAGTTGTTCTCTCCTTTGAAGGGATTGGAAACGGTCCGATACAGCATGGGCCATCGTCAGAGGGAAGAAGCAAGGTTGATGCCAAAATCTTTCGATACTCTCAGGCCATGCGCTTCGAGACCCTCGCCGTCCACGCCGGCCATCGCCCCGACCCCACCACCGGATCGGTGGCACCGCCGATCTACCTGTCGACCACTTTCGCCCGCGATCCCGGCGGCACGCCGCTCGGCGGCCATACCTACATCCGCGAGTCGAACCCGGGGCAGGCGCAGCTCGAAGAGGCCCTGGCTCTTCTCGAGGGTGGGGAGACGGCTCTCGTCTTCGCCTCCGGCGTGGCGGCCGGCATCGCTCTCTTCCAGGCGCTGCCGCCGGGCTCACACGTCCTCCTCCCCGACGACGTCTACTACGGCTTCCGCGTGGCCGCGCAGGAGCTGTTTCCCAACTGGGGTCTGCGCGCCGATCTGGTGGACATGGCGGATCTCGGTGCGGTGGCGTCCGCGGTCCGTTCCGACACGCGCCTGATCTGGATCGAAACGCCGTCCAACCCGCTGCTCAAGGTGGTGGACGTGGCCGCGGTGGTGCGCATCGCGCGCGACGCCGGGGCGCTCGCGGTGGTGGACAACACGTTCGCGAGCCCGGTCTTGCAGCACCCCCTGGCGCTGGGCGCCGACGTGGCGCATCACTCCTCGACCAAGTTCCTCGGTGGGCACAGCGACGTGATGGGGGGCGCGCTGATCTTCGCCCGCCGCAGCGAGCTGTCCGAGCGGGTGGATCACCAGCGGCACATCGTCGGGCCGGTGCTCGCGCCGTTCAATGCCTGGCTGATCCTGCGCGGTCTGCGCACCCTGGCCTGCCGCGTCGCCTGGCAGAGCGCCACGGCGCTCGCGGTGGCGCGGGCGCTGGCCGCGCATCCGGCGGTGGCGCGGGTGCACTATCCCGGGTTGCCGTCGCATCCCGGGCATGCCGTCGCCGCGCGGCAGATGTCAGCCTTCGGAAGCCTGATGTCTTTTCAGACGGCGGGTGGCCACGAAGCGGCGCTGCGGGCCGTCGCCCGCGCGCGCCTGTTCACCCGGGCCACGTCGCTCGGCGGCGTCGAGAGTCTCCTCGAGCATCGCGCCTCCAGCGAAGGACCGGCGACCCGCACGCCGGAAGACCTGGTCCGCCTCTCCATCGGACTGGAGCATGCGGACGACCTGATCGCGGACCTCGAGCAGGCGCTGGGCTGATTTCTGACGCGCGAGTGACATGTCCATGCATTTGACTACTTGACGACGGCCAAAGATCTGGTAAAATCGTTGGCAGCTCAGTTAGGCAGAGTTGCTCACAAAAGAGGCATATCCCGGGTTGTTCTCCTCGTTGAGGAGGAATCTGGTCCACTGGGGGAGCTTTCCCCCTTTTTGAAAAAGGAGAGATGATCGTGAAGAAAAAGCTCACCCTCGCCGTCCTGATCGCCGTGCTCGCCACCCTGGCCGCTGTTGCATCTTTTGCAGACAGCCAGGGAAAGGTCGACATCTGCCACATTCCGCCGGGTAACCCCGCCAATGCGCACGTGATCAATGTCAGCGTCAACGCCATCCCGGCGCACCTTGCCCATGGTGACAACCTGGGTCAGTGCGGCGGCGGCGGCGGCGTCTAGAACACGTCTTTCGGCTGCGGGGAGCCGTTCAGGTTCCCCGTACCGGCTCCCCCTTTCCTGGAGTGACGAGCTCCCTTGCGGAGGCGGGCCGGGATGTCTTCCCGGCCCGCGGAGGGCGTTGCTCAGGGCGGGGCCAGTCCGAGGGTGCGCGCCATTTCCAGCGCCTCCTCCCGGGTACGGATCGTTCCGTCCACCTGCGCGCTGCGCACGGCGTCGAGAACGCGGCCGACCGCCTTGCCGGGCGGAATGCCGAGGAGCTGTTGCACGTCGCCGCCGCTGAGCAGGCGGGGCGGATCGAAGAGGGTGTTCCCCTCCTGCTGGGCAAGACTGAATAGATTCTGCACCGTGTGCCGCCAGGGGCCGAGATCCTCTCCATGAGAGGCTCTCCGTGCCCCGTGGACACAGGCGGCGGTCGGCCAGAGCACACCGGCACGGTGCAGCCAGCGCCGGCCGGCGGGCTCGTCGGCCGGTGGCGCCGGGAGACTGAGGAGCAGGGCGACGTCGGCGGCGGTCTGGCGGGTCATATAGCCCGCGTCCCGGAAACGCTCCAGGTGAGTGAGAGCCCTCGTGCCCGCCGTGGTGGGGAGATTCGCGAAGAGGACGGCGAGGCGGGCGGCGGGAGCGTCCACCGCGTCGGCGAGGGCGGTGTCGATCTGCCGCAGGTCGCGGATGCGCTCCGGCAGCGCTTCGAGCTCGGACAGCGCGGTGCCGCTCGTCCCCGGCTCGCCCGGGCGGCCGAGCCAGAGGCCGGGGTAGAGGTCGAGGGCGATCAGCAGGGCGAGGCCGCGGTGGGCCTCGGGGTGGGAGAAGAGGCTCGTCAGCTCGTCGCGCACCCGCTCGGCCGAGACCTCCGGAAGCTGCGGCGCCGCCTGGCGGGCGAGGACGACCGTGCCCGGATCGGCGGCGAAGCCGGGCAGCCGGAGGAGGAGCCGCGGCAGCCGGAGCACGCGCAGCGGATCGCCGGTGAAGCTGGCCGGCGTCGTGGCGCGCAGCAGACGCCGGCGGATGTCGCCGAGACCGTCGAAAGGATCGGTCACCGCGCCGCTCCGCGCGTCGAGCACGAACGAGTTGACGGTGAAGTCGCGCCGCGCCAGATCCTCCTCGAACGACATGCCGGCGCGGTCCCAGAGGTCGACCTCGAGGTCCGCGGCGTGAGCGACCAACCGGAAGGCGGCAAACTCCTTATTACCGCCGAGCGCGACCAGGCGGGCGGGCAGCGTGACGGCGAGACGCTCGGCGACCTCACGGCCACGGGCGGGCACGACGGCGTCGATGTCGTGCACCGGCAGGCCGAGCGCGCGGTCGCGGAGCACGCCGCCGACCAGATGGCAGGCGAGCCGGCCCGGAGCTTCCACCTCGTCGCAGGCGGCGACCAGCGCCCGCACCGCGGGATGGTGCAGCAGGAGACGGAAGGCGCGCTCGATCATCCGGCGATTCTACGAGATGTTGCCATGCGGCGCCGTCGCAGCTAAACTTTCACTTGAGGACCATGGCGCTAACTACCGAAGAAGTAAGAAGAATCGCCTCCCTGGCCCGGCTCCGTTTCACGCCCGAGGAAGAATCCGTCTTCGTCCATCAGCTCGGCCGCATCGTCGACTACATCGATCAACTCCAGAGATATGAAGGAGAGGGGAGCGCCGAGACTCCGTCGCCGGTGAAGGAGGCGGAGGATGTCGTCCGTCCCTGTCTGCCGCGCGAGCGGTTCCTCGCCAACGCTCCGGAGTCCGCCTTCGGCGAGTTTCTCGTCGTCCCCGAGATCAAGGGCGGCCCCGAATGAGCGAGACACCGAGTGAGTTGTGGGAGCTGCCGGTCGAAGAGACCGCCCGGCGGGTGAGGTCCCGGGAGGTCTCTGCGGCCGAGGTGACGGCCGCGGCGTTGGCGCGGACGGAGGCGGTCGAGCCGCTCATCGCGGCCTACCTGGAGATCTACTCGGACGCCGCCCGCGAGCGGGCGGCGGATCTCGACCGCCGGCTCGCAGCGGGAGACGATCCGGGGCCGCTCGCCGGAGTGCCCGTCGCGCTCAAGGACAACCTGAGCCTGGCCGGCGCGAAGCTGACTTGCGGCTCGAAAATCCTCACCGGCTATGTGGCGCCCTATACGGCGACGGCGGTGGAGCGCCTGTTGGCGGCGGGCGCGGTGATCCTCGGGCGGGCCAACATGGACGAGTTCGCCATGGGCTCGTCGTGCGAAAACTCGGCCTACCAGCTCACCCGCAACCCCTGGGACCTGGACAGCGTGCCCGGCGGCTCGAGCGGCGGTCCGGCTGCGGCGGTGGCGGCGGGGAGCGTCCCCCTGGGCTTCGGCTCGGACACCGGCGGCTCGATCCGCCAGCCGGCCGCCTTCTGCGGCGTGGTGGGGGTCAAGCCCACCTGGGGCCGGGTGTCGCGTTCCGGTCTCGTCGCCTTCGCGTCGTCGACCGATCAGATCGGCCCGCTGGCGCGCGGCGTGCGCGACGCCGCGTTGGCGCTGGCGGTGATCGCCGGTCCGGATGCCGCCGACGCCACCTGCTCGGAGCGGCCGGTGGAAGACTACAGAGCGCGGCTGGAAGAAGGGATCGGCGGCCTCAAGGTCGGCATGATCCGGGAGGTCAGCCGGGAGATCGACTCCGCGGGTTTCGATCCGGCAAGCGCCCGCGGCTGGCAGGGCGCTCTCGACCATCTGGTACGCGCCGGAGCCGAGATCGTCGAGGTGTCGGTGCCCAGCCTCGACGCCGCTGTCGCCGTCTACTACGTGATCGCCAACTGCGAGGCGAGCGCCAACCTGGCGCGCTTCGACGGCGTCCGCTACGGGCGGCGCGCCGCGGCGGACAACCTGGCCGACCTCTATGTCAACAGCCGCAGCGAGGGGTTCGGCGCCGAGGTGAAGCGGCGGATCATGCTCGGCACGTTAGCTCTGTCGTCGGGGTATTACGAAGCCTACTATGGCCGGTCGCGTAGCGTCCTGGAGCGGATGCGCCACGAGCTCGACACCGCCTTCACGAAAGCCGACGTCGTGGTGACCCCCACCGCGCCGACCGCCGCCTTCGGCATCGGCGAGAAGGTGGACGATCCGCTCGCGATGTATCTCTCCGACATCTTCACCACGCCGGCCAGCCTGATCGGTCTGCCGGCCGTGTCGTTGCCCACCGGGGTCGACGACCGCGGCCTGCCGCTGTCGTTGCAGATCCTGGGGCGTCCGTTCGACGAGGCGACGGTGCTGCGTGCCGCGCGGGCGCTGGAGGTCCAGGTGGCCTGGCAGCACGCTCCCACTTTCCGCGCTGTCCGCATGGCGGGAGGCGGCTGACCGGGGCGGCCCGGCAGCAGAATCTCATGCGGCGCTCTCTCGCCATTGCCCTCTCGACTTGTGCCCTGGTGCTGGGGCTTTCCGGCAGTCGGGCTGTCGCCGCGCCGAGCCCCGCTTCGCTGACCGCGGTGCGCACCGTGCGCGTCACCGTGGAGGAAGGGATCGTCGCGGCGCTGTCTGACGACGGGATCTTCCTCGAAGCGGTGCCGAAGCGGGGAGAAGCGTTGTCGACTTTCGCCAAGCGGCTGTGCGGCGACTCCCGGCTGGCGCCGCAGGTGATGGAGGCCAACGGTGGCCAGAAGGAGCTCCAGGTGGGAACGCGCTACCACTTCCCGATGGAGATCCTGTCCAACGACTGGCAGGTCCGCCTGGTGCGCGCTCTCTTCCCCGAGGACAAGGGGGAGGCGGACGGCTGGCTCCACAAGGTGCGCGGCGTCGGACCGCTGCAGAAGGAGAGCCTGTGGCAGCTCTCCCTCTGGTTCACCGGCACCGGCGAGAACTTCCGCGCCATCCGCGAATACAACGAGGTCAAGGACGACGACGTGGTGCGCGGCACGGCGGTGACCATCCCCTCCGAGCTGCTGCGGCCGGCCTTCCGTGCCGTCCTGCCGGTCGCCGAGAAGCCGTTCCATCTCGATTATGGCAAGGACAAGGACGGCGAATACGCCATCTACCGCCTGCGCCCGCACGAGGCGCTCTACTCCAGCGTCGTGGTGCGCTTCACCGGCCGCGTCTACGCCAACGACGTGAACCAGCTCGCGGGCCAGATCGCGCACAGGAGCGGCATCGCCGACGTGACCGACATCCCGATCGGCTACCGGGTGAAGATTCCCTTCGATCTCTTGCAGCCCGAGTTCCTCCCCGAAGGGCACCCGCGCCGGGTGGAGTACGAGGCGAGCGTACGCGCCAGCGCCCAGTTCAGCAACCAGGTGAAGGCCCGCGGCCTGGAAGGCATCACCATCATCCTCGATCCCGGGCACGGCGGCCTCGACTCCGGCGCCACCATGGCCGGCGTCTGGGAGAGCCTCTACGTCTACGACATCGTCCTGCGGATCAAGAACACCCTGGAGACCCACACCGCCGCGCGAGTGCGGGTGACCACCCGCGACGGCGACGCCTGGCGCATCCCCGACGTCGACGTGCTGCCGTTCTCGCGGCATCATTCCGTCCTCACCACGCCGCCGTATCCGATCGAAGATGCCAAGGTCGGGGTCAACCTGCGCTGGTACCTGGCGAACAGCGTCTTCCATCAGGCGGTGAAGGAAGACGGCGATGCGCAGAAGGTCGTCTTCCTCTCGATCCACGCCGACTCGCTCCACCCTTCCCTGCGTGGCGCCATGGCCTACATCCCGGCCGCCGGCATGGTCGGAGACAGCTACAGCAAGGCCGGCCCGCTCTATGCCTTGCGCAAAGAGGTGCAGGAGAGCCCGCGGGTGACCTTCTCGGCCGAGCAGCGGGTGGAGAGCGAGGGTCTCTCCCGCGAGCTCGCCAAGCAGGTCATCGCCTCCTTCGCCGGTCTCAGCCTCCCCGTCCACCCTTTCAGCCCGGTGCGCGACAAGATCATTCGCGACAAGAGCGTCTGGGTGCCGGCCGTTCTACGCTATAATTCCGTACCAGCCAAGATGCTGCTTGAGGTCTGCAACCTGAACAACGAGCAGGATCGGAAGCTGCTGCAAACCCGGACCTATCGCCAGAAAGTCTCCGAGGCGGTGGTCGAAGGTCTCCTCGCCTACTACGGGCAGGACGCCGCGGGATCGGGCTTGCAGGTCGCCAGATCGGCGAAATAAATCAGACGCGGGAACTTTTCCGGGCCAGCACCCGTCTGTGAGAGCAAGGGTGCAAGCGTTGCGCCCTGGGAGGATCCCGGTGGGGGTAGCTACGGCTTCCGCTGTCGTCCATGACCTCGATTTTGAGCTCGAGCTCGTAGAAAGACACCGTTGTGGGGACGCGCAAGCGTTCGACGAGGTCTATACACGGTTCGCAGAGATGGTCTACAACCTGGCATTTCGTCTCTCTGGAAACTGCGAAGAGGCGTCGGACCTGATGCAGGAGGTCTTCCTGCGCATCTACCGGCACCTCGGGAGCTTCGGCGGGCGTTCTTCCCTCAAGACCTGGATCTTCCGCATCGCGATCAACCACTGCCGGGACCGTCTCTCGCGGTGGCGTCCGCTGACCCAGCCCATCGGGGAGGACGTGGAAGAGGGCGAGGTGTCCTATGCGGACCCGCGCCGTGGGCCGGAGGAGTTGGCGGTGGCTGCCGACGAAGGCCGCCGGGTCACCGCCGGTCTTGCCCGTCTGCCGCAAACCTTCCGGGAAGCCGTGTTGTTGCGCGACATCGAAGGTCTGTCGTACGAAGAAATCGCCGAAGTTCTGGGGGTCCGGATCGGCACGGTGCGCTCGCGGATCGCGCGCGGCCGGGATCAGCTCCGGGCCCTCTTGGAGACTTGACCCATGAATCGTCACCTCAGCACCGAACAGCTTTCGTCCTACCTGGACGGAGAGATCGGTTCTTCCAAAGCCGAGCGGATCGAAGAGCATCTCGACACCTGCCCGGCGTGCCGCGGCCGGCTCGAAGCGATGGAGCGACTGGTGTCTGGCTTGCAGCGCGTCCAGCGGCCCAGTCTGCCGCCGGACCTCGCCGCCGCCGTGCGCCGGCGGATCGCCGCGGCTCCCGAGCCCTATGGAGCGTCCGGCCCCTACGGATTCCTGCGCCGCCTCCAACTCCACCTGAGCCTGCTGAGCGAGATCGCTCTGCGCCCCGCGTTCCGCACCTCCGCGGCCATGGGGCTCGCCATCCTGTTCAGCGTCTTCCTGCTCAACAACGGCCTGGAGCATGCGCATCACACGGCGCCGGCTCTGGACGAGCCAACCACCGTGGTGACCGTGCAGACCTACTTCGGGCAACCCCCCTTGGACCTGCCGCCCACCACCAGCGAAGTGGCCGGCCGTGAGTTCGTGTGGTTCGACGGCCGCTGGATCCAGCGTGGGCTGGAAGGCAAGAAGCCCGAGTCTCACGTGATGGCGGAGAGCCCGGAGGGGCGGGCGATGCTGAGCAAGTACGCCGACCTCGATCTCCTGCTCGCCGACGGCACTCCGGTGGTGTTGCGGTACAGGCTGGCGACCGTGGAGCTGTCGGGGAGCTGATGATGCCGGTGCAGGCCCGGCTTGTGAAAGCGACTGAGGACGAGTAACCTCCTTGGAACGTTACGGTGGCCCCTATGAACAGAACCATCATCTCCCCAACTGACCTCGAGGGAAAGGCTCGCGAGATCGTAGAGCGTGTACGCCACGGGGAAATGGCTGTGGTCGAGACATCCGGTGAGGAACAGATCGTCCTGCTGGACGCCACGGACTTCCGGCTCCTGACTGCACTGGCCGCATGTGCGACCGAGACCTCGGAGCTGGAAGGAGAGGCGCTTGCCGACACGCGGATTCTTCGCGCCTATCTCGACGATGAGATCAGCCTCGGCAAGGCGGCTGAAGAGCTCGGGCTCTCCCGCTTCGACTTGGCGGATCGATTCCATCGCCTGGGAGTCCCTCTCCCCTTCGGCCCGACATCCTTAGAGGATGCGCGGATCGAGGTTGCAACCATGCACAAAATCCGCCGAGAGTCCTCCTCTGTCCGGTGATAACCGCTCTTTCGGACACCACGGTCCTTAGCAATTTTGCGCACGTTCAGCGCCCGGATCTTCTCCGGATGCTCTTTCGACCGTTGTACGTGCCCGACTCTGTCTGGAACGAGTTGGCACATGGAGAGAGCGCCGGCCTGATCCCCAAGACCGACTGGGGGTGGCTCGAAGTGGTCGTTCCGACTCCGACGGAGCTCGCGGTTTCTCAACAACTCCAGAGAAAGCTCGATCGGGGAGAGGCAGACTGCCTGGCGATTGCTCAGTCGCGGCACCTCGCAGTCTACACAGACGACCGGCGCGCGCGTGAAATCGGAAGATCGTCAGGGCTCGACATCTCGGGGACTCTCGGGTGCCTTCTGGATCTGGTGGAGCTTTCCATCCTCAATCTTGAGGAGGCAAATATCCTCCTGGCGCAGATGCGAAAACGGGGTTACCGCAGCCCGGTTGCTTCCTTGAAAGAAACTGGGTTCGGGTAGCCTGGCGTGTCCGGCTCTACGCGTGCGGCTCGATCTTCTCGATCGTCCACTCCTCGCCGCCCAGGCTGACCGCATCGCCGAGCTTTTTGCCCAGGACGGCCTTGGCGAGGTCGGATTCGTAGGAAATGATGTCCTCTTCGGGCTTGCTCTCCCAGGGACCGAGGATGGTCAGGGTCCGCGGGCCATTGCCGCGGATGCCGCGGAGGTGGATGCGCGCGCCGATGCGCACTTCGGTGGTGTCCATTCCGGTGGTGTCGATGAGACGGACACGCGAGAGCTCTGCGTTCAGGGCGGAGGCACGGGAGTTCAGGTACTCGTGGCGCTGGCGGGCGGACTTGTATTCGAAGTTCTCCCGCAGGTCGCCCATGGCGCGCGCCTCTTCGATCGCCTTGCGGTTCGCCGGGATCTCCTTGGTGAGGATCTGCTGCAACTCGGCGCGCTTGGCTTCGACCGACTCCTGGATGGTGTAGAGGGGGGTGATGTCGCTCTCCTTGCGCTGGGCCGGGAAGCGGAGCTGGATGGCGTTGACGAGCTGCTCGCGCTGGAACGGCTCCAGGGCCGCGGCGCGCTGCACGGCGTCCTCGGCCTGCGCCGCCTGGTCCTCGCTCAGATGGGCGAGCAGGCGCGGCACCGTGTTGCCCGACTCGGCGAGAGCCAGCAGGCGGACGCGGAAGGTGGCGAACTCGTCGCGGTTGAAGGCGGTGAGGATCTGTTGCAGCAGCCGCAGCGGATTGCGCGCCCGCAGCGTTTCGTCCACCGCGGCGCGCTCGGCGAGCCAGGTGAAGGCGGCGGGGTTCTTGTGCGGCTGGGCGAGCAGGCTGTCGAGGAAGCGGTCGAGCTCCCGGGGAGCGCCCTGCGCCAGGCCGTCGGCGAGGACTTCCAGGGCGCGCGGATCGGATTCCTTGCCGAGCGCGTCGCGGAACAGGTTGGGCCAGTCGTCGCGGCGCTCCCGCACCATGACGTAGGCGCGCTCGCGGAGCAGACGGTCCTCGACGCCGGCGAAGACGCGCGCCGGCTGGTCGTTGAGCAGGGCGTCCGGCGCCCAGTCCACGCCCTCGGGCGCACCGCCCGTCCGTTCCAGGGAGAACCAGATCTCGAAGGCGAGGCCGGGATCGCTGTCCACCGCGGCTTCGGCCACCTTCGAGAGGTCGGCCGCCATGCGGTCGCGCAGCTTGCGCTCCCGGGCTCCATCGCGCTTGAGGCGGTCGACCTTGCCGCGCGGAGTCGCCTTCTCGAACGACTTCCACACCGAGTCGAGCGCATCGCCGCTGCTCTCCGCCCAGTGATAGGTCTGGCGTCCGCCGCCGCTCGCCACAACCTGCTGGTGCTTGCGGGCGGCGGTCCACCACGAGGTCCACTGCGATTCGCCGACGATGCCGTGCAGGATGTCGCGGATCTCGCCGGCGGTGAGCGGCCGGTTGTAGCTCTCCAGCACGGCGTGCAGCAGCTCCGGCGGCGGCAGGGCTTTGATGACCTGCGGCTCTTCGATCTTGCGACGCAGGATGTGGGTCGGCCCGAGCGGCTGGAGGAGCTTGGGGGCGGCCTTGAAGCCCACCATCAACCCCTTGTTGCGCTCGAAGTCGACCTTGAAGCTCTCCAGGCCGAGATTGGCCTCGACCACCCGGCCGACCCCTTTGCCTTCCATCGCGACGACGGTGCCGACGTCGAAGGAGAGGAGCGTCTCCAGGCGGTCCGCCTTCTCCCAGGTCTTGGGGATGTCCTGCGGTGCCCGGTGAAGCCCGACGGCCTCGAAGAGCCCTTTGTAGGTGGCGCGGTCGGAGAACAGCTTGCCGAGGGTCGAGACGATGGTGGGATGGATCTTGTCGGCGGGGATGAAGAGCGGGCTGGCGCGTTTGAGCAGCTTGAGGCGCGCGGCCCACTCCCCGGCCTCGCGCAGTTGCTCATCGAGCATCTCCAGCAGATCGCGGGCACGCCCTTCCTGACCATTGCCGACGAGCGCTCTGGCCACGCCGACGAAGTAATCGAGGTCTGTCGGATCCTGCTCCAGGCTGCTCAGCCACTCTCCTTCGAGAGCGGCGAAGTCTCCTTTGGCCAAGTGACTTTGGGTATTTCGCGAGATCGCCATAGCGGACATGGAAGATACCAGATTTTCTGTAAGATCCGCGGTGATGCACGATTCGCCTTTCCCCGCCGCCTTGTCGCCCCAGGCTCCGAGCGAGCTCGAGCTACGCCTGCGCGACGCCGGTGCGGAGAGCTTGCTGGCCCTGGTGCGCGAGCACGCCGCGTACCTGGAGATGCCGGCGGCGCGCCAGGCGCTGCGTAACCCGCACTGCACGGCAGAGGTCGTGGAGCTGCTGGCGAGCCAGCAGCGGCTGACCGCGTTCTATGAGGTGCGCTGTGCCCTGGCGCTGCATCCGCGGACTCCCGAGCCGCTGGCGCTGCGCTACGTGCCGGGCCTCTTCTGGCGCGACCTGATGGCCGTAGGGCAGGATACGCGCCTGCATCCCCGGGTGCGGCGGTCGGCGGACCAGTTCCTGATCATGCGCCTGCCTCAGTTGGCGTTGGGAGAAAAAATCAACCTCGCGCGGCGCTGCGGCGTGGGGATCATCTCGCAGCTCCGCCACGATCCGAGCCCCCGCGTGATCGCCGCCCTGCTGGACAATCCACGGCTGACCGAGGACCTCCTGGCTCCTGTCCTGCACGCGCCCAACACGTCCGGTGCGGTCCTCGCCGTGGTGGCGGCCGACCGCCGGTGGGGATTGCGCCCCGCGTTGCAGGCGGCGTTGGCGCGCCACCCGGCGACCCCGGTCGCGACCGCCCTCCGGCTCCTGCCGTTGCTGCGCAAAACGGAGCTGCGGGGGGTGGCGCACGACCCGCGGGCTGCCGAGCCCGTGCGGCGGCGGGCGCGACTCTTGCTGGGGGAAGAGCCATAGAGGGTGTGGCCCGCTCGACTTCGCCATTTGACGATGCGACGATGCGATTTGACCGGAGAACAGCCGCCGCGTACAGTTATGACTCGCGTGTCCAAAGACGTGTCCAGACGCCAACGAATTTCCCCCCGCCGTAAAGACCTCGACGGCCCATCCGAGGCCGAGGAGAAACCTGTGTCCAACGGAGGAGGCGGCGCCGGGAAACACCCCGGCCGGCAGCCGCCCTGGGAGAAGAACCAGCCGGAGCCCGGCTCCTTCGGCGAATGGCTGCGCCGCCAACGCGAGATGCGCGAGATCAGCTTGCGCGACATCGCGGACCGCACCAAGATCAGCCTGCGCTATCTCGAAGCGATGGAGGCGGACCGCTTCGACATCCTGCCGGCGCCCCTGTTCGCCAAGGGGTTCCTGCGCGAGTACGCCCGCTACGTCGGCCTGTCTCCCGACGAGGTGGTCAACCACTACTTGTCGGTGCAGACACCGCAGGAGGGGGCGGAGGAGAGGAAGGCGGAAGAGACGCGTCCGGGCCGGGAGCGCGCCCGCAAGACGCGCGGCTGGACCTGGGGACTGTTCCTGCTCCTCGCCGGCGCCCTGCTGTTGGCGTTGGTGGCGTTGTTCGCCTGGTGGGGCCAGAAGCGGCGGGACGACACGGCGACCCAGCAGCCCCCGCCGCCCATCGCGGCGCCTCCGAGCGTGACGCCCAAGGCGTCCACGCCGCCTCCCGTGACGCCGAGCGCGCCGTTGGAGGTGTCGCTCGATTTCACCGAAAATTGTTGGGTGGAGGCTGTCATCGACGGCAAGAACCGTCTCTCGGAGCTGCGCGTCCAAGGGGAGTCGCTGCAAATCGAGGCCAAGGAGCGTATCGTCCTGACCTTGGGAAACGCCGGCGCGGTCGAGATCCAGGTGAACAGCTTGCCGCTGGAGCTGGGAAAGAAGAAGGGGGAAGTGGTGCACGATCTGCAGATCGACCTCGACACGGTGCAGGAGCTGCGCGCGAAGAGGGGAGCCCACTGACGTGACCGACAGCCAGGGCTCTCTGCTCGATCAGGTCCGATCGGGAACCAATCGGCAACTCCAACTCCTGGCAGCCTCGGGCCTGTTGCCGATCCCTCCCCAGGAGCTGATCCCGGTCCAGGTGGAGCTCGCCCGCGGCCGCGACGCGGAGATCTCCCAGCGCGCCACCGAGACGTTGCTGGGTCTCGATCTCCATATCGCCGGGCCTTTTCTGGAGCACCAGGCCTACGAATCCGCCCTCTCGTTCTTCGCCGCCGAGAGCAGCCACCCGGGGATCATCGAGGTCATCATCCGGCGGCGCGACGTGCCGCGCCAAGTGCTCAAAGACCTCGCGCGCCGCGTTCCCCCCGATCTGCAGGAGGTCCTGATCCTGCGCCAGGACGCGATCCTGGACGAACCGACGATCCTGGAGGCCCTGGAGGACAATCCGCAGCTCTCCTCCTACACCCAGCGCCGGATCGCCGAGTACCGCCAGCACCTGTTGCCGCGCGAGCGCGGCGGAACGGCGGGCCCCACGCCGGCCGTGGTCGAGGAGATGGAGGAGGAGGACCTCGCCATCACCCTCTCGGCGATCAAGCGCGCCATGCCGGTCGAGGGAGAGGTCGAGGACCAGACCGGACTCTCCGAAGGGCAGATCCGCATGCTGCCGGTGCCGGCCCGCCTCAAGCTCTCCCGCGGCGCCGGCCGGGTGCTGCGCGGCTTTCTGCTGCGCGACAGCAACACCCAGGTGGCCCTCTCGGCGCTGCTCAGCAACAACCTGCCGGAGCAGGAAGTGGAGCAGATCGCCAACAGCCGGGCGGTGGCTGAGGAGATCCTCGAAGCAATTTCCAGGAAGCGTGAGTGGGTTTCGCGATACGGTGTGGCAAAAGCACTCGTGAAGAACCCCAAGACTCCGCTGCCGATCTCCATGAAGCTGATCAACCGGATGGCTGTCCGTGACCTGCGCGATCTCGGTCGCGACAAGAACATTCCTGATGCCGTGCGTTCTACCGCGCTCCGTTTGTATAGAATCAAGCAGCAATAGGACGCATCCATGGCCAGGGACTTCTACTCCGTCCTCGCATTGCCTCGCAATGCCACCGAGGACCAGATCCGCAAACGTTTCCGGGAGCTTGCCCGGCTGCGTCACCCCGACCGTTTCCAGGGCGCCGCGAAAGAGGCCGCGGAGGTCGAGTTCCAGGAGATCACGCAGGCGTTCAACGTGCTCTCCGACGCCGAGCGCCGCCGGCGGTACGACAGCGAGCTGGCGCGGCCGAGCGAGTCCGATCCGCGCCAGATGTGCCGCGTCTATCTCCAGCGGGGAATCAAGGCGTACAAGGAGAAGAGCTTTCTCGAAGCGGCGGACAACTTCGACCGCGCCACCAAGGCCGAGCCCGGCAATGCGCAGGCCTGGCAGCACCTCGCCATGGCCTGCTCGCAGCAGACCAACTGGCTGCCGCAGGCCGTGGCCGCCATCGAGCACGCCTGCGAGCTCGAACCGATGAATCCGACCTATCTCAAGCAGGCGGGGCGCATCTTCGCTCTCGCCGGCCAGGCCGATCGCGCCGTCGTTTACTACCGCCGGGCTCTCCAGTGGGGAGAGGACGATCCCGCCGTCCAGCGGGCGTTGGATGAGCTGACCAAGGCCCCCCCCAAGCGCGGGGGCCTGTTCGGAAAGGCTTGAAGACATGTTGCGCGTCAAAGCCTGCGGGCTCTCCGATGTCGGGTTGACCCGGGTCCACAACGAGGACTACTTCGAGATCGACCCGGACCACAAGCTCTACGTCGTGGCCGACGGAATGGGCGGTCATAGCCACGGCGAGGTGGCGGCCCAGATCGCGGTCAACGCCATCCGCGACTTCATCCACAAGACGGCCGACAAGGACACCACCTGGCCGTTCGGCATGGACAACCGCTTCGAGCGCCACACGAACCTGCTCAAGATGGCGGTGCGGATCGCCCACGACAACGTGCTGCGCGCCATCAGCAAGGACGGCTCGCTGTACGGCATGGGCACGACGGTGGTCGGCTTCCTGGTCTCCGGCAGCGTGGCCGCCGTGGCCCACGTCGGCGACAGCCGCGCCTACCGCCTGCGCAACGGCCGCCTCGACCAGCTCACCCAGGACCACACCTGGGTCAACGAGCAGGTGGTCGCCGGCTTCCTCTCCAAGGAGCAGGCCCGCTCGCACCCGCTCAAGAACGTCGTCACCCGCGCCCTCGGCGGCGAGAGCGACGTAGTGGTCGACGTGCGGGAGCTCGAAATGCGGCCCGGAGACCTCTATCTCCTCTGCTCGGACGGCTTGACCGGGATGCTCTCGGACGCCGACATCCGGGAGCGCCTGGGCGCCCAGACCGGCCTGCACGAGATCTGCCGCAGCCTGGTCAACGACTCGAATGCCCGCGGCGGCATCGACAACGTGACCGTCGTCGTCCTCGCCGCTGAAGAGGACGAGAGCGACGACACGGCGGTGCGCTAGGCGTTCTCCTCGCGCGAGGTGACAATCACCACGCAGGGCTCGCCCTGGAGATCCGGCCGCGCGAGCCAGCCGGCATAGGCCGCGGCGCCGGTCGGGTCGGCGTTCCAGCCGGCCGCAGCCAGAGTCTGGCGGGCCGCCGCGATCTGGTCGTCGCTCACCCGCGTCACGTCCCCCCGGGTTCTCTCCACGAGGGCGCGCATGGCGGCGCGCCGCGGTGGATTGCCGATCGCGATCCCGGCGGCCCGCGGCGCTCCGGCCGCGGCGATCCCCGGCCCCTCGGGGTGGAGCGAGGCATAGCCGGCGAGCTGCACGGCGTGCAGCGCGGGCAGCCGGTCGATCTTCCCCGCTCGCCGCAACACCTCCAGGCCCAGCCCCAACCCGAGGAGGAGAGGGCCGTTGCCCGCCGGCAGCAGCCAGTGCCGGGGCAGATTCCCGTCGAACGCGAGGAAGAGCTCCCAAGCCAGGGTGGCGACGCCCATCGCGAAGCTGGGTTGGAAAAAAGGCGCCGCATAGGTCATCCGGCGGCTCAGCTCCTCCGCCGCCCGGTGGGTGGCGTCGCGGTCGCCGGGAATGATCTCGACGGCGGCGCCCCAGCTCCGGCTGCGCTCCAGCTTGAGCTCCGGCGTGTGCTCCGGCACCAGCACCGTGCAGCGGATGCCGCGCCCGGAGCAGGCGCGGGCCACCGCGATGCCGGCATTGCCGGAGGAATCGAGGAACAGCTCGCCGATTCCCCGCCGGCGGGCGGCGCTGGCCATCACCTCGGCGCCGAGCTCCTTGTAGGAGCCGGTGGGGGAAGACCCCTGCTGGGCGATCCAGACGTTGCCCAGGCGCTCCGGAGGACGCGAGATCGCGCGCTCGGGAAGCTCGTCCCGATCGTCTGGAGACAACAGACCGAACGTGCCGGCCCAGCGCCGCAGGCCGGTCGCTCCGGCCTGCGGCTCACGCCAATGCAGGCCGGAGCTTTTGTCCCAGGCCGGTTCCCAGGGCTCGCCGCAGGCCGGGCAGACCGCCGGGAAGCCTTCGTCCGGGTAGGCGGCGTGACATCCCGAGCAGCGCAGGTCGAAGAGCGGTGAGGCCGTCATGTGGAACATTCTACCTGCCGGTCTAGAATCCCCGGCATGGTGCGGATCGCGATTCTCGGCGGCGGCCCGGCGGGAGGCTCGGCGGCGCTGGCCCTGGCCAGGTCTGGTGTCACTGTCGATCTCTACCTGCCCGCGCGTCCGGGAGAGAAGCCGTGCGGCGGCGCCCTGCCGGAGCACGTCCTGCCGCGCCTGGCAGGATTCGATCCCTCCTCACTGCCGGCAGTGGCAGAGCCCGCGGCCCTGCTCGAGAACGCGGCCGGGAGCTCGGTGGCGATCGCGTTGCGCGGCCTCCGCATCTTCCGCCGGGGCGATTTCGACCGCGCGCTGGTCGAAGCCGCGGTGGCGGCCGGCGCCCGGCGGTTGCCGGTGCGGGCCGAGCGTCTGGAGCTGATGAACGGTGAAGCCCGCGTCACCGCGGGCGGCGAGGTCCGCGCGTACGACTGGGTGATCGGCGCCGACGGCGCGCGCGGTCTCTCGCGGCGCAGCCTCGGTCTCGTGCCGGAGGGGGACAGCCTCGGCCTCGGCGGCTCTCTCCGGGGCCTCGTCATGGACCGCCTCGTCCTGTCCTTTCCCGATCTGGCCGATTCCTACCTGTGGATCTTCCCGCGTCCCGGCGGCGTGTCGGTCGGCATCGCCTATACGCCGGACCGCCTCTCGGAGGGTGCCGCGCGGGCCGCCCTCGACGGCTTTCTCGACCGCCATCTGCCGGCCGGCTGGCGCGACCTGCCGGGGCCGCGCTACCGCTATCCCATCCCGGTGTTCGGCGCCTGGACGCTCCGCTCCGTCCGGCACGGCCTCGACCGGCGCGTCCTGCTGACCGGCGACGCCGCCGCCCTGGCCGATCCGCTCACCCGCGAGGGGATCCGCTACGGTCTGCTCTCCGGCCTCTGGGCGGCCGAGAGCCTGCTCGCCGGCCAACCCGAAGGCTATGCCGGCCGGCTCGGCAGGGAGCTGGCCGCCGACCTCAGCCGGGCGGAAAGAGCGCGGGAGCTGTTCTTTGACGATCCGGTCGGCCAGTGGATGGTGCCGGTCGCCCGCCGCCATCCCGGAATCCGGCGCGTGCTCGCCGATCTGCTCGCGTGCCGGCAGCCTTATCAGGGGCTCAAGAGGAGGCTGCTGCGAGCCGCGTTCTACTCGCGGCCCGTCGCCTGACTCCCGGTGGCTGGAGTGCCTGGTGTCGGGGGCGGCGCCGTTCTGGTGCCGGCGATCCGCTCGCTCCGCTCGGCGGGCAGATCGGCCGCCTCGTCCTCGGTGACGCGGTCGAGGAGCCCGGAGACGTTGGTCACCGGGTAGAAGTAGCGGCCGCCGGTCGCGGCGGCGAGCTGGCACATGACGCCGGCGAGTGGGTAGGTCTCGCGGTAGTCGGTCGCGAGGTCCACCGGGTAGAGATTGACGTGCGCTTCCCGCAGGGCCTGCAGCGTCGGCTCGTAGAGACTGCGGTCGGCCAGGTACTTTTCCTGAATCGGGCTGCCGAAGGAGCTGTTCCCGCTGTCCGCTTCGAACAGGTGGGAACGGCCGAAGCCTTTGGAGAAGACCAGGAGGTTCTTGCGCCCCGGTGCTCCCTCCGCCGCTTCGGCGAGGACTTGCAGGACGCCGTAGAAGCTGGCGGTCCGGCGGGCGAGCGCATCGGTCTGCGGTAAACGGGCGAGCAGCGACACCTCGGCGTCCTCCGGCACCCGGCCGACGTGCGGCCGGCCGCGGACGGCGTCGGCGACCGCCGCCGCCAGCGCGCTCCGGTCGCGGGTGAAGTCCTGCTGCACCTGGAGCTCACAGCCATAGTAGCTGGCCACGGCCACCCCGTCGCCCGGCAGGAGCTTGCCGGCAATCCACGCGTCGACCGCGGTGTTCAGCTCGTCGATCTGGTGCTGGCCGCCGGCGGGGAAGTCGAACAGGAGGATGAAGTAGTGCTCCGGCACCGCCGAGGCCGCCGATGCCGCCGATATCGCGAAGGGATCGTTCAGGCTCTGTCCCTGCGCCGCCCGGCTCAGACAACACAGCAGGCAACAGGCGGAGACCAGACCCCGGAACCCCACGCGGACACTGCGAGCCATGCAAGCTCCTCCAACGGAAGAGAACGATTCGAACCGGAGACGGGGCCGCCGAGAAAGGCGGCCCCTATCCTAGCAGAGAACGCGCCGGGCGTCTCTGTCTACTTGCCGTATTCGTACCCTTTGCGGGCACGCACCTTGAACTCCGGATTGGTGGTCTTGACCTGGACCTCTTGATAACCCGCCTTGCCTGCCGGCCGCTCGGTGCCGTAGCTGAGCAGGTAGTAGCCGCTGTTCTCCTGCGCCACCTGCTTCAACGGGGTGATGAAGTTGGTGAAGTTGAAGAAGTAGCGGCCGCCGGTGTCGCTGGCGAGCTGGTTCATCGAGTCGGTCAGCGTGTGCTGCGTCCCCTCGGGCACGAGGTCGATGGGATAGACGGCAACGTTGTTGTCGTTGAGCACGTGGACCATCGCCGGATAGTGGCGCTCGTCCGGGACGTACTGGCCGAAGTTGTTGATCCGCTCACCGAAGCCGTTGCTGAAGAAGAGCAGGTTCTTGCGGCCGGTGACCTTGCCCGCCGCCTCGGCGAGGGTGTCGAGCGCGTCATAGATGGTCGTCGTCTTGTCGCGCAACGCCTCGCCGCGCGGCAGGCCGGCGATCAACGACGGACCGCCGCCTTGCGGAATGCGCGACGGCCAGTTCGTCTCGTGGTCGATCCCCTTCATGGCGTCCGAGATCGCCGCGGCCAGCGCCTTGCGGTCGTGGGTGAAGTCCTGCTGCACCTTGAGCTTCTGGTCGTAGCTGACCACCGCCACCCAGTCGTTGACCAGCACGTCGCGCAGCACCCAGTCGCGGGCGCGCTGCACCGCCTGCATCTGCTGGCTGAGCAGCTCCGGCGCCTCGGCGGCATTGTTCTTCTGGTCGTCGAAGAAGAGGACGAAGTAGCGGTCTTCCGGCGCCTCGGCGGCCTTCAGCCCCTTCTGGTTGGCCGCCTGCGCGGACTCGACCAGGCTGCGGTTGCTGTAGAAGCTTACGCCCGTCAGGCTCACCGGCTTGCCGTCTTCCTTGACCACGAAGTCGTCCTTGCCGAGGCCGACGATGACGTGGCCCCTGGCGTCGGTGACCAGGACGTCCAGCAGGACCTCGTGCACGTTGAGCTTCTCGCCGAACTCGCCTTGCGGCTTGTCCTGGGCCGATTTGTCCTGAGCCAGGATGGCGGAAGCAAGGCCGACAGCCGCCACGAAGACCAGAGCTGCAGGCCGGAATGATTTCATCGAAATGTTCATCGCCACTCTCCTTTGGAACCCCTGCGGGCACCATCCAGAACAGTGTAGAGCAAAGACCAAGCCAGGGGGCCGCCCCCGGAGAGGGGGCTCCCCGCGTCCTCGGCGAAGGACGCGACGTCCCTCTATCGTCCTCTATCGGCTGCCCGGGAAGCGGGCGTAGAAGCCGCCCGCCTCGGCGGTGCGGACCAGCGCGTCCGACGGGCTGAAGCGTTGGCCGGCCGAGGTCTCCAGGCGTGCCAGAATGGCCGCGATCTGATTGAGCCCTTCCTGGTCGGCCCAGCGGCAGAGGCC
This sequence comes from Thermoanaerobaculia bacterium, assembly GCA_036264355.1. GTDB lineage: Bacteria > Acidobacteriota > Thermoanaerobaculia > Multivoradales > UBA5704 > UBA5704. The sequence goes on from DATARD010000090.1 coordinate 40,470, forward strand.
GCCCCGGAACGGCGGGAACCCGGTGCCGAAGATCAGCGCCAGGTCGAGATCGCCGGCGCTCTGCACGATCCCCTCCTCCAGGCAGCGGGCCGCCTCGTTGACCATCGGCAGCACCATGCGGTCGGCGATCGCGCCGGGGTCGGGATTCTGCACGTTGGGATGCAACCCCAGCAGAGCGTAGACCGCCGGATCGGGCTCCTTGCGCTCCCGCTCCTCATAGCGGTAGAGGCCCTTGCCGTTCTTCGTCCCCAGCCGGCCGTTTGCGGTCAGCCGGTCGAGCCAGCCCGGCACCGGGAGGCGCGTGCTGAACGCCTCATGGAGGATGTGGGCGACCTTGGTGGCCACGTCGATGCCCACCTCGTCGGTGAGCGCCATCGGGCCCACCGGCATCCCCCAGTCGGTCATCGCCCGGTCGAGATCCTCGATGCGGTACCCCTCGTCGAGCAGCCAGAGCGACTCCACGGAGTAGAACATCAACAGCCGGTTGACCAGGAAGCCCGGCGCGTCCTTGACCAGCACCGGCGTCTTGCCGAGCCGGCGGGTGAAGGCGAAGACCGTCGCGACCGCCGCCGGATCGCTCCCCGGCGCGGCGATCACCTCCACCAGCGGCATCTTGTGCACCGGATTGAAGAAGTGCATGCCGACCACCCGCTCCGGATGCGGTGTTCTGGCGCCGATCTTCTCGACCGACAGGGAGGACGTGTTGGAGGCGAGCACCGTGTCCGCGCGCACGTGGCGCGCCAACTCGGCGAAGACCTCCTGCTTGACCTCCAGCTTTTCGACCACCGCCTCGATCACCAGGTCGACGCCGCCGAGGCCGGTGTAGTCGAGCGTCGGCGACAGCAGCGCCATCTGCCGCCGCGCCTCCGGCGCCTCCAGCCGGTGCCGCTTCACCTGGCGCTCGAACAGCCCGGCCGCATGCGCCATGCCGCTCGCCAGCGCATCGGCCCTGACATCTTTCATGCGCACCGGCAGGCCGGCCTCCTGGGCGATGAGCTGGGCGATGCCGCCGCCCATCACGCCCGCTCCCAGCACCGCGGTTCGCCGGACCGGCCGCGCGGCGGCGGCCGGTCCACCATCCCGCTTCGACGTCTCGGTGAGCTTGAAGACGTGCACCAGGTTCTTCGACGTCCGCGAGATGGCGAGATCGGAGAGCGCCCGCGCCTCGGCGTCGAAGCCGGCGCGCCGGCCGTCCTCGATGCCGATGCGGATCACCTCGATGGCGCGCGGCGGCGCCGGATAGTGGCCGCGCGTCTGCTCCAGCGTCTTCTTGCGCGCCTGGTCGAACACCACCTTCCGGCCCAGCGGGTTCTTCTCCAGCAGCAGCTCCTTGAAGTCGAAGCCGCCGCCGGTCTTCCCGTCTTCGGCGCGCCGCTTCTGGCCGGCGCGCGCCAGAGCGAAGTCGCGCACCAGGTCGAGGAACCGGGCGTCGGGCAGCAGCGCGTCGATCAGTCCGAGCTTCAGCGCCTTGCGGCCGGCCACCGTTTTGCCGGTCAGGATGAGGTCCAGCGCTTCCGGCACGCCGATCAGCCGCGGCAGCCGCGTCGAGCCGCCCCAGCCGGGCAGGATGCCCAGCCGCACCTCCGGCAATCCGATCCGCGTCGCCGCGCTGTCGCTCGCCACCCGCCAGGTCGAAGCGAGCGCCAGCTCCGTGCCGCCGCCCAGGCAGGTGCCGCGGATCGCCGCCACGGTGGGGAAGGGAAGCGCCTCCCACGCCGCGAAGAGGCGATGCCCCACCCGCGCGCCGGCCTCCGCCTCCGCCGGATCGCTGACCCGGGCGATCTCCTCCACGTCGGCGCCGGCGATGAAGCTCCCCTCCTTGCCGGAGAGCAGGATCAGACAGCCGATGTCCTGCCGCGCGGCCACCTCGCCGATCACCTGCTCGAGCTCCGCGAGCGCCGCCCGGGTGAAGACGTTGACCCGCTTCTCCGGCAGATCGAAGGTGAAGGTCGCGAGGCCGCCGTCGCCGGCTTCGAGATGGAAAATGGAAGTCACCCGTTCCTCCGTCCTCTAGGATCCGTGCTGGGCGTCCGCCTCGGCGTAGAGCCGCTCGATGACATCGCCGTATTTCTTGTTGACCACCCGCCGCTTGACCTTCTGGGTCGGCGTCAGCTCGCCCGTCTCCAGCGTGAACTCCTGCGGCAGCAGCTCCCAGGCCACCACCTTCTCGAAGCTCGCCAGATGCGCGTTGACCCCCTGCACCTCGGCGGCGTAGAGAGCCCGCACTCGCGGATCCTTGAGCATCGCCGCATGATCTTCCGTGCCGATCCCCTGCTTCTCGGCCCACGGCTTCAGCGCCTCGAAGTCCGGCACCAGCAGCGCCGACAGGAACTTCCGGCGGTCGCCGATCGCCACCGCCTGGCCGATGAACCGGCTGCTCTTGAGCAGGTTCTCGATCGGCGCCGGCGCCACGTTCTTGCCGTAGGCGTTGATGATCAGCTCCTTCTTGCGGTCGGTGATGCGCAGGAACCCGTCGGCGTCGATCTCGCCGATGTCGCCGGTGTGGAACCACCCCTCCTGGTCGATCACCTCCGCGGTGGCCTCCGGCATGTTCCAGTAGCCCTGCATGATGTTGGGGCCCTTGCCGAGGATCTCGCCGTCCGCCGCGATCTGGAGCTGAACCCCCGGAATGGCCTTGCCCACCGTCCCCATCTTCACCGCGTCCGGCGTGTTGACGGTGAGCACCGGCGCCGTCTCCGAGAGACCATATCCTTCATAGATCCGAATCCCGGCGCCCCAGAAGAACTCGGCGACGTCGCGGGCGAGCGGCGCGCCGCCCGACAGCGCCATCTCGAAGCGGCTGCCCAGGCGCGCCCGGATCTTGCTGAACACGAGCTTGTCCGCGATGCCGAGCTGAATCCCCAGGAAGCCGGGCGGGCTCTGCCGCTTCAGCCGCCAGGGCAGCGACTCGCGGCCGATCCCCACCGCCCAGTTGAACAGCTTCTGGCGGATCGGTGAGCTGGCGGCCACGTTCTCCTGCACCTTCGACAGCACCTTCTCATACACCCGCGGGACGGAGACGAAGACGTGCGGCTGCACTTCCTGGAGGTTCGCCGCCACCGTCGCCACCGATTCGGCGTAGGCGATGGTGCACCCCATATAGAAGTAGCAGTAGTCCACCGTCCGCTCGAACGAGTGGGAGAGCGGCAGGAACGACAGAGCGGTGTAGCGGCCTGCGATGTCGATCACCTCCATCGCCCCGACGACGTTGGAGACGATGTTGCGGTGGGTGAGCATCACCCCCTTGGGCTGGCCGGTGGTGCCGCTCGTATAGACGAAGGTCGCGAGCTCGTCCGGCTTCGCGGAGCGGGCCATCGCTTCGAACTGGGCCGGATCGGCGCCCGCGCCGCGCTCCAGCAAAGCGGCCATCGTGGTCACCCGCGGGTCATTGGAATCGTTGGAGGTGCCCTTGATCAGGACGTAGTGCTCGACCTTCGGCAACTCGGCGGCCTTGGAGAGCAGCCCCTCCAGATGGCCGGTGGTCTCCGCGAAGACGATCTTGGCGCCGCAGTCGTTGGCGATGTAGGAGGACTGGTCGGGCAGCAGCGTCGGGTAGATCGGCACCACGACACCGCCGGCGCAGAGGGTGGCGAAGTCGACGGTCGGCCAGTGCGGTCCGTTTTCGGACATGAGAGCGACGCGGTCGCCGCGCTGGAGCCCAAGCTCCTGCAAGGCCTTGGCGAGGCGCCGGACGCGGTCGACCAGCTCGGCCGTGGAGACCGGTTGGTAAGTCCCTCCGATCTTGGAGAGAAGGCAGTCCGGCTTGTTGTGACCCGCGGCCTTCAAAAAAAGCTCCGAAAGGGTTGTGACCGACATTCGCTCCCTCCTGACGTTGTGGCGACGGATTGTATCGCAAGCCCGAACGTCGCCGCGGCATCTTCTTTGAGGACCCCTGCCCCGTTTTACCTCTTTCGGGAGACTTTTTCTTTAGAGGGGTTCTTCATCGGCATTGAAGCCGGTGCAACTTACCCCCTTGAAGGAGATACTTTCATGTCTTCCCGCAATCCTCGCCTCCGCGCCCTCGTCCTCGCCGCCGCCATCGTCCTCCCCGCCCTCCCTCTCCGCGCCCTGCCGCTCGACGGGCCCGCCCGCGTCCGCGACGACCGCAGCGCCTTTACCGTGTTCGTCGACGAGCTGAGGAGCTTCTGGCATGGGCTGTTGGACCAGCAGGGCACGCACAGCTCGACGATGAAGGAGGGGATGTCGGTCGATCCTCATGGCGGAGCGACGACTTCGGACACCGGGGACAACGGGATGCTCATCGACCCGCACGGCTAGCTCTCTCGACTCCCTCTCCCGCACGACTGCCACCCTCCTACCTCTCTGGGGAGAGGGAGAATCAGCGAAAGCAAAGCGATGCACGATGATTTCGTGTGTCGTTTGGAGAAAAGTGTCCCGTAAAGCCCCCCAGCGGCAACTATTCTTTTAGAGAGGGTCCTGCTGGAAGGGCACTCGGATGCCAGGGAGGAAAAACGCGTGGACGAAGCTCATCTGACGTTGGAGGCGATGGCCCGGCTTCTGTCGGGAGGGATGACGTATGAAGAGCTCCAGCAGCGGGTAGTCCCTCATCTCTTGGAGCTATGCCCAGTTTGCCGCGAGATCCATCGCGAGATTCGTCGGATGCAGGAAGAGGTGGGGCATTGGAATGAAGAAGTCGTCGTCACGGAAGGTCTTGAGGCAGCGGACCTGTGGGCACGGTTGGGCGATCTGCCCTACGAAGAGCAAGTCAAGCGGGTGACGGAAGATGTGGAGTTCCAGTCATGGGGCTTGTGCCAACTCGTGCTGAAGAAGAGCTTGGAGGCAGGATTCGAAGATCCGGCGGCTGCTGTCAATCACTCCAATCTGGCTGTCGAGATCTCTCTTCGGCTCGGTGAGGTCTACCACCCGGAATGGGTTCAGGATATACGTGCCCGCTCGCTTGCCTTTCTGGGGAACGCGAGGAGGGTGCTCGGCGAGTTGCGGAGTGCGGACGACGCCTTCAGGCTGGCAGAATCCCTTCGAGAGCAGGGAACAGGAGATTCACGGCTTCACGCTGAGATCGCGGACCTTGAGAGCTCTCTTAGATGGGCTCAACGTCGGCTCGATGAAGCTCTGACCTTGTCTGAGACAGCCATTTCTCTCTATAGAGCCTCTATGGATGCGCGAGGTGTCGGAAGCGCGTTGGTGAAGAAGGCAAATATCCTCCAGGAAAAGGGGAGCCTTGCCCGTGCGATAAGCCTGTTAAGCAAGAAGATGTCTGACATTGAAGCCGCTGGAGATCCCCATCTCAGTGCCATCGCGCACTTCAATCTTCTAGGTCTTCTCACTCTTGCTGAACGCTATGAAGAGGCAGAGCGCTTGCTGTCGAAGGCGCAAGATTTTTTTGCTCCTCTAAGCAAGGAGCCGCTGAACCTGGTTCGTATGCGTTGGGCTCAAGCGAAAATTGCATTGGGTCGGGGCCGGGTTGACGAAGCCGATTCTGCCTTCGGCGAAGTCCAAGCCGCCTTCCTGGAGCGCGGCATGGCGTACGACGCGGCGCTTGTCTCTCTGGACCTGTCGCTGGTCTACCTCCGCCAACGGAAGCTCGCCGACCTCAAGAAGCTGTCGAGCGATCTGGTGCTCCTCTTCGAGTCGCGGGACGTGCAGCGCGAGGCCCTCGGAGCGCTCTACCTCTTCCAGAAGGCGTGCGAGGAGGAGCGGCTCACCGAGCAGGCGATCAACCGGCTGGCCGAACGGTTGCGGCGGGACCGGCCGGTTCGCGAGGCTTAGAAGTGGTAGGGCTCCCTTTTGGCCCCGGAGGGGCCGTTGCGCCTAGCCCAGGGTTTTAACCCTGGGTGTGAGGGGGCACAAGAAGACGTGCGCGACCCCCCGCAAACCCAGGGATAAATCCCTGGGCTAGGTGCTGAAGCCCCTCCGGGGCCAAAAAACCTCCAAGTTGAGCTACTCCGCCTCCCCGCTCGCCTGCAAGGTGTAGCCGACGCCGCTCACGGTGACCAGATAGCGCGGCGCG
>DATARD010000184.1:0-6012 GCA_036264355.1 Thermoanaerobaculia bacterium
GGGAGACGGGAGAGGGGCCGGGGGTGAGGGCGCTTTTCCGGCTGCGGAGCCGGCTCGACGGCCGCAGGCTCTCCGGCCGGCTGTTCAAATTCGGCCAGCGGCGTCTCCTCCACAACCGGGGCGGCAGCCGGCGTTTCGACCGGAGCCGGGCTCGGCGCGACGGGAGCTGCAGCAGCGGGAGCCGGGACCGCCGGCGGTTGCGGTTTCGGAGCGACCTGCCGCGGCTGCCAAGGCCAGCTCATGAGACCGAGGAGCACCACCACCGCCAGAGACAGCAGGGCCATGGGCACCGCGGCCGGCAGACGCGGGCGCCGGTCGGGCGGCGGCATCTCCTCCATTCCTTCGCCGGCGCGGAAGAGGGGGACCGCCTCCCAATCCGAAGACGGCGTTTCCGCGGCCATAGGCGCAAGGAGCTCCAGCGGCTCGGAGGGCTCTACCGGCTCGACGACCTCCTCCGGCACTGCGGGAGGAGGCGGCTCGGCGGGAGCGGCCAGAGGATCGGTGAGCTCGTCGCCCACCAGCGGATACCGGGCCTGAATGACCGTCAACGCCTGTCCCAGATCCGCGGCGCTCGCGATCCGCTCCTCCGGATTACGGGCGAGAGCGCGCAGCACGAGAGCGCGCAGGTCCTCGGGCAGCAGCCCATCGGGATCGCTGACCGCGAAATCGAGCGGCGTGCCGAACAGGTGGGCGGCCATCCACGAGCGGGGATCGTGACCCTCGAACGGCAGGCGGCCGGTCAGCAGCTCATAGAGGACGACGCCGAACGAATAGAGATCGCTCCGCGCATCGCTCTGTTCGCCCTCGAGCTCCTCGGGCGCGGCACGCAGCTTGCCGAGAAACACGCCGCCGGTGGCGAGATCTTCGGTTTCGCCCTGCCAGATCCGGGTGATGCCGAGATCGATGAGCCGGACGAGCGGCCAGCCATCGACGTCGCGGGAGAGCAGGAGATTTTCCGGCGCAAGGTCCGCACCGAGGATCTGCTGCTCATGCAGGGCGCCGAGCGCACCGCAGACCTGGCGGCCGATCTCCAGCGCCACGGCGAGAGGCGGCGTTCCGAAGCGGTCCAGCAGCTCGCGCAACGGGAGGCCCTCGACGTCCTCCATCACGAGGACGGCGTGGCCGTCGGCGGTGACCGCGTAATCGTGCAGCAGCGCGAGGTTGCGATGGCGCAGGCGGCTGGCCCGCCAAGCCTGGCCGCGGAACCGTTCCGCCATCTGCGGCGTCGGCTCCAGAGGAGAGCGGATGACCTTGACCACCCGTGGCTCATCGAGAAGCCGGTGGCGCACCCGGTAGACCGCGCCCATTCCACCCTGCCCGAGGGTCTCGAGGATTTCGTACTTCTCGGAAAACGGCTCCGGCAGCAGCATGACCTGCGAGCCTCCGCTCAAAGGCGGCGGAGGCGGTGGGGATAAGGATACCGCTGGAGGCGGGCTTCGATCAAATCTCACGCAAAGATCGCAGAGGGCTTCTGTATCCGCGCGCGATCATTTCAGCGAGGAGCGTGTCCGTCAAGATGGGCGGCACGGGCGCCCCGTTCAGTCGAACTTCAACGCTGATGCCACCTCAGCGCGCGCCTCTTCCAGGGTGGCCGGGCCGAGGCGGAGGGGCACACCAAGCCGGAAGAAGCGCTCCTGGACCTCAAACCGGGAGAGGCCAAGGAGGTCAGCCGTCTTTCCCAGGCTGATCTCGTCCGCGAGATAGGCATGCAGAGCCCTGACATCCGGATCGCCATCCGTAGGCTCCTGCTCCATCTCGATCGCACACTGAGCGAGTGCCCGGAGGAGGCGGAAGTCCAGCGGGTCCAGGAGGACCGCCTGCTCATGCCCCGAGCTCTCCACCACGGCGATCTCGCCGTGCTGCACCCGGTCGACGACCTCCTGAGTCTTTCCTGCCAGGTCTGCTTGGGAGATGGTCGTCAGAGTCATGAAGAGCTCGCCTCAAGGGTCACTCTGTGACGATACCACTCGTGCAGAACGAGCGCAGACCCGGCGGCCACGGACGCGACGTCCCGAAACGGTCCATCGGCTCGAGTAGATGGCCCTTAGTCTGCCGCCAACCAGGCCTGGTCCGCGCTCCACCAGGCTTGGCCTGACAGCCACCAGGCTTGGTCGCCCACCCGTCAGGCCTGGCCTGTCGTCCACCGGGTCTGGTTCCTCGTAAACCAAGTTTGGTCCGGCGGAGACCAAGCTTGGTGAACAGCGGACCAGACTTGGTGGATGACGCGCCAATTAGGCTGGCCGGGAGCCGGAGCGGCGGTTCTGCCCCGCTACGGCATAACGTTACCGAATGTCAGATTCACTACACTAGAATAGTCCCGAGTCCAAGAGGAGCAGGCGATCTGACATACAAAGTTGTTTTGGAACGCTCCGAGGAGGGCGATCGCGGCTTCAGTTCTTGGGCTTCCCGGTTGCTGGTTCCAAGGGGAGACAGAGGCAGAGGCTCTGGACAACATCCGAGTAACGATCGCCGAGTGCCTCGAAGTGGTGAATGAGTTCAGCGTGCCGAGGTGCGGGAGGTGGAGGTCCTGGTTTAGCTCAGTCCGCAGGGCGGCCCCACATGTCCTCCAGAAAATGTGGGGTTTCCCTGTCCTGTTCTGCAACCTTGACTAGGTGGGAGTCATGCGAGGCGGCGCGCCTCGTTCGCAGCCGCGTTTTCCGAGGTGCAGACGATTGACTCTGGGTGCCGCCTCTGCAAATGCTCCCGGAGCTGCCATGGTTCCGGGCAAGCGACTCATTGCGCGCCCTTGCCGCCTCCGAAAAGCCCTTGAACGAAGCCGCTAAAGTTGAAGGTTAGCCCAACAAACACACCACGAGCGTACCTCTGCGCCGTTGTAGCGGGCGTTGCACTGGTAGAGCCTAGATTGGATGTTCCAGGAGGTCCTAATCGAGCGACCTTGGTAAAGTTCACACCGTATACGAGTTGGATGTTCCGCAGGACATCACTGCTGCCGCCAAGATAAAAGCTGCTGGATGGGGACGACAGCGAAAGACCCAGGGTAAGGCCGGGCGACTCGCTGAGGGGCTTTTTAAGATCACTTTCGGCGTCAATCGGCCTGAAGTAGACCGTGAACAGTAGCACAGGATCTACACTTCGAGGGCCGTCTATCTGTGTTGCAGTCGCTCCCTGCATTACGAAGGTCGGTGCACGAACGCTACTGACGACCAGTCCTGCCGCGAGGTTGTAGTGATAGAGGGCGTGGGCCTGAGGAAGGGTCAATGTCAAGAGGTTGAGCAGTTGATCCGGTGCTTGTCCCGCAGTCACCGCCGCGGGCGCGGTTGTACCTGAATCCTGCCACGTAAGAGTCGATGGCTTTTCTTGCACAATGTTCATCTCGGCCACCGGAAAGTTTGGCTGCGTCGGCAGTGCACCCGGTTTCCCCGTTGTGGTTGCCTTATAGAAACGGTGATTTGCAGCACCCACGACCTCATCGGCTTGGTAGATTGCTACTGAAGACCACGCTCCCGGCTTCTTGCCTGCTGGCGGGCTAGCGCCGATGTCTTGCCATACGACAGCACCATCAACGATAAATTCGCGCAGAGCACCTCTTGCGGGGTTGATGGGAAAGGGGTCGGATGGCGGTGACCCCGAGTCTCCCGTCACAAGAGCCGTATAGAAGTGACCATTGTCAGCATCAAAGACAGAATCGTTGACGGTATACTTGGTATTCGCTAGCCAACTGCGTATCTTGGCAGTCGCAGGAGGAGTAGTCCCGGCATCCATCCACCATAGCGAGCCCTCCTGGAAAATTGGTGGCCCCATGGGAAAAACGGGCTCTGCCGGGCCCGATACGCCTCCCACGAGTGCTGTGTAGAAGTGCCCATCAGCAGACTCGGAGGTCACGACGCTGCCGGCAGGGTAGAATGTGGCTGGCCGCCATCGCACGCCCGGTGCCGGAGGCGTATAGATCGTGTTAACGGATACGGTTGGTATGACATCGGGAGGGAGTTGGTTAGGCCACGTTAGAAAAAAAATACTAGACGTACTTTCAGGCGCTCCGTTGTCAATCATCATTTGCGGTGCGAAGCCAGCACCAGAAGAGGTTCCGCCTGGAGTATTTCCAAAGCTAGGCCTTAGTGGGGTTGGATTTAAAGCGCCACCTTGCTGATTGGTTATATTTATATTGAGCAGTTGGAGTTGCGTGAGGTCGACGTCGGTCGTGTCAATAGCTATTACAAGTGTTTCCCCCATTTTGAGTGGATGCTCGGCATCCAAGCGCCTGCAAGGGTCCTTTGGCAGCGGCGAATTCTCGTCTTCCTCTTGGCATGTCGCTGGCTGGTCCTGAGCTTCCGCGGTGCATTTGATGGCACCTTGCGGCAGTGGCTGGAGTACGAAAGGTTGCGTTGAACTATTCACTCGGACAAGTCGGTAGCAGAGGACGGCTCTGTTGTGCGGAGTGGTGGGCAGTGTCAGCGATGGCCAGAAATATTTTTCGTATGACAATCCCGGGAGTTGTGAGCCTCCGGGCGATCCGCCGGGGCTCCCAGGTCCTCCGGAGTTCTGATTTCCGGAGTTCCCTTTGCTCGCGGGATCTTTGCCGCTGGCCGGCCACGCGGCCAAAGGCGAGAGAACGCCCATTCCCAGAGCAGCTACAACAAGGTAGACACGAATGCTGATCATGCCCGCTCTCCTTTCAGTCGGTGCGCCCGAAGCTTGACGCTGGGTTCGGACTACACAAGGAAGAGACGGACAAAGGTCTAGAGTTCTTTGGAGAGGTCGTCAATTTTCTTGCGGGATCGCAAGCTGTCTATACGCAAATGCCCGGGCGGGTAGCATTCAGTGACTGAAGTTGTCAACTGGATAACATGAATAAATGGTCGTACGTTTTCCGCAGCATCTTGCGGAACTCGGCGAGCGCCCTGAGGCGGAAAATCCAGAGGGTCTAGGAGGAACTCTCGATCCGCCGTGTTGCTCTGCTCTACTTCCCCGGCACCGGCATCGTCGCGCCGCGCGACAGGTAGTCGGCGAGGGTGATGCCGATCAGGATCGCCAGCCAGAGGAAGCCGCCGACGGCGGTCAGGGCGGTGAGGCGGGTGCTGTAGCGGACGTGCATGAAGAAGAGCAGCACCAGCACGGCCTTGGTGACGGCGATTCCCAGCGCCACCACGTCGTTCATCACTCCGAGATCGACCTCGGCGACGAGGACGGTGGCGAGGGTGAGGAGGAGCAGCGCGGCGAAGACGCCGAAGTACATCTTGCGCGAGGTGACGTGCTGGGTGTGTTGATCGGTGTGGTCCATCGGCGTCCTCAATGGGCGTGCGCCCCGAGCAGATACAAGAGCGGGAAGAGAAAGATCCAGACGATGTCCACGAAGTGCCAGTAGAGGCCCGTACACTCCAGAGGAGTATGGTAGGCGGCGTCGAAACGCCCTTTCCAGGACGGCCGGATGAGCGCCGCGAGAACGCCCAGGCCGATGATCATGTGCAGGGCGTGCAGGCCGGTCATCATGAAGTAGAGCGAGAAGAAGATCTGCGCCTGCTCCTGCGCCGGGCCCTGGAGGTGCGGATCCTCCGGCGCGAAGTGGGCTCCGGGCACCAGATGATGCTCGAACTTGTCGCTGTACTCCTTCGCTTTGACCCCGAGGAACACGAGGCCGAGCGCCATGGTGGCGATCAGGAAGACGACGATCAGCTTCCGCTTGTTCACCTGCGCCGCCCAGATCGCCAGCGCCATCGTCAAGCTGCTGCCGATCAGCACCGCCGTGTTGAGGCCGCCGAGCGTCACGTCGAGATGATGGCTCGCCGCCGAGAAGACGTGCGGATACTTCGTCCGGTAGACGACGTAGGCGGTGAACAGGCCGCCGAAGAACATGATCTCGGTGACCAGGAACATCCACATGCCGAGCGTCGACGACTCCTTCTGCTGCTCCAGGGAGTCGAACTGATGCTGCAAGCGCGGATGATGGCCGTGCGTGTCGATCGTCGTGCTAGCCAACGCGTGCCTCCGGATGCGAGGTGCGGTCGTGCACCTCCTTGACGTTGTACTCGTACGGTCCGTGCGTGACGACCGGCG
>DATARD010000196.1:0-41357 GCA_036264355.1 Thermoanaerobaculia bacterium
AGCGGTTCGGGCTGAAGCTTTGCCAACACGGAGGCAAAAACGGCAAGAAGCGAGCCGTTGTAGCGGTAGCCCGGAAACTGGCGGTGCTGCTGCACCGGCTCTGGGTCAGCGAAGCAGACTATGTCCCGTTGTACAGGTCGCTGGCGGCGTAGGCCGCCAAGAAAAAGCTTCAGGTAGGGAAAACACAGTAGGAGGCAACTGACGGAAACGACTTGACGATCGAGCTGGAGGTTCAACCCCCGTTCGCGGCGACTGCGCTGGGACGTCATCAGCCTTCGAGGCCGCCGTAGAGATAGCAGCGCCCGCAGCGGTGGTACCCCCTCATGCACCTGAGCCCACGAAGAGGCTCTACAAGAGTGCGAATGGAAGACTCGGGGATGAACCCAGCTCAGCAGGTCCGGACCGCTCAGGAAGAAAGGCATGAAGGTCGGCCGCCAAGGCGGCCATTGACATCTGAGGCCTTCTCATGGAAGACGTCCCAGACCTTGTCCGACCAAGTGTCGGCGTCCACGGCCGGTCGGGACGTCTCAGCGGTTGTGGAACGTGGCAGACTCGTTGCCCGGGAAATCGAGCCGGAGGCGGCCTGACGCGGTTTGAGACCCGGCCGATCATGGTTTCGGAGAGGGTTGTGGTGAAGGTCTGGGCCGTCTCTACGGACCGTGTTGCCGCGATCTGATCGACCTCGCTACTGAGACATTTATTCTGTACCGAGCCCTGAGACCCCCTGGTGGGACTCTATCCCGAGGTCGCGGGCCGAAGATTCCCGGGCAGCCAGCCGGAAGCGCTCTTGCGCAGCGCCTCCATGTCCTTCCAGTAGCTCTCGACCGCTTCCTTGCCGGTACCGGTGAGGCGTGCCAGGGTCTGCGTCTTCTTGTCCACGAAGCGCTTCTCGATCTCCACCAGCCCGGCCTCTTCGAGCTTGGAGAGGTGCGAGGAGAGGTTCCCCTTGGTCAGGCCGGTGATCCGCTGCAGGAACAGAAAGTCCGCCCGCTCGCACGCCGACAGCGCGGTCAAAATCGCCAGCCGGGTCGGCTCATGGACCATCCGGTCCAGGCTCGCGATCTGCTCGAAAGGGGTGCTCATCGCTGTGTCTCCATGCCTGCGGTGGCCGCGGAGGCCTCGATCTCGTGGAGAGGCGCCGCGAGCTGGTCCATCTCGCGGACGAGGAATCGGTGATCGAGGAGACCTCCCAGGATCATTGCGGCGCCAGAGAGGAATATGACGAATCCCAATCTGTCTCCCGGGACGATGGAGACGAAGGGTTGAGCTCCCAGGAAAAGTATTCCGAGCGCCAGCCAATAGACCTGGGTTCGACGATAGCCCCGCCAGATCCAGAGGCACATAAAAAACGCGCTGTACATAGAGAGGAGAAGACGTGGAAACACATCGCTCCTCAAGCCACCACCTTCGACGAAAACCAAAGCCAAGATCATCAGGACCAGCAAATAGGCACTCCAGGGGATGGAAGATGATGTCTGCGGTTGCTCGACCTCGCCGAAGATCGCCCTGTAGTACGACCGGGCGCGGCGCCGGAGAAGGAACGATCCCAGCCAGCAGGCGATGACCAAGAGGATAGAGAGGAAGGATTCGCCGAAGAAGCCGCTGAATCCCACGCTGAGAGACAGCAGGCCCGTCGGAACAGTCCTCTCCAGCCCCTCGAGCTCTTTGAAGTGGCGGGTGATGAAACGGATGCGGTCGAAGTCTTTCGGATTCACAGAGCCTCCTCGACAACCGGTCTACGCTGCAAACTAAGTATTGCGCAGGAGGCGGAGGGCTGTCAATGGGGGCCGCAAGGGTCTTCAGGCGGAGATCCGTGCGAGAAGGACTGACCGCCGTGCCCGTCGGCGCCTCTCTGGGCAGCCCTGGCGGCGATCTCCTCGGGGAGCGGATCGTCAAAATCGGGCGCGATCCGGATCCGGCCTGCCCTGTTCGACCGCGTAGTCGGCGAGCTTGCCGATGAATTCTCCCCACAGCGGATACATCCCCGCAGAGGCCCCGGCACCGACGAAGGCGATGGCCTTGTTCAGGGCGAGGAGCCGCTGGAGGTCTTCGAAGACGGGCCGGTTGCCCGGGATCTTCAGGATGTCGTCGAGCGTGGCGGACATTTCTTAAAGGGTATCTCGAAAGCGTGGATCACGGTGGACGGAGGGATTGCGGCATGGCCGGCTTTCAGCCGGGCCGCCAGGATGGCAGCGGTCCCAGGGGAGAAGAAACGGCGCCCGCGGCGGCGGCGAGAGGAAGCGACCCGGGGTCGATCCGGAGGCGAGCACTGCGGCAGGAGTGGGACTCTCAACGGCGGAGGGTGGGAGTCTCAACGGCAGAGAGTGGGAGTCTCAGCGGCTGAGGGTAGGACTCTCAATGGCAGAGAGTAGGACTCTCAGCGGCTGAGTATCCCACTCTCTACGGCTGAGACTCCGACTCTCTGCCGCTGAGAGTGGGACCCTTTGCCGTTGAGAGTGGGACTCTCAGAGGCAGAGAGTGGGAGCGCCGGCACTGTGCGCCGAAGCCACGCAGCTTGCCCGGGCTCGGCTCCAGGACCGGGCCTCGGCCTGGAAAGCCGGCCGGACCGAAGTATAGACGCCTTTTTCGGCCCTCGCCTCGCCGGCTGGGCTAGATTGAATTCTCTTCATCGATCCCCGCCGCGATCACCCCCCGCACCACCCCCATCAGATCCTCATCATTCGGGAAATCGGCCGGATCGACCGGCGGGTGGATGCGGACACGGATGATGCCGGGACAGGGGAAGAGGCAGCCTTTGGGGAGGATCTTCCAGGAGCCGGAGAGGGAGACGGGGAGGATGGGGAAGCCGAGCTGGCGGGCCATGACGAAGCCGCCTTTTTTGAAGGGACCGAGACGGCCGTCGAGGCTGCGGGTGCCTTCGGGGAAGAAGAGCACCGAGACGCCGCCGGCGAGGCGGGGTTTGGCGGCTTCGAGGCTGGCGATGGCGGCTTCCGAGTTGCGGCGGTCGACGAAGATGTGGCCGATGGCGGCGCAGCCCCAGCCGAGGAAGGGGACTTTGCGCAGCTCCTGCTTGATGACCCAACGGAACTGGCGGTGGAGGAAGCCGTAGAGGGCGAGGATGTCGTAGTCGCCCTGATGATTGGTCAGGATGACGTAGGATTGCTCCGGCCGGGTGTTCTCGCGCCCCTCGACGCGCACCCAGACCGGGCTCAGCCAGGCGAGGCACCAGGCCCAGATCGTGCCGCAGTAGAAGCCGGCGCGCTGGCTGACCGAGGCGATCAGGATGGCGATGATTCCCCAGAACGTCGTGGTGGTCAGCACGGCCGGATAGAAGATGAAGAGCGTCCAGGGAATGAACAGCCAGCGCAGCGGATCGCTCCACGCGCGGATGGCCGGCGCCCGCGGGGTCTCTCCGGCGCGGCTGCTATCGATCTCCATGGGCGATGGATTCTAGAAGGCCAAGGACGCAAAGGACAACAAGGACTTCAAGGACGGCGCGCCAGCACGGCCGATGCGGCGTCCACCTGCTGCGCATAGCGTTCGATCGCCTGCGCCGTGGCGGCGATGCCTTCCGCGGCGTCCTGCCAGGCGCGCTGGTCGATGGCGTTCAGCACGGTCGGGAAGATCGCGATGCTGCCGGTCGAGAGGCTGGGGCCGTAGAGCTGGTGGCGGTACCACGGGCGGCCCGGCTGGCCCTCGGGACGCAGGAAGGCGCGCTCGGCATGAAGAAGGATGCCGTCGAGCTCGGTCCGCGTGGCGGCGGAGAGAGTGTGCCCCGCGGCGGTGGCCCGATCGAGAACATCGAGAGCGGCGTTGTAGGCCGCGGCGCTCTTGGTCAGACGGACGACGGCGGTCTGGAGCGGTGTGAAGTCGACCGGTGGAACGGGGGGCTGGGATTTCGGCGGCAGCACGGGATGGAGCGGATCGTCGGCCAGGCTGTAGGTGCCGTCGGCGATGCGCTGGTTGGTCTCCGCGGTCTCTTCGCGCAGGCCGTCGGTGCGCCGGATGAGACGCTTGACCGCGGCGTCGAGCGCTGCGGCGAAGGGGACGAAGTCGAGCGGCAGAGCGTCGGCGCCGGCGAGGCGGAGCACCATGCGGCCGGCGGTCTGCGAGAGGGCGACGCCGTAACGGAAGCCGGGGTCCACGAATCGGGTGAAATGAGCGAACGAATCGTAGCTCGTGTGGTAGACGCCGTACTCCTCCTCGCCGCCATAGCCGGTGTCGAGGGCGGGGACGCCCAGGAAGACGAGGAAAGGGGAGTAGTCGGTGCCGGTGCTGAAGGGTTGCAGGGGCAGCGGTTTGTCTTCGCCGGCCAGGCGTTGCTCGTCGGGTGTGCCGTAGAGCAAGGAGCTGGCGCGGAGGCGGACGGAGACGGGGACTCCCTTTTCCGGATCGGTCACGTCGCGGTAGGCCTGTTGCACCAGGGTGGTCAGCGTGGCGGCGCCGATCGTTCCGGGGAAGCCGCGGGAGTTGCCGTCGGAGTTGATGTAGGCGGCGAGGTGCTCGCCGAGCTCGGCGGCATGGGTCTCCGCCCATTCGACCGAGCCGAGGAGCCCTGCCTCTTCGCCGTCCCAGGCGGCGTAGACGATCGTCCGCTTCGGCCGCCAGCCTTGGTGAGCAAGACTGCCCACGGCCTTCGCTTCGCCGAGCAGCGCGACGAGCGCCGAGACGGGATCGGAAGCGCCCTGCACCCAGGCGTCGTGATGGTTGCCGCGGAGAATCCACTCCTCCGGGTGCTCGCTGCCGGCGAGCCGGGCGAAGACGTCGTAGACCATCACCATCCGCCAGTCGGACGCGATCTCGAGATGCACCCGCGCCGGTCCGGGGCCGAGATGGTAGGTGACGGGCAGACCGCCGCGCCACTCGTCCGGAGCGACCGGGCCGGCGAGCGCCTTGAGGAGGGGGAGCGCGTCGGCGTAGGAGATCGGCAGCACCGGGATGCGCGGAATCGACTGCGCCTTGTCGCGCGGCAACCGCACGGCGTCCGCGGTGGCGCCGACCAGCGGGGTGAGCGGATCGCCGTCGTAGACCGAGGTGTCGAGCATCGAGCCGCGCTGCACTCCCTGCTCGGGAAGCCAGCCGCCGGTGGGGTAGACGTCTCCCTGGAAATAGCCGAAGGGGCGTGAATCGGAGAACACGATGCAGCCGATCGCGCCATGCTCCGCGGCAAACTTGGGCTTCAGGCCGCGCCAGCCGCCGCCGTAGCGGACGAGCACGATCTTGCCGCGCACGTCGATACCGCGGCGCTCCAGGTCCGCATAGTCCTTCTGCATTCCCAGATTGACGTAGACCAGCTCGCCGGCCACGTCGCCGTCGGGCGAGTAGGCGTTGTAGGGCGGCAGGGCGCCTTCGCTGTGATCGTCGGCGAGGACGGGCTCGGAGAGCGAGGCGGTGAAGCGGGACGGAGCGATCATCTCCAAGCGGCGCAGCTTCGGCGTGGGGAACAGGGCCTCGAACGCTTCGATCTTGGTGTCGTAGCCCCAGGAGCGGAAGAGGCCGGCGATGAATTCGGCGTTTTCCTTGCCGTAGGGAGAGCCGACGGAATGCGGATGGGCGGTGAGCCGCTGCATCCAGTCGCGCTGGTCGTCCGCCTTGACGAACGAATCGAACCGCGCTTCGAGGGCGTGCTCCTCGGCGGCGTGAGCGGTGCTGAAGCCATAGAGGGGAGGAACCGGTGGCGTCTGGGCGCTCGCGGTGATGTCGGTGAGGGCGGCGAGACTCAGGGCCGCGGCGAGCGCGGAGCGGATGGGTTGCATGACGCCCGGCATTCTACGTGGATTCTTGCCGGGCTCGCGGCCGGAAGGCGAGACCGGCGAGGAGAGCGAGGCCGTCGCCGAGCACGGTGACGGCGCGCAGGGCGAGGGCGGCCGACAGGGCGGTCCCGGGGCCATAGACGGGCGCCGTGCCCGCCACCAGAAGAGCCTCGCGGACGCCGAGCCCTCCCGGAGCGCCCGGAGTGACGAAGCCGGCGACCCAGGCGAGCGCGAAAGCGGGAACCGTCCGCGCCCACCCTCCCGGTGGGGCGGCGAAGAGGCCGCGGGCGAGGAGGTGGAGGGCGGTGCCGCCGGAGCAGAAGCTCAGGACGTAGAGCGCCAGGCAGGCGGTCAACGCCGCGGCGGAGGGGACCGGCAGGGGGCCGTCGCCGAGCTTCTCGCGCCACGCCGTCGGCAGACGGTTCCGAAGCCGGGGAACGAGCCGGCGGACACCGAAGAGGAACAGGCACGGAGCGGCGACCGCCGCGACGGCCATGAGCGCGAGCCGGCCACCCCCGGGCAAGGCACCGCCGGCCAGAGCGCCGCACGCCACCGCGGCGAGGACCAGCCCTGCCGTCTCCACCAGGAGGGTGAACGCGCTGTCGCGCAACGCGACGCCCTGGCGGCGGGCGAGGACGGCGCGGCCGAAGTACTGGCCGACGTTGCCGGGGATATACTTGCCCGCCTGGGCGAGGGCGAAGATGGCCAGGACGGCGCGCAGAGACGGCCTGCCGGCCGCGCTGCCACCGCTGCGCAGCAGGAGGAACCAGGCGAGCGCGCCAGCGAGGACGCAGACCAGAGAGAGGCCGACCGCGACCGCCGCTGCGGCCAGCCCCGCCGGTGTCCAGGCGACCGGCGGCAGCGAGGCGGTCCGGAGCCACGCCAGCCGGCCGAGAAACAGGAGGCTCGCCGCCAGGGCGAGGAGACCCAGGATCTGCTGGGCGCGCCGACTCATGGCTCGCGGTGGGCCAGGACGAGGTAGCCTGTCCCCAGGTCCCGGTTCCGGAAGATCGTCTGCAGGCGGAAGGCGGCGCGGAAGAGCAGGCGGCCGGGCAGACCGGCTTGCAGCGGCCAGAGCCGCGCTTCGAGGCCACGCTCGACGCCGCTCTGCGCGGTGGCGGTGGCCTTTCCTGCTTCCTCCCGCCGCCGTAACGCGCGGGCGTGCGACCAGGCGCGGAAAGGCTCCACCAGATTGCTCAGCGGAAAGCCGTAGCACTCCAGCTCCTCGACCGCGAAGCCGGAGGTTTCCAGGAGCTGGCGGAGAGCGGCCTTTTCATAGCGCCGGAAATGGCCGGCCCAGACGTCGGTCGCGCTCCAGCGGCGCGCGTGGGCAGGCACGGAGAGGATGAGATGGCCGCCGGGCCGGAGCCAGGCCCGCCACTGCGCGAGCGCGGCACGGTCGTCTTCGATATGCTCCAGCACCTCGCAGGCCACCAGCACGTCGAAGGTCTCGGCCCAGGCCGGATCGGGATCGCTGCGAAGATGCACGGCGGGACTGGTATTGAGTCGGCTGGCGAGCCGGAAAGCGTCTGCGGAGCTCTCGACCGCGTCACAGGTGAATCCGAGGCCGGCGAAATCGGCGAGCAGGGCACCCGCGCCGGGGCCGATCTCCAGCAGCCGGCCGCGGTCGAGATTGGCGGCGAGCGCGAGCAGGCGGGCGCGACGCAAGGCGTAACGCGGCGCCGGCACCCAGCCGAGCTCCGGAGCGGCGAGGCCGAAGAGTGGATGGCGGCGGGGAGCCGCGAGAATCTCCCTCAGCTCTCGCCCCACAGCCTGTGGCGTGATCCGCTGCCGGGCTGCGGTGTGGAGCGGCAGGATCAGAGACGCGCGCTCGCTGTGGAAGCGTCGCAAGGCGGCGAGCAGCGCGTCCGGGTCCGCCGGCGGAACCAGATAGACACCCGGATCGCTGTCCGCAAGCAGCTCGCGGATCGCCGGGCTGTCGCGGGTGATCACCGGCTTGCCGCAGGAGACGATCTGAAAGACCTTGTTGGGGATCACGTTGCCGGCCTTGGCGCTGCTGCCGAAGATGCCCAGACAGACGTCCGCCGCCCGGATGTGCTCCGCCAGCTCGGCATAGGGCACCCAGGGAATCCACCGCAGCCGCTCCGCCGGAGCCGCCTCCAGCATCCGCCGGACCGTCCCCTCCTCCTGGCCCTGACCGATGATCACCCACTCGAAATCGTCCGTGTCGTCCTTTGTGTCTTTTTGAGCCGCCCGCAGAATCGTTTCGATCCCATGTAAAGGAATGAGCTGGCCGTAAAACAGCACCCGCACCGGGCCCTCGCCCACCGGCGAGCCGGCCGCAGGAAACATCTCCGGCTCGGCGCCTACCAGCACCGAGGACACCCGCTCCTGCGGCAGGTGGAAAGTGCGGGCGAAAGACTCGGCGTGGGCGTGGGTGTCCAGCAGCACGCGCGAGGCGGCGCGGGCGGCGAGCCATTCCCAGAGGTAGAGCAGGCGGGCGAGCGAGTGACCGGGACGCACGAGGGCGCGGTCGTACACGACCGTGTCGTAGAGCGAGAGGAAGGCGTCCCAGACGACCGGAATGCCGCGCAGGCGGGCGAAGGGCCAGAGGACGAGGACGTCGAGCTGGCCGAGATAGCCCACCAGCGTCACGTCGTGGCGGGGGAGGCGGAGATAGCGGACGACCAGCCCGGGATAAGCCGCGAGCCAGCGGAGGAGGAAGCCGAGCCTCCGCAGGCCGCGGAGCCGGCTCTTGTCCTCGACCCCCTGCCAGACGTCGGTGTGGCAGAGCAGGACCTCGGCGCCGTTCTCTTCCAGGCCGCGCAAGAGTATGCGGTTGCGCGGCTTGCCGCGGTCGAACGTCCCCCAGAAGGCCACCTTCATGGCGGCGGGGGAGGGAGCTGCCGCACCTTTTCAAGGAGGGTCTCCAGGAGGCTGCGGTTGATCGCGATCAGGTCGGCGATGACGCCGATGAGGAGCGACATGAAGCCGGCGAGGAGCAGCACGCCGCCGAGCACCAGCGACTGCACCTTGCCGCTCCCCTGGCCCAGGAGGTAGTAGACGAGGAAGCGGAGGACCGGCACCGTGCCGGCGAGGACCAGGAAGAGCCCGAGGCCGGTGAACACGCGCAGCGGCTTGTACATGGTGTAGGTGCGCACCATGGTGGAGAGCGATTGCAGGAGGAACTGCGGCACGCTGCGGAAGAGCCGCGACGCCCGCGTGTCCGGGTTCACCGCGACCGGCACCGAGACCACCGCCATCTTCTCGTGGCCGGCCTGGATCAGCATTTCGATGGTGTAGCTGAATGACGAGACGACGTTCAGCTTGAGCGCGGCGGCGCGCGACAGGGCGCGGAATCCGCTCACCGCGTCGGGCACGTCGCCGGCGGAGAAGTGCGACAGGCGGCGGACCATGCGGCTGCCCAGGCGTTGCAGGCGCCGCTTGCCAGGGGAGAAGTGGGAGAGCGTGCCGGGCCTGCGGTCGCCGATGACGATGTCGGCATGCCCGTCCAGGATCGGCCGCACCAGGGCGGGAATCGACGCGCCGGCGTACTGGTTGTCGGCATCGGTGTTGACGATGATGTCGGCGCCGAGGCCGAGGCAGGCGTCGAGGCCGGTGCGGAAGGCGCGGGCGA
Source organism: Thermoanaerobaculia bacterium (assembly GCA_036264355.1). Classification (GTDB taxonomy): domain Bacteria; phylum Acidobacteriota; class Thermoanaerobaculia; order Multivoradales; family UBA5704; genus UBA5704. The sequence continues at coordinate 9,313 of DATARD010000196.1, forward strand.
GCCCCTGGTTGCGCAGGTGGCGCACGATGTGGTCGGCGCCGCTCTGCCGCGCCACCTCCGCCGTGCGGTCGGTGCTGCCGTCGTCGATCACCAGGATCTCGACGGTGTCGATCCCGTCGATCCGCCGCGGCAGGTCGGCGATCGTCTGCGCGAGGGTCTGCTCCTCGTCGTAACAGGGGATCTGGATGATCAGCTTCATGCCGGAAGGACCATAGCGTAGCGATTCTGCGGTCGCAACCGCCGAGAGCTGGTAAAATGACGACGATGAGCGAGACGACGAGCGAGCGCACGCAGAAGATCTGCGTCGTCATGCCGGCCTACAACGCCGAGAAGACGCTGGAGCGCACGTACCACGACCTGCCGATGGAATGGGTCGACGACATCATCCTGGTCGACGATGGCAGCCGCGACCGTACTGTCGAGCTGTCGAAGAGCCTCGGCCTCCACACCCTGGTGCACCCCCGGAACCGGGGGTACGGCGGCAACCAGAAGACCTGCTACGCCGAGGCGCTCGCCCGCGGCGCCGACATCGTGGTCATGGTCCACCCCGACCACCAGTACGATCCGGCCTACATCCCGGAGCTCGCCAGGCCGCTCTTGGACGGCGAGTGCGAAGCGGTGTTCGGCAGCCGCATGCTGGGCGGCCGGCCGCTCGAAGGCGGCATGCCGAAGTGGAAGTACCTGGCCAACCTGTTCCTGACCGTGATCGCCAACGCCACGTTCTACGTCTTCCTCTCCGAATACCACTCCGGGCTGCGCGCCTACAGCCGGCGCTATCTGGAGACCGTGGACCTCGAAGGGAACTCGGACGATTTCGTCTTCGACACCGAGATCATCGCCCAGGGCGTCTTCCAGGGCCTGCGCATCCGCGAGATCCCGATCCGCACCCGCTACTTTCCGGAAGCGTCGCAGATCGGCTTCTGGCGCAGCGTCCGCTACGGCTTCGCTGTCCTCGGGGTGCTGTTCCGGTATAAACTCCACGTGAAGAAAGTCCGGCGTTACCCTCTTTTGGGAGAGCGTCGTATGGTACAATAGCTATACAACCGGATAGACCGCTCCAACCGTTTGATCGGAGGTTTGACCCATGACCAGAATGTCACGTCTCGTCGCCGCGGCGGCTCTTCTGCTGAGCGCCGCACCAGTCCTGGCCGATGGCCCGCTGCGCTTCTTCCCACTGACCCCGTGCCGCCTTATCGACACGCGCCTGTCCAATAGTGTCAATGGTGGCCCCGCGCTGCTCGGCAAGGCCTCGCGCGACTTCCAGGTGCAGGGTATGTGCGGCATCCCGGTCAACGCCAAGGCAGTGGCCGTGAACGCCACGATCGTGAACCCGCAGACCGAGGGCTACATCACCCTCTATCCCTCGGGCATTACGCGGCCGTTGGCCGCGAACCTGAACTTCAAGGCCGCTGAGCCGGCCCTGGGCAACGGCGCCATCGTGCCGCTGTCGACCAACGCGCTCGACCTCACCGTCTACCTTCTCCTGGGCGGCAACCCGGGGCAGTACACGGCCAACCTGGTGGTCGACGGCACCGGGTACTTCTGCAAGGTCGACGTCAACGGCGCCTGCATTCCCTGACCGGACGGTTGGAGGAGATCGGTCTCCGGTTTCATGCCCCGCCTGCGGAGGGTTGCTCGACCCCCCGCGCAGGCGGGGCTCGTTCATTCTGGGGACGCCGGTTCAGACACCGACGACAATCTCTTCGCCGCTTCCACGAACGCCTTGGCGTGATCCACCGGAGTCATGGGAAGGATGCCATGGCCGAGGTTGACGATGTGGCCGCCGCCCTTGCCCTCGGCGATCACCGCCGCCACCCGGCGTTCGATCTCGGGGATCGGAGCGAGCAGGGCGGCGGGATCGAAGTTCCCTTGCAGCGTGCGCGAGCCCACCGCCGCGCGGACCGTGGAGAGCGGCTGCCGCCAGTCCACCGAGAGGACGTCCACCGGCAGCTCCTTCATCCCTTCCAGCAGGTGATTGCCGCCGTTGACGTAGTAGATGAGCGGCACGGCGTCCGGCAGGGCGCGGAGCGCGTCCACGATCTTCCGGAGCGGCGGCAGGGCGAGCGCGCGCCAGCGCTGGAGGTCGAGGACGCCGCCCCAGGTGTCGAAGAGCTGAAGCGCCTGGGCGCCGGCGGCGATCTGGCCGCGCAGGTAGGCGATCGAGGTGTCGGCGATGCGGTCGAGGAGGACCGCCAAGCCCTCCGGGTCGGTATAGCTCCAGGCGAGCAGATGCTCGAAGTGCTTCGAGCCGCCGCCTTCGACCAGATAGGCGGCGAGGGTCCACGGCGTGCCGCCGAAGCCGATCACCGGCACCTGGCCGGCGAGCTCGCGGCGCACCAGGCGCAGGGCGGCGAAAACGTAGCCGAGGGACTCCTCGACGTCGGGCGTGCGCAGCCGGGCGATGTCTTCGCGGGTGCGCACGGGGTGGGGGAACGACGGTCCATCCCCCTTGACGAATTGCAGCTCGGCGCCCATGGCCTCCAGCGGCAGGAGGATGTCGGCGAAGAGGATGGCGGCGTCGACCCCGACGATCCGCACCGGCTGGATCGTCACCTCGGCGGCGAGCTCGGGGGTCTTGCACAGGGTCAGGAAGTCGGCTTTCGCGCGGATGGCGCGGTACTCGGGCAGATACCGCCCGGCCTGGCGCATCATCCACACGGGGAGGCGTTCGGTCGCCTCGCCACGGCAGGCACGAAGAAAGAGGTCGTTCACGCCGGGAGGATAGCAAACTCCGGCCCCTCCGCCTGAGTTACACTGTCGGTCCCATGTTCCGACTCGTTGCCTATGCCCCGGACGGTGTCCGCCGGTTTCCCATTTTGAAGAGCGAGTCGGTCATCGGCAGCCAGCCGGAGTGCGACGTCTGTCTTCCCTACACCGGGGTCGCCCCGCGCCACGCCGTCTTGCGCTACGACGGCAGCGCGCTGCGCATAGAAGACCTGGGCGGCAGCCGCAAGGGACTCCTGGTGAGCGGCAAGAAGGTGCGCGAGTCGGCGCTCGAGGTGATGGACGAGATCCGCCTCGGCGCCGTCACCCTGCTCGTCGAGGACGTCATGCCGGCGCCGCAGCCGGCGTCGCCCGGCCCGCCGCCCGAGCCGGTCCCCGCCGGGCCGCCGCGCAACACGCCCGAGCGCATGGTGGAGCACCTCTGCCGCATCAGCGAGTGGGTGCTGTCCGACACCGAGAGCCGCACCACCTCCGAGGACCTGGTGAGCGAGGTGCTCACCGACTTCGGCGGCGGCGTCTTCTTCCTCCTCCAGGGCGAGGTGGAAAAGGCCGGCCTCAAGCTGGTGGTGAGCAGCGATCCGACCTGGCTGGCGAGCGGCGAGCGTCTCCTGGAGCAGCTCCTGGCGCATCGCCAGGCGGGCCACAACCTGCAACGCGGCGGCGCCCTGGAGGGCGAGCTGGCCGGCGCGCAGGCGTGGATCTGCTATCACTCCTTCACCGCCCTCGACCGCACCTACACGCTGATGGCCGCCTTCCCGGCCTTCCGGCCCGACCCCTCGTGGTCGCCGGTCGAGTCGTTCCGCACCCTCGGCCATCTGCTGGTGCTCGGCCTCGTCCACCACGTCGGCTGGTACGAGCCGATCCTCCCCGGCCATCCGGGCCAGCAGGACCTGACTCTCGACCCTGGCCTCGTGGTGGGGCAGTCGCAGGCCATGAAGCAGGTCGTGGAGCAGCTCCGCTCCGCCGTCGATCCGGGCGTCCACGTCCTGGTGCGCGGCGAGCCGGGCGTCGGCAAGGAGCTGCTCGCCCGTTCGCTCCACCTGTCGAGCGGCCGCCGCAACGGCCCGTTCGTGGTGGCGAGCTGCAGCGGCGCCCGGCCGCTCCAGATCGAGGCCGACCTCTTCGGCGCCGAGGTGGCGGGCAAGGGCGGACCGGTGCGCCGCGAAGGCAAGCTCCTCCTCGCCTCCGGCGGCACCCTGTTTCTTGACCAAGTCGACCAGCTCCCCATGGAAGTGCAGGGCCGGCTCGTCCGCTTCCTGCGCTCCGGCGAGGTCGAGCCCACCGGCAGCAACCAGTCGCAGAAGGTCGACGTGCGCATCGTCGCCGGCAGCCGCACGCCGCTCGAAACCGTGGTCGGGCAGGACCTCTTCCGCGCCGATCTCGCCTACCGCCTGTCGCAGTTCACCATCGAGGTGCCGCCGCTGCGCGACCGCCGCGAGGATCTGCCGCTTCTCATCCAGTCCTACATCAACCGCTTCTGCCACGAGACCGGCAAGCGGATGCAGGGGATCACCGTGAAGGCGATGTCGGCGCTGCTCTCCTACGACTATCCGGGCAACCTGGCGGAGCTCGAGAACATCGCCCGCCAGCTCGTCTACATGGCGCCGCCCGGCCGGCCGGTCGACGTCAACCTGCTGCCGGAAAGGGTGCGCAACGGCACCCTCATCACCACCCGCGTCGACTCCGGCTCCGATCTCGAGCTCGACCGCCTGGTCGGCGCCTGCGAGCAGGCCGCCATCCGCGAAGCCCTGCGCCGCACCACCGGCAACAAATCCCAGGCCGCCCGCCTCCTCGGGCTGTCGCGCAACGGCTTGGCGATCAAGATGGAACGCTACGGCGTCAAGGGGTAGAATCAAGGAAACCCAGCACCGGAACAGGAGATCCCTATGAGATGGTTGCAGAGACTCTGGAACGCCATCCACGAGGTGTATTGCTTCTTCAAGCCGGTCCGCTTCGTCGTCATCCCCCTGGCGCTCCTGCTGTTCGCGCTCATCGAGTCGGCGCAGGGGCAGGATGCGATCCGCTTCCTCGTCGAGACCGACCCGAGCTGCCCGCGCTACGGGCGCATGGCCGTCTTCCTCCTGATGACGAGCGTCTTGGCGCTGCAGGCCTGGTACTGGTCGCGGCAACTGCTGCGCATCGACCTCGTCGCCGGCACGGCGGCGCAGCATCCGGCCGGTGAGAAGTGGATGCCGCGGCTGCTCGGCGCCAGCGTGTTCCTGATCGCCATCGGTGCGCTGGCGCGCGCCGCGTATCTCGGTTGGAGCGGCTCGTTCGACTCCACCATGCGCGTGATCCTCGGTCTGGTCGTGGCGCTCGTCCTGCTGCTTGCCGCGTTCCTGGTGTTCGTCACCGTCCGCCGCCGCATGCTCGGCGCATCTCCCCGGGTGGCGACGAGACAGGGGCTGAGCCCGGTCACCATCGCGATCCTGTGCGTGACCGCGCTCGTCGGCGCGTTGCTGGTCCTCTGGACGGCGCTCTCGCCGCTGACCTTCGGCTCCATCTTCCAATCGCCGTCGCTCCTCATGCTCGCCGCGGCGCTGTGGGTGGGCATCGGAAGCTTCCTGGCGTATCTGTTCGACTCCTACCATGTGCCTCTCGCCTTCACGTTCCTCGCCCTGGCCGTGGCCTTCAGCGGCTTCAACGACAACCACGACGTGCGCACGCTCGACGGCGCGTTGCCGGCGCGGCAGCCGCTCGACAAGACATTCGACGCCTGGTACGCGCGTCTCGCGGCGAAGTATCCGAACGAGTCGCCGCACCCGGTCTTCGTCGTCGCGACCGAGGGCGGCGGCATCCGCGCCGCTTATTGGACGGCCGCGGTGTTGACGGCGATCCAGGACCAGGCGCCGGAGTTCTCCGATCACCTGTTCGCGATCAGCAGCGTCTCCGGCGGCTCGCTCGGCAGCACGGTCTTCACGGCCCTCGTGGCCGACAGCGCACGCACCGGCGTGGTGAACGAATGCAGCGGAGCCGTCGAGCCGACGACGTCCTACCGCCGTGCCGCGCAGCAGATGCTGTCGTATGACTTCCTCGCGCCGACGCTCGGCTCGATGCTGCACGCCGACTTCGTGCAGCGCTTCCTGCCGGTCGGCTTCATCCCCGACCGTGCGAAAGCGCTCGAAACCGGCTGGGAGACCGGTTGGAGCACGCGCCTGCGGACGGCGAGCGGTCCCGACGGCTTCTTCTCCGGCGGTCTGTTGAAGATGTATGCCGACCGGCCGGATGCGCTGCTGCCGTCGCTCTTCCTGAACGGCACCTCGGTCAAGGCCGGGAACCGGATCATCGCGAGCAACTGCGACGTGCGCGTCCAGATTCCCGCCGCCGTCGACCTCTTCGAGGCGCTCGGGCACGACATGCGCCTCAGCACGGCGGCGCACAACAGCGCACGCTTCGCCTACGTGTCACCGGCCGGCACGATGCATACGAGCGGCGGGATGCTGGACGATCACGTCGTCGACGGCGGGTACTTCGAGAATTCCGGCGCCGCGACGGCGGCCGACATCATCGCGCTCCTGCAGCCGAGACAGCAGAGCTCTCCGTTCGCGATCCATCTCCTCCTGATCAAATTCCAGGAGGTCGTGAAGACCGGCTGCACGTCGAAGCCGGTCGCCGGGCCGGCGCCGCAACGCTTCCTGAACGAGGCGCTGTCGCCGTTGCGCGCTCTGGTCGCGACGCGCGGTGCGCGCGGCGAGCTCGCCTATGCCGAAGCGCTGCGTCTGCCGCAAGTGATTCCGCACCAGTTCCTCCTCACCCAGGAGACGAAAGGAATCATGCTGCCGCTCGGCTGGCTGCTCGCGCAGCGCACGCGCAACGCCATCGACTTGCAGGTCGGGCCCAAAGTTCCGCCGGGTCTCGATTGCGCGCTCGTGCCCCTCGTACAGCAGAACGTCGATCAGCTCCAGGCGATCGCGCGGCTGGTGAGCCCGGCCGCCCGGGCGGTGGCTGCGCCCGAGCTCGATCCGGTGCAGAAGGCCGCGGCGGAGAGCGAGCGGCAAGCGAAGCAGTAGATTGAAAGCGCCGCCATTCGGTTAGGCTAGGATGACCTCCATGGATGACACCAAGGCTCAGCCCGCAGAACCACGCTCCGCTCTGTGCGACGTCATCGAGCGGAACATCATCAAGATCACCGACCTGCGCCGCAAGGCCGACAAGAAGCGCGGACTTCAAGGCCAGGTCGCCGATTTCATCACCGACTTCTCCGGCAGCATGGCGTTCGTCTACATCCATGTCGCCTGGTTCGGCTTCTGGATCCTCGCCAATTCAGGATGGTTCGGCATCCGCAAATTTGATCCGTTCCCCTACGGCCTGCTCACCCTGGTGGTCTCGCTGGAAGCGATCTTCCTCTCCGCGTTCGTGCTCATCAGCCAGAACCGGCTGAGCGACGAGGCCGACCAGCGTGCCAACCTCGACTTGCAGATCGGCCTGCTCACCGAGCATGAGATGACCAAGGTCCTGCGGATGCTGGATGAGGTCCGCGACCATCTGGGGATCTCGGGCTCCGACGACCAGGACCTCCAGGAGCTCGAGCAGGAGGTCCACCCGGAAGACGTGCTCGCCGAGATCGAACGTGCTCATGAACGCCTCCTCGGCCGCCCGAAGCGGTAGGATGCGGCCTGGACAAAAAGGGACGGCGCCGAGGGGCGCCGTCCATCTGGTGACCGATGTTACGGCACGTGGTTCGTGCACTGGATCTCGGAGAGGACGAGGGGGTTGTGCCCGAAATTCCCCAGGAGCCAACACCCTCGTCCTCTCCGAGATCCAGATGGTGTTGTGCCCGAAATTCCCCAGGAGCCCCGAGTTGGGAGTGTCGGTGGCGGTCTTGTAGGCGCAGTAGGAGCCCGCGGGCTTGGTCGCGGTGCGGAAGTAGGCGGCGCCGCCGACATACCCTTTCTGGGTGCAGACGAAGTTTGCCGTCACCTGGGGGATGCCGAGATCGCCGCAGAAGTAGTTGTCACCGTACGCCGGGATGCCCAGGGTGGCGTAGACAGTCGTGGGGGTGACGTTGGCGCCGCAGGCGTTGCAGACGACGTGGTTGATGATCTGCGTGCCATGGCCCAGGTTGCCGGTAAGACCCCAGTTGGGCGTGTCGCTCGGCGTTTTATAGGCGCAATAGCTGCCGGACGGCTTGGCCCCGACCGTGAAGGAGAGGGCTCCGGTCTTGCCCAGTTGGGCGCAGATGAAGTCGGAGGTCCGCTGCATGTCCCCAAGGTCGCCGCAGAAGTAGTTGTCGCCGTACGCTGGAATGGCGAGGGTGGCGTAGACCGTCGTGGGGGTGACCGGCGCCTCGCAGACCATCACCTTGACCGTCTTCGCGAGCGTTGCTCCGAAACCGGTCGTGCCTTGTGCCATGCGCAGGACCGGCGCGTAGGTGCCCGCCATGGTGGGGGCGGTGATGCTGACCTGGAAGGTGACCGGCCGGCCGCGGAAGACGCCGCCATAGCCACCCTTGCCGGCGAAGAGCGGGTCGGTGCGCTGGTCGGCCTCCGTCTGGCTGTCGTCGAGCGGGAAGCCCTGCACGGCTCCACCGCCCCAGTCGACCGTGAGCTTGAAGCCGTTGCTGCCGCGCCACTGCGTGTCCCCTTCGTTGCGCACGGTGACGGTTGCTGTGGCGGTCTCGCCCGGCTCCATCTGCGCGGGCAGGACCGCGGAGAGGACGCTCGCGTTCAACTCTGTGACATTGTTGAAGACCGCCGCCTTCTGGGCGGTGAGGTCGATATAGTTGCGGGCGGTCGCACCCCAGGTGTCGGCGCGCTCGAGGTAGCCCTCTTCCTGCCAGTAGGGCTTGGAGGGATCGGCCTCGTAGAGACCCGTTCCTTCGGTGTACTCGTTCCAGCTTTCGATATGAACCCTTTTGAGCGTGCTGTTGCCATTGATTGCGTCCCAGGCCCCGGAGTACGTGGTGCCGCCATTGCGCGCCTGGTAGCGCCCCGGATCCGTGCCGATCAGCATGTCCCACTGACCCGGCTTGACGCTGGCGCTGATGCCGTCGACCAGATAGGCGACGCCCCCGTAGTTGCCCACGAAGACGCGGTTGAATTCGTCCGCCCAGGAGAGGCCGGAGCCCGCGATCGACACCATGTAGATGCCGTTGGTGAAGAGGCTGCCGAGGGATGCCGAGAACCGGCTCACCACGTCCGCGCGGACCAGACAGGAGGGGTGGAAGCTCGCATCGATGGCCCACGTGGACAGCATCGGATGGCCGTCCATCGTGGCGAGATAGGAATCTCCTTCCGCGTCGGTGTTGACCGAGCGGTACTGGTTGTAGAAGCGGACGTACTGGTTGGCAAATGTATCCTTCCCGACACTGGTGCAGAGATCGATCGGTCCCAGGTAGGCCGGGTTGAAGGTGATGGCGGGATCGAGAAACGGCGCCACCTGCGGCACCCGGTAGCCGGCGGCGCGGAGTTGCGACAGAGCGGTGAACAGATTGATCCTCTGCGTTTCGTAGTCCGGGATCAGATGGACGTAGAGAAGATCGATGTTGGCGTCCATCATATCCTTGACTTGGCGCGTCCAGAACGCCACCGAGCCGTCCCAGTTCTCCCGTCCTTCGAGGGGATGCCAGACGCCGTGGGTCTGTCCGCCGCTGACGGTGAACCATTGAAAGACATAGGCGGCGACGATCTTGTCCGAGTTGGAGAATGCGCGTCCTGGCGTCGCCTGCGCCGCCGGGGGGACCAGCAGCGCCGCGAGCAGAACGGCGGCGAGAGATTGTGTTATTTTTCTTGGATGTTTCATGACTCGGCCTCCTGTGTTTGGGGGAGAGTTGGCCTCCCTTCCTTGTCTACTCCGTTTGGCGGCCAAAGTTGCATTTGAATCTCAAGCTCAAAGGATTGATCCAATGACATCTTCGACCTACGACTACGATCTGATCTGTATCGGCAGCGGACCGGCCGGCCAGCGTGCGGCTGTGCAGGCGGCGAAAATCGGCAAGCGGGTGGCCGTCATCGAAAAGCAGCGCTGCATCGGCGGCGTCTGTATCGAGACGGGCACCATTCCCTCCAAGACGTTCCGCGAAGCGGTACGGGGCTTCAATTCGTTCCACGCTTACTCGGTGGAGGAGAACGGCACGCGCACCCGGCCGGATATGGCGCATCTGCTCCGCCGGGTGAGCCAGGTGGTGCAGCGCGAAACGGAAGTGGTGCAGAATCAGCTCTCCCGCAACGATGTCGAGTTGGTCCGTGGTCATGCTTCATTCATCGATCCGCACACTTTGCGGATCGACGCGGAGACCGGGAGCAAGAATTTGATAGCGGAATTCATTCTGATTGCGGTAGGAACATGTCCGGCGGAGCCCGCGAATATCAAAGCGGACGGCAGGACTTTGATCCTCTCCGACAGCATTCTCGGGCTCGACAAGATGCCGCACACCATGGCGGTGGTCGGCGGCGGTGTGATCGGCATCGAATACGCTTCGATGTTCGCGGCGCTCGGCGTGCAGGTGACGATCGTGGACAAGCGGCCGCGGCCGTTGGAGTTCCTCGATCATGAGATCGTCGACGAGCTGATCCATCAGATGCGGAACAACAATGTGACCTTCCGCGGCGGCGAAGCGGTGGCGCGCATCGAGATCAGCGAAGGGCCGCCACGCCACGGCGCCATCGAGCTCGAATCGGGAAAGCACGTCGTCGCCGATCTGATTCTTTATTGCGTCGGCCGCACCGGTGCCACCGGCGATCTCAACCTCGCCGCGGCCGGTTTGCAGGCGGACGACCGCGGGCGCCTGACGGTGGATGATCGATTCCGCACCGCGGTGCCGCACATCTACGCGGCGGGCGATGTGATCGGCTATCCCGCCCTGGCCGCCACGTCGAGTGAGCAGGGGCGTCTCGCAGCCTGTGCCATGTTCGGCGCGCGCGCCGATCCCATGGCCACGCACTTTCCGGTCGGCGTCTATGCGATCCCGGAGATTTCGATGGTCGGCGCGACCGAAGAGGAGCTGACGGCGGGCAAGGTGCCCTATGAGACGGGTCTCGCCCGCTATCGCGAGATCGCCCGCGGCCAGATCCTGGGCGACGACTCCGGGCTGCTCAAGTTGATCTTCCACCGCGACGACCGCCGGCTGCTTGGCGTCCACTGTATCGGCACCGGCGCCACCGAGCTCGTGCACATCGGCCAGGCCGTGCTCGGTCTCGGCGGCGGGCTGGATTACTTTCTCGACACCGTGTTCAACTATCCGACCCTCGCCGAGTGCTACAAGGTGGCCGCCTACAACGCCGCGAACAAGCTGCAATACGGGAGCGCCGGCGCGCCGCCTACTGCTGCAACCGCATGACCCCGCCCCCGAAGGTGCCGAGGTAGAGCACATTCGTCCTGGAAGGATCGATCAGGAGGCTGGAGATCGTCTCATCGCCGAGGCCGTTGCTCAACGGCTGCCAGGTGGCGCCGCTGTCGGCGCTGCGGAAAACGTGCAGGGAAGTGGCCATGTAGACCGTGGACGGCACCGCGGGGTCCACAGCGACGAAGAAAATCCCTTCCTGGAGAGGAAGCCCGGTGCCCTGGATCTCCCAGGTGGCGCCGCCGTCGGTGCTGCGGCCGACGCCGTTGGGAAGAGCGGCGTACAGGAGCCCCTCCTGGGTCGGGCTGAAGGCGAGGCTCGCGGGGACGACACCCGGCGCGAGCAGCGACCAGTGGTCGCCGCCGTCGGTGCTGCGATAGAGGCCGTCGCTGATTTGAGCGTAGAGGTTTTGGGGCGACAGGGGAGCGAAGCCGAGGAAAATATTGGGGCCAACGCCGTTCGCAAATCCGTTGCTGATGCAGGTCCAGGTCGATCCGGCATCCGTGGTTTTGAAGAGGAGGCAAGCGCCCGGCAGGTGCGAGCAGCCGGAACCCGTGAAGACGCCGCTGAGCACGAGGGTCGCGGCATCGGTGGGGTCAACCGCCAGCCGGAGAGGACCGACGCAGGAATTCCAGGGCAGGCTGTTCCAGTGCGGGACGCCGATGCGGCGCCGGTAGAAGCCTTCCGCGGTGGCGAGATAAAGCGATCGCGGATCGCTCGGAGCGACCGCCACGGCGGGAGATTCGAGGTAAAGGCCTGGTGTCGCCGGTCCCAGCGCCGTCCAGACGTTGCCGTTGTCGTTGGTGGTGTAGACCCCGGTGGGACGGGTTTCAGCATAGATCCGCGACGGGGTCTCGCTGCTGGCGGCGAGCGAAGAGACGTCGGTGGCGGCCAGGCCGTGGCCGGTCTGCCAGGAGGCTCTGTGGTTCCGCGAGTTGAAGACCCCTACGCTGCCGTCGCCGGCCAGCACCGCGGCCGGAGTCGCGATCACCGTGTTGACGAACGTGTCCGGCAGCCCGGGACCGCTCGGCCGCGAGGTGGTGCCGCCGTTGGTGCTGATCAGCACGCCCTCGGTGCTGGTGGCAATGTAGAGAGTGGATGGGAGAGTGGCCGGCGAGCCGGGCGTCAGGGCAAGGCCTGTAATCGGCACCGACCCCAGGCTCGGGACCTTGGTCCAGGAGACGCCGCCGTTCGCGCTGCGGACGAAGCTTCCCAGGCCGCTGGCATAGAGGGTGCGGCTGTCCTTGGGATCGATCGCCAGGGCGGAGATGGGCTGGACCGGCGGCAGGCCCGTCAGCGGATACCAGGACGCGCCGCTGTCACGGCTCTTGAGCATGCCGTTGGCGACCGCGTAGACGGTGCCGGACGGGTGTGGATCGAAGAGCAGGATCGACGTCCCCTGGGTCCGCGGTCCGGAGGCGGTCCAGGTCAAGCCGTTGTCCAGGGACCGGAAGAGCGGGCTGTAGGTCTGAAGAGACGCCAGGATCGTCGACGGATGCTTCGGGTCCACGGCGACGGCGGCGATGGCGCGCTGGCCGTGAAAGCGCGGTCCGCGCAAGGTCCAGGTGAGGCCGCTGTCTTCGCTCCTGAACAATCCGGTGCCGGTGCCGGCCCAGACCACGTTGGGCCGCACCGGGTCCACCGCGAGATGGCAGGACGAGCTCCCCGGGCCGAGCCCGGTGCCGGCGAAGGTCCAGGTGGCGCCATTGTCGGCGCTCCGGAAGACGCCGCCGGCCGTGACTCCGGCGTAGATCACCGCCGGCCGCGACGGGGAGGCGGCGAGCGCGCAGACCTTGCCGCCGTCCGGGCCGACGTGCGTCCAGCGCGGCGGTGCGGCGGCGGTGGCCGGGAGGGTGGCGAAGAGAGCGGCGAGGCTGACGAAAAGGATGCGGCTGCTCATGGCTGATTACTCCTGTTGGATCATCATCACCCCGCCACCCCCGGTTGCCACGTAAAGGATGGCCGGATTGGAAGGATCGATCGCGAGATCGGAAATCGTGCCGCCGAGGGCGTACAGGGTGCTCGCAGAGTGGATGTCCGCGATCAGGCGGACAGCCGCCGTGGGGGCGCTGCCGCCGAGCGGAGCCCAGGTCGCGCCGCCGTCCCGGGTCACCGAGAGCGTCGTTTGCACGACGGCAAACACCGTGGACGGCCGCCGCGGGTGGACCGCCACCGCCTGCACGTACGCCTGGGAGCCGAGGTGAAACCAGGCGGCGCCGCCAGTGTCGCTCTTGAAGATGCCATGCACGGTTCCGGCCCAGACCGTGTCCGGCCGCACCGGATCGACCGCCAGCGAAGAGACCGGGTTGTTCCAGCCGAGACCCGTGCCGGCGAAAGACCAGTGGGCGCCGTTGTCGTTGCTCCGGAAGACGCCGCCGAAGTCGGTGCCGGCATAGAGGCCGGCCGGCCGGGAGGGAGAGCCGGCGAGAGAGCGCACCGTGCCGCCGTCGGGTCCGATCCGGATCCAGCGCGGCGGCGCGGCGGCGGCTGGGGCGAGGGAGGCGAGGAGCAGGACGGCAGCAAAGGCAAGGCGAAGGCGCATGGCGTCATCTCTTCCCGGCAGGTCGGACAGCGGGTCCGGGCTTCTCTATACAGGTGTACGGAGCAGAGCGCCGTGGAGTTTGGCGAGGCCGGATTCTCACCCGTGCGCCGCCACCCCCACCGCTGCGGCCCGCGCCGTCCGCCCGCCGTGCTTCGCCTCGACCCCGGCGACCCGGCGTTTCACCGGCACCACGCTGTCCGGGTTGAGCGAGATCGAATCGATGCCCGCCTCCACCAGGAATTCCGCGAATTCCGGATAATCGCTCGGCGCCTGGCCGCAGATCCCGACCTTGCGGCCGGCCTCGTGGGCGAAAGAGATGACGCTGCGGATCATCATCTTCACCGCTTCGTTGCGCTCGTCGAAGAGGTAGGCCAGGCGGGCGGAGTCGCGGTCCACCCCAAGCACGAACTGTGTCAGGTCGTTGCTGCCGATCGAGAAGCCGTCGAAGCGCTCGGCGAACTGTTGCGCGAGGAGGACGTTCGAGGGGGTCTCGCACATCACGTAGACTTCCAGCCCACCCCGCTTGCGCACCAGGCCGTTGGCCGCCATCTCGGCGAGCACCCGGTCGGCTTCCTCGGGAGTGCGGCAGAAGGGGATCATCACCACCACGTTGGTGAGCCCGATCTCCTCGCGCACCTTGCCGCCCACGAGCGGCACGTCCGCCCAAGCGGACGGGAAGGCCCGTGAGGCGCGTGATTTACGGCAGGATGGGCACGAATCCGTCGTCCGTCTCCTGGACGAGGAGGAGATGGAAGCCGCGGCGCGGGCCGACGCGGACGAATCCCTCGTAGCCGGTGAACGACTCTTCGAATCCAAACGTCCAGCGGCCGCCGCTCGTGCCGCCGGGATCGCCGGCGCGATAGGCGGCCAGGGCGTCGTCGTCGAACGAGCGCGCGATGACGAACGCGCCGCCCACGTCGCCCGTCTTGATGCGCGCCGTTTTGGCCCGGATGACGCGGTTGCGGATCTCGTCCAGCGCGTCGGCGCTCCCTCGTGCCACCCGTTCTCCCAGGTGGAGCGCACGGCCGCCGGCGTCGAAGGTGACGAGGTCGAAGAAGTCGGTCTCCAGGCTGCCGGGACGCGACAGGTCGTGGTGCAGGCGCGCCGTGCGCACGTCGGCCAGCCATTCGGCGAGGTATTTCCAGCGCGCCATCTTGTCGCGCTCGCGGAAGAACGCCGGCAGCTCGGTCAGCGCCCAGCGCAGGAAGCGGTAGATCGGATCCTCCGCCAGCAGCACGGGGTCGGCTCCGGACGCGGGCTTGGCCGGAGTCAGCAGGACCGCCGTGGGCAGGCGCAGCGAAGCGCCGGCCCGGCGCTCAGGACCGGGGGCGACGTCGACCGTGACGTTGCGCAGCTCGCGCCGGAACGACAGGAAGCCGGGGACGGCGTGGCTCTCCTCGACGTCGGCGTGCAGTGCCACTCCCGAGACCCAGTCCTCCCACGGGCGGTCGACCGGCACGTCGTCCCAGCCGTCATCGAAGACGGCGACCGCGGGAGAGCCGCCGCAGAACAGGATGATTCCTGCTGCCTCGCCCGCGGGACGGCGCCGGCGCAGGCGGAGAGCTCCCTCGAACCCCTCCTCGCGCAGCTTGGCGCCGAGCGCCGGCAGGCTCACGAAGGAGGAGTCGAGGTGCTGGTGGCGCAGGCGTGGCGGTCTGAGGAGGGAGGCGAGGACGCGCACGAGAGGGGCGCCCTCGAGGGCACCGGCCGGCGCGGGATGGATGGCCGTCGGCGCCAGGGGCGGCAGAGCTTCCACCACACCGTCGCCGATGGCTCCGCTCCCTCCGCTTCCGGTAGCGTCGACCGCGCCCAGGACCAGCCCGTCGGCGAGGAAGAGACAGCTCTGCCCAAAAAATACCGCGCCGGCGAACGGCGCCGCGTGCAAGGGTCGATCGAGGAGACGTTCGAGGAGGGTTTTGGAGGTCTGCACGCCCAGCTCTTTCGCCGGCCAGCTCCGGGCCACCGCCACCGCCGCCTGCCACCTCTCGCCGGCCGGCACGCCGCGCAGCACGGCGGGCGGCACCGGCCCCGCCGCACCAGGGGCGATCACCGCGACCCGGGTCTCCTCGATGGGGGCCGCCGCGGCCAGCGCCGCGGTCAGGGCCGCGGCCATCTCGCGGGCGCTCTGCCAGCGGGCTTCGCGATCCTTGCTGAGCGCCTTCTCGATCACCGCCGCGAGCTCCGCGGACACCGCCGGATTGAGGCTCCGCACCGGCGGCGGCTCGTCGCGGAAGATCGCGGTCGCCACCTGCACGAAGTCGTCGCCGCCGAAGGGAAAGCGGCCGGTCACCGCCTGGTAGAAGAGGATGCCGACCGAGAAGAGGTCCGAGCGGCCGTCGACCTCCTCGGCCCGGAGCTGCTCGGGCGAGGCGAAACGCGGCGTCGCGAGGACGAAGCCGGCCTGCGTCTTCACCAGCTCCGAGCCGCGCAGCCGGGCGATGCCGAAGTCGGTCACCTTGAGCCGGCCGTCGCGGAGCAGCACCAGGTTGGCCGGCTTGATGTCCCGGTGCACGACGCCGGCGATGTGCGCGGCTTCGAGAGTGCCCAGGAGATCGATGATGAGGAGCGCCGCCCGGGGCGGCGGGAGCACACCCTCCTCGCGCAGGACGTGCTCGAGCGTCTTGCCTTCGAGCCACTCCATGACGATGTAGGGCACCCCGTCTTCCTCGCCGGTGCGGTAGATCGTCGTCGCGCCGGGATGGGAGAGCGCCGCCGCCGCCTTCGCCTCCTGGAGGAAGCGCAGCCGGTATTCGCGGGACACCTCGGGCGTTTCGGCGGCGAGCGCCTGCGCCTTCAGCGTCTTGATCGCCACCGGCCGCTCCAGCACCGGCTCGACGGCCCGGTAGACGATCCCCATCGCCCCCTCGCCGATGCGGCCCTCCACCTGATAGGGGAACGTGGGGGTCGGGGCATCAGGGGGGAAAGGCATGACGGGTCTCCAGGCTCTCGGTCCTCTGTTCTACGCGGGCTGGGGTCCTTCCGGTTTGTTCAGCGGGAGGATATCTCAGAAAAAAGCGGCGGGAAAAAAGTAGGGACAGGAGCCTCGTGACCCAAGACACCTGTCCCTGAGGAGGCGCCGCCGTGAGGCGGTCGTTGTCGCCATCTCTAGACGTAGCAAGGCGGAAGCCAGATCGCCAACGTTGTCGCTCTTATTCTTCAACGGATTGGCCTGTCAGAGATTGTCCGGGGTCCGTTGCCGCCGTGAAAAGCCCCGCAAGGCTCCGGTTAGGGTATAATCACCATAAAGACCTAGGTGAGAATACCATAGAAGGATCGGAGGAAGCCTTTGGAGCGGCGTCTGTTGGAGCTGGGAAAGTCGGTTCTCGCGGAGCGGGATCTCGACGCCATGCTGACCACCGCCATCGACGGTGTCATCGGCTTGTGCGGCGCGGAGCGCGGGATGATCCTCCTCTTCGATCCCGAGGCGGACGGGGACAGCGACATCGTCTTCGAGACGGCACGCAACCTCGAACGCGAGGATATCGAACGGCCGGAGTTCGAGGTCAGCCGCACCATCCTGCGCAAAGTGCGCACCGAGGGCCTCCCGTTCTGGCACCCCAACGTCCTCGACGATCCGACCATCGGCCACCGGGCGAGCGTCCTGCGCCTGCTGATCCTGTCGGTGATCTGCCAGCCGATCCGGGACGGCGGCCAGACGCTGGGCGTGGTCTATCTGGACACCCGCAAGGCGGGGAGCGTGTTCAGCGAAGAGACGGCCGGGCTGGTGGCGAGCTTCTCGGAGTTCATCTCCCTGGCGGCCCGCAACGCCCTCGAACGGCGGCGGCTGAACCAGCGGATCAGCCACCTGTCGCGGGAGCTGCGGGCACGCTACGACTTCGATGCCATCATCGGACAGGACCCGAAGATGCTGGCGGTCCTCGAGCTGGTGGCGCAGATCGCCGATTCGGACGCCACGGTGCTGGTCCGCGGCGAGAGCGGCACGGGCAAGGAGCTGGTCGCCCGCGCCCTGCATTTCAACAGTCACCGCCGCGACAAGCCCTTCGTGCCGGTCAATTGCGGCGCCTTGCCGGAGGCCCTGTTGGAAGCGGAGCTGTTCGGGCACGTGCGCGGCGCCTACACCGGCGCGGTGCGCGACAACCCCGGATGGTTCGAGCGCGCGAGCGGCGGCACGCTGCTCCTCGACGAGGTGGGGGAGCTGACGCCCACGCTCCAGGTGAAGCTCCTCCGCGTGCTGGAGAACGGCGAGTATGCGCGGCTGGGCAGCACCCAGATCCGCCACGCCGACGCTCGGATCGTGGCGGCCACCAACCGCGACCTCGAGGAGCTGGCCCGGGAGGGGAAGATCCGGCGCGATTTCCTCTACCGCCTCGACGTGGTCGAGGTGGTCCTGCCGGCTCTCCGGGAGCGGCGCGCGGACATCCCGGTCCTCATCCGCTCCTTCCTCGAGGAGCTCGCCGCCGGCCGCGGAGAAGCGACCCGGCAGATGACCCCCGAGGCCGAACGCATCCTGCTCGCCCACGACTATCCCGGCAACGTCCGCGAGCTGCAGAACATCCTGCAACGCGCCGTGCTCCTGTCGGGCGGAAAAACGATCGAGCCTCACCACCTGCCCGAGGCGTTGCAGTCTCTGGGCTCGGCCGCGGCGCCGGTGGGGGCGGCGGCGGAGCCGGGTTGTCTGGAGCCGGGAGAAGGCTTCCGGGCGGCGAAGCAGCGCGCCATCGAGCGCTTCGAGCGCGACTACATCAACCGCTGTCTGCACCAGGCCGGCGGTACCATCAGCCAGGCGGCTAAGCTGGCCGGAATCGACTACAAGAACTTCTACACCAAGATGCAGCAGTATCGCATCGATCCGGCGCGCTTCAGGAGCTGATCCGGCCGGCGGTCCGGCACCGCGCGAGGATGGAGGCCGCCTTGGCCTCGCTCTCCGGCACGCCGAGCTCGCGGAACACCCGCACCGCCTCGCGGGCCGCCGCAGCGGCTTCGGCGGGGTGGTGGAAGTCGAGGGCGAGCTCGGCGATGGCGAGGAGGTTGTCGTTGGCGAAGAGCCGCTCGCCGAGCTCCAGGCGGACGGCGCGCGACTCCTCGTATTTGCTCAACGCCCCCTGGTAGTTGCCCGCGGCGGCCAGGCAGCGGGCCATGCCGGAGATGGCGTCGGTCTCGCGGTTGCGGTTGCCGAGGAGGTGGAAGATGGCGAGAGCGTCCTGAAAGAAGGCCTGCGCCGCTCGTGGGTCGCCGAGGTCGAGGGCGGTCTCGCCGAGGCCGACCAGGGCGCGGGCCTCCTCGGTCTTGTCGTGCGCCGCACGGCTCAGCTCCAGGGAGCGCTGATAGTTGGCGCGGGAGGTGAGCGGATCGCCGAGCATCCCATGCACCCTGCCGATGTCGTTGAGCACGGCCGCCTGCAACGGGCAGGGACCCGCCTCGCCGCAGATGTCGAGCGCCCGGGCGAAGATCTGCAGGGCGCGCTCCGGTTGGCGGCGCAGCTCGTACAGGCGCCCGGTCTCGTGCAGCATGGAAGCCTGCTGCAACGGCTGCCGCAAGGCTCTGTAGAGGGTGAAAGCCTGCTCATACTTCGTCTGTGCGGCGGCGAGGTCGCCGACCAGGCGGTCGATGCCGGCGAGGCCGTGAAGCGAGACGGCGATCCCCGCGCGGTCCCCGGCCCGGCGCGACAGGGCCAGGGACTCCTCCCACGCGCTGCGGGCCCCCTCCGGGTCGCCGAGATCGTAGGAGATCGCGGCCATGTTCTGGAGCGCCTCGGCCAGGCCGCGGCGATCACCGGCGGCGCGCCGCAAGGCGGCCACTCTCCGGTAGCCGCGCAGCGCCGCGGGAAGGTCTCCCCGGAGCCGGGTCAGCGAGGCGAGCTCTCCCTGTGTCTTCGCCTCGGCAACCGTATCTCCACGCTCCCGCTCGCGGGCGAGGACCTCCGCGAGGTGGTTCCACTGTTCGAGCCTTGCCGCCACCAGCTCTGGCCGGGAGGCCTCCGCCTGCCGGACGGGCATGCGGGGAACAAGAAGAGCGAAGACGCCGATCGTGAGGAACAGCAGGCAGGCGGCGGCACGACCCCAGGAACGAAGTGTCTGCGCAGGCTGCGGGGGAGAGGCAGGGCTGAGCGCGCCGAGGACCTCGTCCGCGGTGGCGAAGCGGTTCGCCGGCTCGCGCTCCAGGCAACGCAAGATCGCCGCATTCCAGGCTGGATCGAGAGCGGGTACCTTGTCCCGCGGCGGCGGCGGCGGCTCCTTGAGGCGCTTCACGGCAGTGTAGAAGGCGCTCGGGCCCATGAAAGGAAGCTCGCCGGTGACCATTTCATAGAGCACGACACCGAAGGCATAGATGTCGGTCGCCGGCGTCGCCGCTTCGCCGCGCACCTGCTCCGGCGCCATGTAGGCCGGGGAGCCCATCAGCTCGCCGGTCTCCGAGGCCGCCTCACCGGAGCTCCCGGCGAGGCCGAAGTCGGTGACCACCGCGCGTGTCTCGGCCGGCGATGCCGGCAGGGACGTCACCAGAAAGATGTTGCCGCTCTTGAGATCGCGGTGGACGACCCCGGCGGCATGGGCGGCGGTCAGGGCGGCGGCCACCTGGCGCGCGACCGGCAGCGCGTCGCCCGGTGCCATCCGTCCCTGACTGGCCAGCCGGTCTGCCAGCGTTTCGCCGCGCAGCAGCTCCATGGTGAGGAACACCCGCAGGCGGGGAGGAGAGTCGGCGGACATCTCCGCCTCCTCGCAGTGGTAGGCCAGGTCGTACGTCCGGCAGACGTTCGGATGGGTGACCCGCCGGGCGAGCTGGATCTCCTGCTTGAAGCGCCGCAGCACCGGCTCGTCGTCCGCCCCGGGATGCAGGATTTTGAGCGCGATCCGCCCGCCCAGCTCGAGGTCCTCCGCTTCATAGACCTCGCCGACCGAGCCACTGCCCAGGAAAGCGGTGACGCGGTATCGACCGGCGAGGACCTGTCCGCCCTGCAAGGCGACGGGCTGTCCTCCCGCGACGGGTGGATGGGTCGCGAGGTCCATTGAGCTACTATTCTAACCCGACTCCGGGATTGAAGCCTAAAAATCGTGCCAAAGCTGGAAGCCTCGTGAGCCCTACGATTTAGCTTTTAGTACACATTCACAAATGAGCGTTCTTTTTGAAAGATTGCGTCCTTCTTGTATTTTAAGCTCATGTCCCACAGACACCGTGCCCTCGTCGCTTGCTTCGTCCCTTTCCTCCTCACCGCCGGCGCGCTCCACGCCCAGGCCGCTCCTGCCATCCCTGTTCCTTCCACCACCTTGGTCGTCGACGGGCCGCTGGGCCAGAAGCTCGATCTCTTCCTGACTCGCCTCGAGGGCTTCGGCTTCGCAGGCTCCGTGCTGGTGGCGAAAGACGGCAAGATCGTCCTCCAGAAAGGCTACGGTCTGGCCGACCGGGAGCATGGGACGCCCTATACCGCCGCGACGGTCTTCGACATCGGCTCCATCACCAAACAGTTCACCGCCGCGGCGATCCTCCGCCTGGAGATGGCGGGGAAGCTCAAAGTCACTGACCTGATCAGCAAATACTTCGACGGCGTACCCGCGGACAAGGCCGGGATGACCCTGCATCACCTGCTCACCCACAGCTCGGGGCTGCCGGACGTCTTCGGCGACGACTACGACGAGATGCCGCGCGAGGCGCTGGTGAAGGCGGCCCTGGCGTCGAAGCTCCTGTGGGCTCCGGGGACGCGCTACCGCTACTCGAACGCCGGCTACAGCCTGCTCGCGGCCGTGGTCGAGAAGGTCTCCGGCAAAACCTACGAGGAGTATCTGCGCGGCCAGCTCTTCCTGCCGGCGGGGATGGAAAAGACCGGCTACCGCCTGCCGGCATGGAGCCCGGGCGAGCTGGCCCACGGCTACGGTCCGGAGGGAGACTGGGGCACGCCGCTCGACAAGGCCTGGGCGCCGGACGGTCCGTGGTGGAACCTGCGCGGCAACGGCGGCATCCTGTCGACTGTGGGAGACCTCTACAAGTGGCACCGCGCCCTCGAAGGCGAGGCCATCCTGTCCAAGGAAGAGAAGGAGAAGGCCTTCAATCCGTGGGTGCCCGAGAACGAGGAAGGCAGCTCGTTCTACGGCTACGGCTGGGCGATCGCCAAGACGAAGCGGGGCACCCGCCTCGTCTCCCACAACGGCGGCAACGGCATCTTCGGCGCCGACTTCCGCCGTTACGTGGACGAGGGCGTGGTCGTCCTCGGCTCCTCGAACCAGGCGGCGTTCAGGATCTTTCCCATCACCCCGCAGCTCGCCCGCTTCGTCTTCGGTCCGGATCTCCCCATGCCGCCGATACCGCCGGAGGTCGTGAAGGTCGAGCCCGCCGTCCTGGCCCGCGAGGCGGGGACCTACAAGCTCCCCGCGGGCGGGCGTTTTCTGGTGAGCGCGGCGGCGACCCCGGTTGGCGCCGGGCGCCCGGCGCTCCAGATCTCGGCGGACGGTCCCGAGGCGATGGCGGCGCTCGCCGGCGGCAGTCCGGAGGACCGCGCCCAATGGGCTGAGCGGCAGGAGCGGCTCCGCAAGGCCATGGAGCGCGCCCATGCCGGCGACTACGCGCAACTTCACGAGCTCTTCGGTGGCGGCCAACCGCTCGCAGAGCTCACCGCGCGGGGGACAGCCAACTGGAAGCGCCTGGAAGATGGAAAAGGCCCGTTGCAGGGGATCGACGCCCTCGGCTCCATGATCATCGAGGGAAGGCCCGCCACCTACCTCCGTCTCCGTTTCGCCCGCGGCCAGCAGATCGCCGAATACGGCTGGGACGGGCCGGAGATCTCCTCCGTGCGCTTCCTCGACGAGATCCCGGGAAGTCTCTTCCTCCCCCTGTCAGCCAACGAGGTGGGATCGTACGACCCGCGGACGCAGACCGTGCTCCGCATCGGCTTCGAAGCCGGGGATGGCGGGGCGATTCGCGCGCTGGTGCTGCACGCCGCGGGTGGAGATGTGCGGGCGGTGCGAGAGTAGAGAGGGACCGGCAGAATCGAGCCGCAGACGCTGGGGATCGAGGCGTAGACTGCGGGGAACGAGCCGCAGACTGTAGGGATCGGGGCGCAGACGCTGGGGATCGAGCCGCAGACGCTGGGGATCGAGGCGCAGACTGTAGGGATCGAGTCGCAGACCGTAGGGAGCGAGACGCAGACTGTAGGGAGCGAGGCGCAGACCGTAGGGATCGAGCCGCAGACGATGGGGATTGAGGTGCAGACGCTGGGGATCGAGGCGCAGACGCTGGGGATCGAGCCGCAGACTGTAGGGATCGAGCCGCAGACGATGGGGATTGAGGTGCAGACGCTGGGGATCTAGGCGCAGACTGTAGGGAGCGAGGCGTAGACGCTGGGGATTGAGG
This sequence comes from Thermoanaerobaculia bacterium, assembly GCA_036264355.1. GTDB lineage: Bacteria > Acidobacteriota > Thermoanaerobaculia > Multivoradales > UBA5704 > UBA5704. The sequence goes on from DATARD010000196.1 coordinate 32,160, forward strand.
CGCAGACTACTCATGATCTTTGCCTCCCGAGCGCCGCGGTTTTGCGGCGGATCGCGTCAATCCACTTTTCGCAGTCGTCGCTTCAAGTCCTCCATGTCCACCGGCATCACCTCCGCCAGCAGTGGCCGGCCAGCGACCTCCCGGAGAGCCGGCGGTAGAGGAATCTCGCGGCCGAGCACCGGCTCCAGGGCTTCTTTGAATTTCGCCGGATTGGCGGTGGCGAGAAAGAGGCCGGTTTCGCCGGGCTGGAGATTCTTGCTCAGAACAGCATAGGCCACGGCGCCGTGGGGATCGCAGAGGTAGCCGCCGGCGTCGAGGTCGCGGATCGTCTTCCGTGTTCCTTCTTCGTCGAGGCTGCCCCAGCGGAGGGCTCCCCGCAGGGCTTGCCAATCCCCCTGGAAGAGCGATTCGATGCGTTCCCAGTTGCTGGGGGCTCCCACGTCCATGGCGTTCGACAGGGTCGCGACGCTCGGACGGGGACGGTAGAGGCCGGTCTCCAGGTACTCCGGGACGACGGTGTTGGCGTTGGTGGCGGCCACGAAGGCGCGGACGGGGAGGCCCAGGCGGTGGGCGATCAGGCCGGCGCACAGGTTGCCGAAGTTGCCGCTGGGCACGGCGATCACCGGTCTTCCACCGTGTTGAGCGACCGCCTCGAAATAGTAGAGGGTCTGCGCGAGGAGGCGGGCGATGTTGATCGAATTGGCCGAGGTCAGGCCGAGCGCGGCGGAGAGGTCCCGATCCGCGAAGCAGGCTTTGGCCAACGCCTGGCAGTCGTCGAAGCTCCCTTCGACGGCGAGGGCGAGGACGTTGTCTCCCAGGCTCGCGAACTGCTTTTCCTGGAGCGGTGAGACACGGCCTTGGGGATAGAGGACGACGGCGCGGATGCCGGGCAGCTTCCAGAAAGCCCGGGCCACGGCGGCCCCGGTGTCGCCGCTGGTGGCGGTCAGGATGGTGCGCGGCGGATGGAGCATGCGGGCGAGGAAGCGGGCACCGAAATCTTTGAAGGCCAGGGTGGGACCGTGGAACAGCTCGACGGCGGAGATTCGATCGTCCAGCCGGGTGATTGGGACGGGCAAATTGAAAGCCTCCCGCGTCACGGCGGCCAGATGCGCGCGGTCGTATTCATCGCCGATCAGGCGGACGAGGATCTCGGTGCAGCGTTCCGGCCAGGAGAGCGCCAGCAGATCCTCGACGTCCGGCCAGGGCTCCAGGCGCTCGGGGATGTAGAGGCCGCCGTCCGGCGCCAGGTTGCGGATCAGCGCTTCGGCGAAGCTGGCTTTGTGAGTTGTATCCCGCGTGCTGTGGAGGATCACGGCTCGCTCTCCAGGACCCGGGCGCCGCGGTCGTCGATGCGGCAGATGCGAACGATTGCACCGACTCCGGCGCCGCGGAAGCCGGACTCCAGCGCGGCTGCCACGGCCGGCGCATCACCCTCCTCGGCGACCGCGAAAACCGCCGGACCGGCGCCGGAGAGGCTGGCGCCGAGGGCTCCGGCTTCCAGGGCGCCGTGCTGCGCCTCGCGGAAGCCGCGAACCAGGCCGGCGCGGTAAGGCTCCGCCAGCAGGTCGTGCAGCGTCTCCCGGAGCAGCGGACGGTCGCCGGTGTGGAGGGCGTGGACGAAGGCCGCCAGGTTTTGCGCGTGCTCGACCGCGAGCCCCAGCGACACGTCTTTCGGCAGCACGCGCCGCGCTTCCACCGTCGCGACCTCGAGCTCCGGGCTGGCCACGACGACCGCGAGACCGGTGGGGAAGGGGAGCCGCCGCGGCAGGCTCTCGGGGGGCACGAGGATCAGTCCGCCCAGCAGGATGGGCGCGACGTTGTCGAGATGCAACGCCCCCGAGGCGAGGCTCTCCGCGCGGCCTGCCACTTCGAGCAGCCGCGCGCTGTCCAGTGGCTCGCCGCTCCAGGCATTCAAGGCCACCGCTGCCGCCACCGCGCTCGCCGCGCTCGACCCCAGGCCGCTTTTGACCGGCAGGCCCTTGTGCAGCGTGATGGCGAGAGGCGGCAGCGGAATGCCGGTGGCCTCGGTAAAGAAGGCCAGCGTGCGCACCACCAGGTTGTCCTCCGGATCGGCGGGCAACCGGTGGGCGAACGGTCCACGGCAGACGAAGGAAGAGACGGGGGCCTCGGTGATTTCGACCACATCCCCCCACAGACTGCCGTCGACCGGCGCCACGGCGGCGCCGAGCACGTCAAAGCCGGCGGCGAAGTTGCCGATGCCGGCGGGCGCGAAGGCGCGCACGGACCTCACAGGTTCACCTGCTGCACGACCTTCAGGATATCCGCCAGCACGCCCGCCGCCGCTCACCGCCGAAGCCACCACCAGCACCCGCTCCCGGGCGGCCGCTTCGACCGCCAGGCGGACCACGCCGCGCATGCGCCCGCGCTGCCCACCGACGTGCCGCCGAACTTCATCACCCTCATATCCGTCTCCCTGCTTTGGCGAAAGAGCGCATTCTACACTCCTGATGCGGTAAGATCCGGGTAACGCAGCGCGCTGCAAGGAGGGCCGGCCATCGTCAGCTCGGTTGTGGCAGTCCCGGTGGGCACCGCGGGGGAGCCGCCCCTGAGGGAAGGCCCATCCGTCGATCCGGGCAAGCCGTTCATCCCGGAAGAGCTGACACCGCTCTTCCACACCGCCTCCTACCGGGAGCTCACGGAGGCGCAGCGCCTGCGCTACAACCAGCTCCAGGCGCTCTATTTCAACGAGCAGATCATGGTCTTCGAAACGGTCCTTGGGCGTCCGATCCTGGAGGCCCTGCTCCGCGCACCGTCGCCACTACCGGCCCGGCTCGCGGAAGGCGTGCGGCAGTTTCGCGACGAGGAGCAGCGCCACACGGAGATGTTCCGCCAGCTCAACCGGAACGCCGCTCCGTATCTCTACGCCGATTGCGACTTCCAGTTCGTCCAGGTCCCGGCTGCCTGGAGAGCGGCCACGGCGTGGGCTGTCGGACATCCTGCCCGGTTCCCTCTTTTCCTCTGGCTGATGCTCCTCCAGGAGGAGCGCTCGATCTACTACTCTCGCAGCTACCTCCGCAGCCGCCGGTCTCTCGATCCGAGCTTCGTGGCCGTGCACCGTGCGCACATGGCCGACGAGGTGGGGCACGTGCGGTGGGACGAAGAGCTGCTCGACGTCCTGTGGCGCCGCGCCAGGCCCTGGCTGCGGCGGCTGAACGCGAAGCTGTTCGCCTGGATGCTGGAAGAGCTGTTCAGCACGCCGCGGCGGGCGCAGCTCCGCGTCGTCGACGCGCTGTGCAGCGAGCTTCCGGAGCTCGCCGAGCGTCGGGAGGAGATGCGGCGGCAACTGCTCGCCCTGTCGCGCGACGAGAGTTATCGCGCCACGCTCTACTCTCGGGAGATCGTCCCCAGGACGTTCGCCCGCTTCGATGCGGCGCCCGAGCTGCGGTCGCTCGCGATCTGCGGCTACCGCCCGCTGCCGGAGGCCGTGGCGTGAGCCGCCCGTTCCCCCCGCTTCCGATCCCCGCGCGGCTCAACCTCGCCATCGCCGCCGTGCAGCTCGCGGTCCTCTGTCTGATCCTCTGGGCGGCGGGCCGGGTCGACGGCTGGGGATGGGTGGCGCTGCTGTCGCTCGCCTACGGCATTGCGATGAATTCGGGCTATGCGATGTTGCACGAGGCCGAGCACAACCTGCTGCATCCGAATCCGGCGGTCAATCAGACCGTGGGAGCGATCCTCGCGCTGTTCTTCCCCGCGCCGTTCCATCTGATCCGGCAGGGGCACATCGGGCATCACATCCGCAACCGGTCGGACGACGAAGCGTTCGATCTCTATTTCGAGGACGAGAACCGTTTCTGGAAGTACCTTCAGCTCTATGGCACGCTGACCGGGCTGTTCTGGGTGCTGATCTGTCTGACCAACCTCGTCGTTGCCGTCCGGCCTTCGATCATGGCTCCGCGGTCCACGCGGTTCAACCGCCCCACGGAGGCGTTCCTGGAGTCGTTGAATCCGAAATACCGGCGCCTCATTCAGCTCGAAGCCTGGGCCGTGCTCGCTCTGCACACGGCGATGATCGTTTTCTGGCGGATTCCTCTCTCGCGCTACGCCGCCGTGATGTTCGGCTTCGGGCTCATCTGGTCGGCCATGCAATACGCCCACCACTACGGCACGGTGCGCGACGTGCAGAAGGGCGCCATGAACCTGCGCACGTTCCGCTGGCTCGACCGGGTGTGGCTCAATCACAACTGGCATCTCAATCATCACATGCAGCCGACCGTGCCCTGGATCTATCTGCCGCTGCTTTCCGAGGAAGGCGAGGCGCGCGGCAGCTTGCTCCGGGCCTACCTGCGCGAGTGGCGCGGGCCGCAGCCCTCGACCGAGCGCGTGGAGAACCGCTATGCCGGTCAAGTCATCAAATAGCCCGCAACGGGCGCCGGCGGCGGACGCTTTCGTCGCCTTTCCCGCGTCGTGGTATCTCTTCTGTGCCGGCCGCGAGCTGCGCCGGGGACCGTTGTCGCGGCGCATCCTGGGACGCCAGCTCGTCGCGTTCCGCACCGAGAGCGGACGCGCGGTGGTGATGGATGCGCACTGCGCGCACCTGGGCGCCGACCTCGGCTGCGGCAGCGTGGTCGGCGAGACGATCCGGTGTCCGTTCCATCATTGGCGCTATGGAACGGACGGCGTCTGCACCTTCGTGCCGAGCCGGGCGGAGCCGCCGCCCTTCGCCCGCCTGCGGACCTATCCCGTCGAAGAGAGGCATGGCTCTCTCTTTTTCTTCAACGGGCCGGAGCCGCTCTTTCCTCTGCCGTTTTTCCTTGGCGAAGATGCCGGGGACTACGTCGCCGGACAAGAGTTCCACTACGTCGCCGACACCACGTGGTACATGAACGCGGCGCACGCCTTCGACCGCCAGCATTTCGCCGCCGTGCACGACCGCGAGCTGCTGGCGCCGCCCGCGATCGATTGCCCGGCGCCGTTCGCGCGGCGCAACAGCTATCCCGCGAAGGTGGTCGGGCACACCGTGTTCGATCGCATTTTGCGGGTAGCCGCGGGGCGCACGGTCAACATCACGTTGACCATCTGGGGCGGCACGTTCGCGGTGATCACCGCCCAATTCGAGCGCCTGCGGAGCGGTTTTCTGATGGCGATGGAGCCGCTCGACGACGGCCAGACATCCTGTCATGGCATCGTCTACGTCCGCCGGTCGGCAGCCCCGTTGCAGTGGCTCGATCCGCTGCGCCTGCGGACGCGCCGTCTCTTCACCTATGGGTACCTGCGGGAGGAAGCGCGCCAGTTACGCTCCACACGATACAATCCCGCCAGCCTTGGCGACGTCGACCAGGATATGATCGATTTCTTCCACTGGGTGGCCGCACTGCCGCAGGCCGCCCCGAATCAAAAACCGACCAGGAGCGCCGATGAAAAACTTGAGCGCAACGTTGATGTTGCTGTGCTTGGCCGCGATGCCGCTTCTGTCTCAAACACCGTCTCAAACACCGTCGCAAACATCGCCCCCCCAGGATGAAGCGACGCACAACGAGCTGCGCGCCCTGCGCGACGGGCTCGTCGCCGCGATGAACAAGGGGGACGTCGAGGGAGAGCTGATCTATCTTCACCCCAACATCGTCGTCACCTGGCACAACGCCGAGGTCAGCCGCGGGCGCGACGGTGTGCGGGCGTACCTCAACCGCATGCTGAGCGGTCCGAACAAGGTGGTCGCGAGCTACACGGCCGACGTCACGGTCGATGAGCTGACCATCCTCTACGGCGGCGACACCGGCATCGCCTTCGGCAGCGCCGTCGAGCATTTCAAGATGACAAGCGGCGCCACCTTCGACCTGCCCGCGCGGTGGAGCGCGACGATGGTCAAGGAAGGGGACAAATGGCTGATCGCCAGCCTGCACTGCTCGGACAACCTGTTTGACAACCCGCTCCTGGAGAAAGCCCGGGGCGCCATCTATTGGGCGGGAGGAATCGGACTGCTCGCCGGAGCCGTCGTCGGGTTCTTCCTCGGGCGCCGGCGCCACGCCGCCTGATGACTTCTCTCGCCGACGAGATGCGGCAGCTCGCCGCGCGCGAGGGGATCGACGCCGCGACGGAGCGACTCTACCGCCGCGTCGTCGAGTCGCCCGTCCACGGGCCGTTCATCCAACGGATCGACGAGATCCGCCGCCGGGAGGAGCCGGCCGCCTGGCGGTCGGACGTGCTCCTGGCGATCGTCCCTGCCGCCTTCTACCGCGAGAACCCGGCCTCCGGCGCGGACGGGCACGTCGTGCGCGGCGTGGCCGAGCGGCTCGGCTGCCCGGTCGCCGTCGTCCCCGTCGCGAGCACCGGAACCGTCTCCGAGAACGCGCGCATCCTGATCGACTTCCTGCGCGCGCAGCCTCCCGGGAGGCCGGTGATCCTGGCGTCGTTGAGCAAGGGGGCCGCGGACGTGAAGACGGCGCTCGCCGATCCCGCCGCGCGGCGCGCGTTCGACTCCGTGGCGGCTTGGATCAACCTGTGCGGCATTCTCGACGGCACGCCGATGGCCGACTGGCTGCTCTCCCCGGCCGTGGGAGCGGTGCTCGGCCGCCTCTACTACCGGCTGCACCGCCAGGATCTCGGCTTTCTCCGCGACCTCCGCCACGGCCCCGGCCAGACGCTCGATCTCCCGCTCGACCTGCCGGAGCATCTCTCGCTGATCAGCGTCGCCGGCTTTCCGCTCGTGGAGCACCTGACCCCCGGCGCGGCGAAGCGCTGCCACCACCGGCTCACGCCGCTCGGACCGAACGATGGGAGCGTCCTCCTGGCCGACGCCTGCTCCCAGCCCGGCCTGCTCTATCCGCTCTGGGGCGCCGACCATTATCTGAATCCAAAGATGCTGAAGCCGAAGACGGACGTCCGCGCCCTGATGTCGGCGATCCTGCAATACCTCGAGGAAACCGCGCTGTGCCATCTCCGCGGAGCGCGGTAGGGGAGGCCGCGGCCCGCCGCGATCCCTTCGTCGCCTGGCCGGGCTGGCCGCACCTGCGAACAACGGCCCTCCTGTCGCTCGCCAACACGCTCTGGTTCCTGGCCGTCTACGGCGGGATGGACGCCCTGACCGCCCGTCGCAGCCTGCGTGTCCCCATCCACTGCGCCGCCGAGCTGCGCATCCCGTTCATCCCGGCGATGACGGCCTTCTACATGTCGCTCTATCTGATGTTCGCCCTGGCGCCGTTCGTCCTGCGCACGCGCCGCGAGATCCGGGCGTTCATCCTGACGCTGGCCGTCGCCATCCTCTGCGGTGGAGTCGGTTTCCTCCTCATCCCCGCGGAGCTGGCGTTCGCCCCGCCGCGCGAGGCGGATCTCGGCGCCTGGGCCGGCCTGTTCCACCTCGCCGACACCCTCAATCTCACCTACAACCTGGTGCCGTCCCTCCACGTCACCTTCGCCGCCGTCTGCGCTTCCGTCCTCGGCGCGCACGCGTCTACCGCCGGCAAGGTTCTCCTCTGGACGTGGGCGGTTCTGATCGCGGCCTCGACGGTGCTGATCCACCAGCACTACCTGCTGGACGTGGCGACGGGATGGATGTTGGCGGTGGTCGCGGTGCGGTTTGTGTACCGGCGGCTGGCGTCCAACCCGTAGAGGCCCCAGGGAATTGACACCCCATATGCTCAGTTGTAGTATAAGAACAGGCCGGCAAGACGCTGGCCCTTTTCTAGGCACTGCATATGCTCAGACTGAGCATAGGGGGATCAGATGAACCTGCAAGAGTCTGTCCGGCCCTACCCCGTCCTGGACTATACCCCCGAGGTCGCCCGCCTCACCGCCGCGATTCATGACCGGGTGCGCCCGGTCATTCCTGATCTGGAGTGGCCGGTCCACGCGCCGTACGTGGCGGCCATCAACGAGCTGAAGAAGCAGCGCAACGCCGTGATCCTGGCGCACAACTACCAGACGCCGGAGATCTTCCACGGGGTCGCGGACTTCTGCGGCGACTCGCTCGCCCTGGCGCAGCAGGGGGCGAAGACGGACGCTGACGTCATCGTCCTGGCCGGTGTCCACTTCATGGCGGAGACGGCGAAGATCCTGTCGCCCGAGAAGACCGTCCTCATCCCCGATCCCGCGGCCGGCTGCTCGCTGGCGGCGTCGATCACCGCCGCGGACATCCGCCTGCTGCGGCAGCGCTATCCCGGCGTGCCGGTGGTCACCTACGTCAACACCTCGGCCGAGGTGAAGGCCGAGTCGGACATCTGCTGCACCTCGGCCAACGCGGTGGCGGTGGTGGAGTCGCTCGGCGTCGACCGCGTCATCTTCCTGCCCGACGAGTATCTGGGCAAGTACGTGGCCGCGCAGACCGCCGTCGAGGTGATCCTGTGGAAAGGCCACTGCGAGGTGCACGAGCGTTTCACCGGCGAGCAGCTCCGCTCGTACCGCACCGGGCAGCCCGGCGTGCAGATCCTCGCCCATCCGGAGTGCCCGCCGGACGTCCTCGCCGAGGCCGATTTCGTCGGCTCCACGGCGGCCATGATCCGGCACGTCCGCGACGCCCGTCCGAGCCGGGTGGTGATGGTCACCGAGTGCTCGATGAGCGACAACGTGGCGGTCGAGCTGCCGGACGTCGAATTCATCCGCCCGTGCAACCTCTGCCCGCACATGAAGAGGATCACCCTGCCCAAGATCCTCCGCTCGCTGCAGACCATGGAGACGCGGGTGGAGGTCGATCCGGCGGTCGGAGCGCGGGCGCGGCAGGCGGTCGAACGGATGCTGGCGGTAGGAAGGAAGGAAAGCCGATGAGCGAGCCTCTGCGTGGACGTTTCGACGGCATCTCGCGCTCCGACGTGCTGATCATCGGCACCGGAGCGGCCGGCCTCACCGCGGCGCTGGGTTGCGCGCCGCGGCGGGTGACGGTGCTCACCAAGGCGCGGCTCGGCGAAGGCGGCGCGAGCCCCTGGGCGCAGGGCGGCGTCGCCGCTGCCGTGGGGACCGACGATTCGCCGTCCCTGCATGCCGCCGACACCATGGAGGCCGGCGCGGGTTTGAACGATCCCGCGGTCGTGGATCTGCTCACCGGCGAAGGGCCGCAGCGCGTCCGCGCCCTGCTCGCGCTGGGCGCCCGCTTCGACCGCGACACGGCGGGCGGTCTCTCGCTCGGCCGCGAGGCCGCGCACAGCCGGCGGCGCATCCTGCACGCCCGCGACACCACCGGCGCCGAGATCGTGCGCACCCTGGTGGAAGCGGTCCGCCATGCGCCTGAAGTCCGGGTGGTCGAAGAGT
>DATARD010000234.1:0-10782 GCA_036264355.1 Thermoanaerobaculia bacterium
GGCGGGGGTGAGGGCGCTTTTCGCGCCCTCGGCAGGAGACAACGCTCATGACTCTGCTTGAACGCGCCGAAAAGGTCCTTCCCGGCGGGGTGAATTCGCCGGTCCGCGCCTTCCGGGGTGTCGGCGGCGAACCGGTGTTCGTCCGTTCTGCGTCCGGCTGTTGGCTGGAGGCGGAGGATGGCCGGCGGTACATCGACTACATCGGCGGCTATGGTCCGCACATCCTCGGCCACCGGTATCCGTCGGTGGTGGCGGCGATCCAGGAGGCTTTGGGACGCGGCACGGCGTTCGGCGCTCCGACGCTACCGGAGGTCGAGCTGGCCGAGACGATCGTGGCGGCGTTGCCGTCGGTCGAGATGGTGCGGCTGGTGAATTCGGGCACCGAGGCGACGATGTCGGCCCTGCGCCTGGCGCGCGCCGCGACCGGTCGCAGCAAGGTGGTCAAATTCGAGGGGTGCTATCACGGCCACGCCGACCCGTTCCTGATCGCCGCCGGCTCGGGCGCGGCGACGATCGGCGTGCCGTCGTCCCCGGGTGTGCCGGCGGCGGTGATCGCGGACACGCTGGTCGCGCCGTACAACGACATCGACGCGGTGGCGCAGCTCTTCGCAGACCAGGGAACCGGAATTGCCGCCATCATCGTCGAGCCGATCGCCGGCAACATGAGCCTGGTGCCGCCGGTGCCCGGTTTCCTGGAAGGGCTCCGCGCGCTCTGCGACAAGCATGGCGCTCTGCTCATCTTCGACGAGGTGATGACCGGCTTCCGCGTCGCCTGGGGCGGCGCGCAGAGCTTCCTGCCGGTACGGCCGGACCTGACGACGCTCGGCAAGGTGATCGGCGGCGGCCTGCCGCTCGCGGCCTATGCCGGACCGCGCAGCCTGATGTCGCAGATCGCTCCCGCCGGTCCGGTCTACCAGGCGGGCACGCTCTCCGGCAATCCGCTCGCCGTCGCCGCCGGCCGCGCCGCCCTGGCCGAGCTGTCGCGCGACGCGCCGTGTCCTTATGAGACGCTGGAGCGGATCGGCGCACGTCTGGAGGCGGGTCTCGAAGCGGCGGCGGCGCGGCATTCGATTCCGCTCACCGTCCACCGCCAGGGATCCATGCTCGGCTTCTTCTTTACCGACCGCCCGGTGGAGAGGCTGGACGACGTCCACGCCACCGACCGGCAGCGCTTCACGCGCGTCTTCCACCGCCTGCTGGACGCGGGCATCCATCTGCCGCCGTCGGCCTACGAGACGCTGTTCCTCTCGACCGCCCACGGCGACGCCGAGATCGACGCCACGATCGCCGCGTTCGACAGCGCCCTGGCGGCGGAGACGGCTTGAGATCCGGCCCCCTCGACGTCGTGGTGATGGGCGGCGGCATCATCGGCCTCGCCTGCGCGCACGAGCTGGCGAAAGCCGGTCTCCGGGTGGAGGTCCTGGAGCGCCGGGAAGCCGGCGCCGAAGCGTCGCTCGCCGCCGCCGGCATGCTGGCGCCGCTCGCCGAGGCGCCGGAGCCGGGTCCGTTCTTCGACGCCTGCCGTGCCTCGCGCGATCTGTGGATCGCCTGGGCCGCCACGCTCGCCGAGGAGACCGGCATGTCGATCGAGCACGACGCGAGCGGCGCCCTCGTCGTCGCCCTGGACTCCACCGAGGAGCCGGAGCTCGAAGCGCTCGCCGCCGCCGCCCGCGCGCTCGGCGAAGCGGTCGAGGAGATCGAGCCCGAGACGCTCAGCCACTGGGTGCCGGACATCTCGCCCGCCGTACGCCTCGCCCTGCGTCTGCCCGGCGATCACCGGGTCGACAACGTCCAGGCCTGCGCGGTCCTGGCGGCGGCGGCCACCCGCGCCGGCGTCAAGCTGACCTATGACTTCGAAGTCCAGCGTGTCGAGAGATCGGGCGAGGGCATCCGCGTGACCGGCAAGAACGGTCGCCGCGACGCCGACCGCCTGGTGCTCGCCGCGGGAGCCTGGAGCGGACGCATCCCGGGCCTGCCGATCCTCCCCGTGCGCCCGGTGCGCGGCCAGATCGTCCTCCTCGCCGGCGTCGACTGGCCGTGGGGCGGCAGCGTCCGCGGCCTCCACGCCTACGCCGTGCGGCGCGGCGTGACCGGCCTGCTCGTCGGCTCGACGATGGAAGAGGCCGGCTTCGACAATCATCCCACCCTCGCCGGCACCGAAGACCTCCTCGCCTTCGCCCGCCGCACCTTTCCCGGCCTCGCCGGAGCCCGCATGGACGCCGTCTGGTCCGGCCTCCGCCCGGGCACGCCGGACGATCTGCCCCTCCTCGGACCGCTCCCCGGCTGGTCCAACGTCCTCGCCGCGACCGGCCACTTCCGCAACGGCATCCTCCTCGCGCCGTGGACCGCGCGGGAGATCGCCGCGCAGATCCTCGACGGCACGGGAAGCGCGGGCCAGTCTCTCGCACCGTTTTCGCCGTCGCGGTTCCTGCTCGCGGTGTGAAGTGGCTCCGCTATAATGTGCTCAGGGGTATCGCCAACCAAATAGCGCTCGCGGCCTGATAGGAGGGGCCCGCCATGACTCACATCATCTGTGAACCCTGTGTCGGTGTGAAGGACACAGCCTGCGTCGACGTCTGCCCGGTGGACTGCATCTACGGCAAGAACGAGGATTGGGAGATGCTCTACATCCACCCCGAGGAGTGCATCGACTGCGGCCTCTGCGTCGACGCCTGTCCGGTCGAGGCGATCTACCCCCTGGAAGAGACGCCGGACAAGTGGAAGTCGTTCATCGCCAAGAATTACGAGCACTTCGGCTTCACCCCTCCGTAGGGGCCCTCCTCCCGCCCGACGATCACGGACGAACACGGACAGACACGGACGATCACGGACCACCAAGGGCGACAGGCAGCCGCCAGGTCCGTGCTGGTCCGTGTCCGTCCGTGCTCGTCCGTGCGTCCGTGCTCCCTACCCCGCCGTGCCCTCCTGCCCGTCCCCCGGGAATGGAAAAACCTGAGCGTCCGTTCTACAATGTGAGTGCCAGGCACTCAAACCTAAAGCGAGTGCAGGGCGATGGGCTCTGCGGTGACGACACGGCGGAGCGCGAGGAGGAGGGGCTCGATTGGACTACAAGGACTACTACGCCACGCTGGGGGTCAAGAAAGACGCCTCGCAGGACGACATCCAGAAGGCTTACCGCAAGCTGGCGCGCAAGCTCCACCCGGACGTCAACAAGGAGCCGGAGGCGGAGGTCAAGTTCAAGGAGATCGGCGAGGCCTATGAGGTCCTCAAGGATCCGGACAAGCGCAAGAAGTACGACCAGTTCGGCGCCGACTGGAAACGCACCGGCAGCGTGCCTCCCGGCTGGGAGAATTACGGCGGGCAGGGATTTGGCGGCCAGGGGTTCGACTTCGACCTCGGCGGCATGGGCGGCGGCGAAGGGTTCAGCTCGTTCTTCGAGATGCTGTTCGGCGGCGGCGGTCCCGGGCGGCGCGGCGCGCGGCGCGGTGGATTCAATGGGAGCACGTTTGGCGCCGGCAGCCCGTTCGGCGGCGGTGGCGGCGCGGACAGCGAGGCGCAGATGACGCTGAGCCTGGACGAGGCGGTCCGTGGCGGCACGCGGGAGATCACCCTCGCCGATCCTTCGACCGGCCAGCGCAAGACACTGTCGGTGCGCATCCCCGATGGCATCCGGCCGGGGCAGAAGATCCGCCTTGCCGGCCAGGGGCAGCCCGGCTTCGACGGCGGCCAGTCCGGCGATCTGCTGTTGAAGATCGAGATCGCGCCGGACCCGCGGTTCAAGATCGAGGGCTCGGACATCCACACCACGGTGCCGGTGGCGCCCTGGGAGGCCGCGCTCGGCGGCGAAGCGGAAGTCGAGACGCCGACCAGCCGCCTGCGGATCAAGATCCCCGCCGGCTCGTCGTCCGGACGCAAGATCCGCCTGCGCGGCAAGGGGCTGACCCTGGCCGGCGGCGCCAAGGGCGAGAAGGGCGATCTGCTCGCCGAGATCCGCATTGTGGTGCCAGAACGTCTGTCCGACGAGGAACGCAGCCTGTTCGAGCAGCTCGCCGAGACGTCGGATTTCCGGGCACGGGAGTGATTCAGTCGCACGAAGCAAGGAGGGCTTTAAGTCATGGACATCAACAAACTGACGCAGAAGTCGCAGGAGGCGTTGCAGAGCGCCCAGACGAAAGCTCTGCGTTTCGGGCATCAGGAGGTCGACGTCGAGCACCTCCTGCTCGCCCTCCTCGAGCAGCCCGAGGGGCTCGTCCCCCGTCTGCTCACCCGCATGGACGTGCCGGGCTCGCAGCTCGCGGAGGAGATCGAACGCGAGCTGTCGCGCCGTCCCAGTGTCTCGGGCGGCGGCGCCGAGGCGGGCAAGGTCTACATCACACAGCGCCTGCAGAAGCTGTTCGTGACGGCGGAAGATGAGGCCAAGCGGCTTAAGGATGAGTACGTCTCCGTGGAGCACCTGCTCCTCGCCATCCTCGCCGAAGGCTCGGGCACCGCGGCCGGCAAGGCGCTGGCCCAGTTCGGCGTCACCCGCGACCGCGTCCTCACCGCCCTGACGGCGGTGCGCGGCAACCAGCGGGTCACCAGCTCGATGCCCGAAGCGGCCTATGAGGCGCTGGAGAAGTACGGCGTCGACCTGGTCGCCCAGGCACGGCGCAACAAGCTCGATCCGGTGATCGGCCGCGACGCCGAGATCCGGCGGGTGGTGCGCATCCTGTCACGGAAGACGAAAAACAATCCGGTGCTGATCGGCGAGCCCGGCGTCGGCAAGACGGCGATCGTCGAAGGTCTCGCGCAGCGCATCGTGCGCGGCGACGTCCCCGAGTGGCTGAAGGACCGCGCGGTCTTCTCGCTCGACATGGGCGCGCTCTTGGCCGGCGCCAAGTACCGCGGCGAGTTCGAGGAGCGCTTGAAGGCGGTGCTCAACGAGGTCAAGCAGAGCGAAGGCAAGATCCTGCTCTTCATCGACGAGCTGCACACCATCGTCGGCGCCGGCAAGACCGAAGGCTCGACCGACGCGGGCAACCTGCTCAAGCCCATGCTTGCCCGCGGTGAGCTGCACTGCATCGGCGCCACCACGCTCGACGAGTATCGCAAGCACATCGAGAAGGACGCCGCTCTGGAGCGCCGCTTCCAGCCGGTGATGGTGGAGCCGCCGTCGGTCGAGGACACGGTGTCGATCCTCCGCGGCCTGCGCGAGCGCTTCGAGGTGCACCACGGCGTGCGCATCCAGGACAACGCCCTGGTCGCCGCCGCGACGCTCTCCAACCGCTACATCTCCGACCGCTTCCTGCCCGACAAGGCGATCGACCTGATCGACGAGGCGTCGGCGATGCTGCGCACCGAGATCGATTCGATGCCGCAGGAGCTCGACGAAGTCACCCGCCGTGTCATGCAGCTCGAAATCGAAGAGGCGGCGCTCAAGAAGGAGAAGGACAAGGCGAGCAAGGATCGTCTGGAAGACCTGCGGCGCGACTTGGCGGACCTGAAAGCACAGGCGGACGCCATGCGGGCGCAGTGGGAAGGCGAAAAGAAGTCGATCGAAGAGGTGCGGACCCTGCGCGAGCAGCTCGAAGGAGTACGCCAGCAGATCGAAGCCTCCGAGCGCGGCTACGACCTCAACAAGAGCGCCGAGCTGCGCTACGGCAAGCTGCCGCAGCTCGAAAAGCAGATCAAGGAGAAGGAAGCCCAGCTCGCCGAGAAGCAGAAGAGTGGCGGCCAGCTCCTGCGCGAGGAGGTCACGGAGGAAGAAGTCGCCGAGATCGTCTCCAAGTGGACGGGCATTCCGGTGACCCGCCTGGTCGAAGGCGAGCGCGACAAGCTGCTCCGCATGGAGGAGATCCTGCACGACCGCGTGGTCGGTCAGGACGAAGCCGTGCGGCTGGTCGCCGACGCGGTCCTCCGCGCCCGCGCCGGCATCAAGGACCCCAAGCGTCCGATCGGCTCCTTCATCTTCCTCGGCCCCACCGGCGTGGGCAAGACCGAGCTCGCGAAGACCTTGGCGCAGACCCTCTTCGACAGCCAGGACAACCTGATCCGCATCGACATGAGCGAGTACATGGAGCGCCACAACGTCTCGCGGCTGATCGGCGCCCCGCCGGGCTATGTCGGCTATGAAGAGGGCGGCCAGCTCACCGAGGCGGTGCGGCGCAAGCACTACTCCGTCATCCTCTTCGACGAGATCGAGAAGGCGCACCACGACGCGTTCAACGTGCTCCTCCAGATCCTCGACGACGGCCGCGTGACCGACGCGCAAGGCCACACGGTGGACTTCAAGAACACCGTGATCATCATGACCTCGAACATCGGCTCGCACAATCTGCTGGAAGGGGTGACGCCGGCGGGAGAGCTGACCGAAGCGGCGCGCACGGAGGTGATGCGTGAGCTGCGCAGCCACTTCCGGCCCGAGTTCCTCAACCGGGTGGACGACATCGTGCTCTTCAAGCCGCTGACGCTCCCCGAGATCGAGCGCATCGTCGACCTCCAGAGCGAGGACCTGCGCCGCCGCCTCACCGACCGCGGCGTCCGCCTCGAGCTGACCGAGCCGGCCCGCCAGTTCGTGGCCCGCACCGGCTACGACCCGGTCTACGGCGCAAGGCCGCTCAAGCGGTTCCTGCAGCACGAGCTGGAGTCGAAGATCGCCCGCGCCCTGATCGGCGGACAGGTCGTCGAAGGGTCCGTCGTGAGGGTGGACGTGAAGGGCGGCGCGCTGGCGGTGGAGATCGAGGCACCGACGCCCAAGGAGGCGGAGGTGGCGGTGGGGGTGTAGGCGCGCGAGCCGATCGGACCGATCCTGTTGTCAATCAATCAAGCCCGGCCGTCAGGCCGGGCTTTGCTTTACGCTATCCTTGAGCCAGGAGGTTGTATCGATGCCGAACCGGGAGCAGATTCTGAAGACCCTTGCAGAGCGCCGCTCCTCCCTCCACGCCTTGGGGGTCAGGCGGCTCGGCCTCTTCGGCTCCTACGCCCGCGGCGAGGCGCGGGAGAACAGCGACCTCGACTTCCTCATCGAGTTCAAGGCCGGAGCCAAAACCTTCGACAACTACATGGACCTCAAGGCTCTTCTCGAGGACCTCTTCGGCACCCACGTCGACCTCGTCGTGCCCGAAACCCTCAAACCCCGTCTTCGTGACGTCGTTCTCCGGGAAACCGTCTATGCCTCGGGACTTTAAGGTCTAAATTGCAGGCCTCCGGGACATCCTGATCCACGAGTACTTCGGGATCGATCGCGAGCTGATCTGGGATATCGTCGAGACCAAGTTGCCTGAGTTGACCAGCCGCGTTGCCGAGGCCCTCGGTACTCTCTCAAGGGAGACCTCGTAGCCCCGTGGAGTTGGGTTCTTCTTGGCGCGAGGTGTTCGGGGAAGAGGCGAGAAGCCGTTCACCACGACTCAGCTTGCAGTCTTGCGGGAGCTGGCCAAGCTGGCCGGGATCGCATCGGAGCCCGACACGTAGCCGGTCGGATTGAATCCGACTCCCTTCCGGATCAACGGGGAACCAGTCGGGTTGAACCCGACTCCTTCCCGCATCGACAGGGAACCGGTCGGGTTGAACCCGACTCCTTCCTGGATCAACAGGGAACCGGTCGGGTTGAGCCCGACTCCTTCCCGCATCGACAGGAAACCAGTCGGGTTGAGCCCGACTCCTTCCCGCATCAACGGTGAAACGGTCGGGCTGAGCCCGACTCCTTCCCGCGTCAACGGAGAAACGGTCGGGCTGAGCCCGACTCCGGTTCCGGCGATGCAGATGCGCGTCGGGTTCAACCCGACGACAGGCAGGCTGAGCCGAGCTCCGGTCGGATCGCGCCCTACCGCAGGCTGGGGCAGGCGGAAAGATTACTCGGTCTCCCGGGTGGCCGGCGGCTTCACGTCACCGGCTTTCTTCTTGAGCGGCTTGCCATCCGGCCCGACCCGCCGGATGCTCGGCTTCCTGCGGAACGGCTGCAGGCCGTACTCCACCAGCTTCTCCGAGCGGTTGCCATAGTGTTGCTTGACCCCGAGATCCAAGAAGGTCATCAGCTTCTGCGCCTTATCGATGTGCTCCGCGATCTGCTGCGAGACCTCCTGCCGGGCGGCGGTCAATCGCGCCTGCTCGGTCGTGAGATCCCTCAACAAGGCCAGAACCCCGTCGAGCGTGGCCAACGGTACCGCGAGCTCAGGGGTCTCCTCGACGTTCGCCGCCAGCGCCGTGCTCCGGAGCTCCAGCTTCTGGAGGACAATCGAATACTTCTGGTAGGGCATGGAGCCATCTCCTTGGAATCGGCCGCCTGGATGGGCGTCGCAAGAGGATAGAAGAGAACGGGGCTTCCTGGGAAATCTTGGCAGATGCCTACCCGGTCCGGCGAGAGACCAACGTTGCACGAGCCCGATCATCGGGAACGTAGACTGGGCATGATCAGCTTCTGCTTCCTCGCAGGCTCCCGAGCGGGCGAAGGCTGCTCCCCCCGCTCTCCGCCTGGGAGTGCCCCTGGAGCGCACTTTCCAGGAGACCTCCTCGGCCGCCGTCCGGACCTTCGAGACGCTGGTGGTGAGATACAATGAGGTGACGAGGCAGTCTTCTGACAGAACGACCACAATCCAAAGGAGGGAAAATCTCATGGGCGCTCTGACAGGAAACTGGCACATCTACTCAGAGCTTGTGAAAAAATCGAATTTGCACCGAATGGAGGACTGTAAGTCCTTTGTTTTCAGGGGTCAATTTTTGTACTTGAGGCGTTGTGGGGATTAATTCACAAGCTCTCAGTGAAAGTCCCCCCAGCTACCGGCATAGGGGAGACGATGGTCACAATCGACACCAACGACAAAGCAACCTTCGATGGAGAGGATTTGACTTTCCCGCCCTGGACCGCTACGGCCAAGTTTATGGGAGCCCTCTTCCTCGTCTTCCTGTTCTTCGTCTTCGCCGGCATGGGAGCGACCACCCTGACGGCCTTGCAGGGCCGCCCGCCCGCGCGGCCGAGTCCCCCTACCGCGACCGGCTGCTGACCTTCGCGCCGGCCGCCGCCATCCCGTTCGCCGCGCTGCCGGTGCAAGGTGAGGTCCCCCCTGATCGCCGAGCACGAGGTCGTCCAGGTTCCCTCGGCAGCCGTGCTGCGCGAGCTGCGGCGGTCGGGTACGAATCGCGCCCGGCCCACCGGTGCCGTCGCACTGATCGCCGATCCGGTGTTCGACACCAGCGATGTCCGCTTCCAGAAGCCCCGGAAACAGGCCGCGGCCGTGGTCGCCCAGGCCCCCTCTCCCCTCGCGAGGCATGGAACGGCGTTCTTGAGCGGCTGCGCGGATCCGCGGGCAGGCGGCGACCTTCGAGCGCCTTCTCGCCACCCGCCGCGAGGCCGAAGCGATCGCCCGGGAGGCCGCGCAACGGAGAGTCCTCCTCCCCCTCGACTTCCAAGCCAGCCGGGAGCTCGCCACCGGGGCGGACCTGGCCGACTACCGGGTGGTCCATTTCGCCACCCATGGGATTCTGGACACCGAGCATCCCCACGGACCTGGTGGTCCTCTCCGGTTGTGAAACGGCCCTGGGCAAGAACCTGCGGGGGAAGGGATCGTGGGGCTCACCCACGGCTTTTTCCATGCTGGCGCCTCACAGGTTGCTGGCGACCCTCTGGCCGGTCGAGGACCAGGCCACGGCCGAGCTGATACAGCGCTTCTACCATGGCCTGCTCCACGACGGCCTCCGCCCCTCCGCGGCTCTCCGTCAGGCCCAGACCGAGATGCGGCTCGGCAGGAGGTGGCACCTCCCCAACGACTGGGCCGCTTTCGTTCTGCAGGGAGACTGGTCGGGTTGGGGTGGGTGAGGTCGCAGGAACTGCAAACTATCCAAGAGCCGGGCGTGGCAGAGCTGGAGGAAAAAACCGGCCCAGCCGAAACATGTCGATATCCAGGCTCACTGCGCCATCGAGAATCAGGTCGCTCATGAGCTCACCGACGACACTACAGAACTTGAAACCATGCCCTGAAAATCCGGCCGCCATGGCGACCTGCGGGAAGTCAGGATGGAAATCCAGGATGAAGTGCTCATCCGGGGAATTGGTAAAGAGGCATGTCTTCATGCTCATCGTAGGCCCATCGGCGTCCGGAAAGTATCGACGTATCCCTTCTCGCAGAAGCTTTTCGTCCTCAGGGTGACACTCACGGTCCATGTGATCCGGATGCCCCACCTGCTCTCGTAGATGGTGATAGTATCCCATTTTGAAGCCGGGCACCCCGTAGACTGGAAATCCGTAAAATCGACCTTCGGGAGCTTCCATATTGAAGACAGGGAATGACCCCAAGCGGAATGATTCCGGCCGCACCGGCTGGGTCCAGATGAGCACCTGCCGTTCCGGAAGCGCGATGTCTTTCAAAAACGAGACAACATTTCCTGCCCATGCCCCCGCGGTCACCAAAAGCTTTCTTGCGGAGTATTCCCCGCGTTCCGTCTTGACAACCACCCTTTTTTTTTCCCAACCTCCCAGCCAATGACCCGCTCGCGAGCGTGAATCTCGGCACCGAGCCTGTGAGCGGCCTCCACGTAGGAGACGATGCAGCGCTCCGGCAAGAGAAAACCGGCCTCTGCTTGATAGACCGCGATCATGTCGGACGGGAGGCGATAGCCAGGGAATCGTCGTCCAAGTGCCGCGGCGTCCAAAACTTCATGAGGCAGGTGGTACCGTGCACAAGAGGCCAGTGACCCGGTAATTGTTGGACTCCCTTCCCCGCCGGCGTCGATACCCCCGGTGATGATGAGCAGTCGTTCCCCAGTGAGGTTCTCTAGCTGCCGCCATAGCTCATAGGCACGCCGAAGGAGTGGAACGTAGTTTTGATGCTCGGCATAGGCAAGCCGGAT
>DATARD010000250.1:0-2296 GCA_036264355.1 Thermoanaerobaculia bacterium
AGGAGACGAATGAGACGGGACGTCGATTCCATGATCCGCAATGCTAGAGTCAGCGGCCGTTATGGCCAAGCGTAGACGATCGACCGGAGACCGACCCGCCTCGCGGCCCGCGCCCGTTCCGGCACCGGCCGCGGCTCCTGCTCCGTCTCCCTCCCGGCAGATCGCCGGTCTCGTGGCCGCGGCGGTGGCGGTGCTGCTGTTCTATCTGGCGGCGCGCAGCACGGCTCCCAAGCCCTGGTCGTATGACGAGTACTACCACATCGGGCTCGCGCGGCTGATGCGGACGAATTTTCGGATCACGTCGTTCCGCTGGACGCCGTTCTCGATCTTCTTCGACCACTTCGCCGACAAGGAGCCGCTGTTCCATGTCCTCCTGATGCCTTTCGCCCGCCTGCCGCTCGAACGGGCCGGGCTGATCGGCGTCGCGCTCGGCCAGGTGTTCCTGCTGGCCAGCCTGGCGTTCGTGCTCTGGAAGCTCGCCGTGCCGCGGGCTCCCTGGTTCGTCTTCGCCTTCGCCGGGCTGGGGACGATGTTCGCGCTGCGGGCCGACATGTGCCGGCCGCACATCTGGCTGATCGGCTTCTCTCTCCTGATGATCGGCCTGCTCGCCGCGGAGGTGTCGTGGAAGGTGCTGGCGCCGGTCTGCGCTCTCTTCGGCTTGGTGCACACCGGCGGCTGGATCGCCATCGCGTTCGCGGCTCTCTGGGGCGTCGCGGGATTCCTCTCCCGCATCCCGGCCGAGCGCCGGCTCGTCTGGCAGCCGGCTGCCGCGGCGGCCGGCGGATGGCTGGCGGGACAGCTCGTGCATCCCAATGTGCCGGAGAACTTCCGCCTGTTCTGGATCCAGAACTTCATCGTGCCGTTCCAGTCCACCGCCGCCGGCAATGCGGCGTTGCGCTCGCAGATCGGCGTCGAGCTGACCCCTCCCGATGGGTCGATGCTGCTCGATCAGTGGCCGGCGTTCATCGCGCCGGTGCTGGTGGCGGCTCTGCTGCTGTTCAATCCGCGGCTGCGCACCCGGGCGACGCTCACCGCGTCGGCCGCCGCGGTCGCCTTCCTGATCGCCGGCAGCTTTTTCCTCCGCCGTTTCTTCGAGCTCGGCGCGCCGCTCGCCGTTCTCGCTCTGGCGCTGGTCCTCTGCGAGAGACGGGCGCAGGGCGCGCCGCCGCTCTTCAAGAAGGCCGGACCGTTCCTCGCCGGCCTCGCCATCGTCCTGGGCAGCTACTGGACCTGGTGGTCCATCCAGAAGCAGGGATTTGGGGTCTCCTCACCGCCGCAGGAGATGGCGCAGTGGCTCGGCGAGCACGGCAAAGAGGGCGAGCGCGTGTTCACCACGCAGTGGGGGGATTCGGCGCCGCTGTTCTACTACGCGCCACAGCTCCAGTCGCTGGTCGTCCTCGATCCGACCTTCTTCTATGTCAAGAATCCGAGCCTGTTCGCCACCTATGTGAAGATCGTCGACGGGCATCACGCCTCGCCGGCACGGGCGATCCGCGATCAGTTCGGCGCGCGGTGGGTCACGATTCCGAACCAGCCGGCCTACCTGAAGCTGGGCGAGCAGCTCTTGACCACTCCGGGCGCTCGCTATGTCTTCAATACGACGGACTATACGGTGTTCGATCTGGCGGACGCCCGGCCGCGGTAGGATTCACCCATGCGCATCATCTCTCTCGTCCCCAACGGCACCGAAATCCTGTTCGCGCTCGGCGCCGGCGATCAGGTGCTCGGGGTGAGCCATGAGTGCGACTGGCCGGCCGAGGCGCGGCAGCGGGCGATCCTTACCGGCAGTGCGCTGACACCGGGGATGAGCGCCGGGGAGATCGATCAGGCGGTCTCCGCGCAGGTGGGCAACGGGCTCAGTCTCTACACGCTGGACGAGGCGCGGATCGCCGAGATCGCTCCCGATCTCGTGGTGACGCAGCAGCTCTGCCCGGTCTGCGCGGTCAGCACCGAGCAGGTGGACGGCGCGGTGCGCCCGCTGCCCCGCTGCCCGGAGGTGCTGTCGCTCGATCCGCAGACCCTGGCCGGCGTCTTCGCGGACATCGAGAAGGTCGGCGCGGCGACCGGCCGGCAGGCGGAAGCCACGGCTCTCATCCGGGATCTGGAAGAGCGCCTGGCGGCGGTCCGCGCCCGGGTGGCGGGCCGGCCGCGCCCGCGCGTCCTGGCGCTCGAATGGCTCGATCCCCCCTTCGCCGGCGGCCACTGGATTCCGGAGATGATCGACGCGGCCGGTGGCGTCGACGTCATCGCGGGCGCCGGCGACTCCTCCCGGCGGCTCACCTGGGAGCAGATCGAG
>DATARD010000271.1:0-29772 GCA_036264355.1 Thermoanaerobaculia bacterium
GGCCGCGGCGGCTTCCGCGAGGACGCGCTCGGCGTCCTCACCCGTGGCCGGCACCTCGGCTTCGCTGATCACCAGATCCTCATAGCGCGTCCGTTTCCAGGCGATCACCCGCTCGCGGGTCTCGTCGAACGCGAGCTCCACCGCCGTCCGGAGCCGCTCGGCGGGCAGCCACTCCGGCTGGATTTCAGAGGCGAGACGGACGAGCGCCTCGGAGGCTGTTCCAGATCCGACGTCAAGGCAGAGGAACAGCTCCGCATCGAGCACCGCGCTCTCCTCGGCGAGGCGGACCCCGCGGCCGCCCACCATCACGGCCCGCGGGCTGCGCGGCTCGCGGCGCCGGGCGACGCGGTCCGGGTAGGCGGCGAGCAGGGCGCGCAGGAGGGCGTCGTCCCGATTTTCGCTCTTCTGGCTCGTCACGCCGGCCTCACCGATCGTCCGCGCCAACTGATCCCGAGCCTTGAGGACGAACCGCGCCGCTCCGGCATGGAGGACACCTGCATCGCCGCGACGTTGCGAGCCGCGCGGGCTCTCGAAAGCTTCCAGGGCATCGAGACGGTCCAAGACATCGGAGCGCGAAGCGCGCCGCGGACCGGTCCCGCGCTCCGAGCGCGGACTGCGCGGAAACGGATCGCGCTCGGAGAGCAGCGCGGCGGCCAGAGCGGCCTCGCGGGGATAGCCGAGCCGGCTCCCTTCAATCAGGAGACGCGCCAACCGTGGATGGACCGGCATCCGGGCCATGGCGCGGCCCGTTCCCGAGACACCTTGGCTGCCGACGGCGTCGAGACGGCGCAGAAGGGCTGTTGCTGCGGCAAGCGCGGCAGGATCGGGAGGCTCGAACCAGCCGAAGGCGCCGAGATCATTCTCCCCCCAGGCAAGGAGTTGGAGCGCGGGTCCAGCGAGATCGACGCGGGCGATTTCCGGCGTCTCACGATCCGGCAACGCCGCGTGCTCCCACTCCCCCCACAGCCGCAGACAGACACCTGGCGCCTGGCGTCCTGCGCGTCCGGCCCGTTGCTCCGCCGAGGCGCGGCTCACCTTGCCCAACTCCAGGCGATCGAGCCCGCTCGCCGCATCGAAACGCAGCCGCCGCACGAGGCCGCTGTCCACCACCGCGGTCACGCCGTCGACGGTCACCGACGTCTCGGCCACATTGGTGGCGAGCACCACCTTGCGCCGGTCGAGCGGCCGGAGCACCGCGTCCTGCTGCTCGGCGGGCAGATCGCCATAGAGCGGCAGGACGGCGAGATCCTGCTCGGCGGCCAAAACCTCCAGCGTCTCGGAGCATCGTTGGATCTCGCCCACGCCAGGCAGAAAGACGAGAACATCGCCCGCCGACTCGCCGAGCGCTCGTCGCACAGCGCCCGCCACCAGTCCGGGCAGGGGCGGCGGCTCGCCGCGGTCCCGCCGCGGATCGAGCCAGGAGATCGCGACCGGAAAGAGCCGGCCGCGGCTCTCGACGATCGGGCAGTCTCCCAGGTAGGCGGCGATCGGCCCCGGATCGAGCGTGGCGGACATGGCGATCAGCCGCAGATCGGGCCGCACCTCGCGCTGCACCCGCCGCGCCATCGCGAGCGAGAGATCGGTCTGCAGGCTCCGCTCGTGGAACTCGTCGAAGATCACGACGCCGACGCCTTCCAGGAACGGATCGGCCTGGAGCCGCTGCACGAGAATCCCATCGGTCACCACCAGGATGCGGGTCGCCGGCCCGGCGCGAAAATCGAAACGCACCTGATAACCGACCTCCTCGCCAAGCCGCCACCCACCCTCCTCCGCCATCCGCCGAGCCGCCGCCCGCGCCGCGATCCGCCGCGGCTCCAGCATGACGATCGCCTTGTCGCCGGCGATTCCCGCAGTCAGTAAAGCCGGTGGCACCCGCGTCGTCTTGCCGGCGCCGGTGGGAGCGATGACGACGGCGTTGCTCCCGCCACGCAACGCGGCCAGGAGAGCGGGGAGGGCTTCGTCGATGGGGAGCGGAGGTCTCAAGCGCTCACGCGCTCCTCACGTCTTGATGATCCCCAACCACCCCAGCACGGTCTGGCCGATCAGCAGGAGCGAGAGCAGGCTGACGATGACGGCGATTCCCCAGGCGAGGAGGTTGTAGAGCGGGCGGTTGACGTGCTCGCCCATCAGCTCCCGGTTGTTGATCAGGCGGAGGATGGCGAACAGCTCGATCGGCAGCAGGAGGCCGTTGAGCACGTAGACGCCGACCAGGACCTTGATCAGCGGCAGTCCGGGGATCAGCGCCAGCGCGCCGCCGAGGACGACGAGGCCGGTGAACAGCCCCATGAAGACCGGCGCTTCCGACCAGGTGCGCGAGACGCCGCGCTCGATCCCCAATCCTTCGCTCATCATGTAGGTCGTCGACAAGGGGAGCACACCGGCGGCGAGCAGCGAGGCGCCGAGGAGGCCGAGGGCGAAGAGCGCCCGCGAGTAGTGCCCGGCGATGGGCTCCAGGGCCTTCGCGGCGTCGGCCGCGGTTTCCACTTTGATGCCGTGCTGGAAGAGGGTGGCCGCGGTGGCGATGATGATGAACGCCGCGACCAACCCGGAAATGACGGTGCCGAAGAGGACGTCGAAACGCGTATAGCGCCAATCGTCCGGCGTGATCCCTTTCTCGACCACCGACGATTGGATGTAGAGCTGCATGTAGGGCGAGATCGTGGTGCCGATGAGCGCGATCAGCATACTGAGGAATGCGGGGTCTCTCTCGAACGACGGGACCACGGCGCTCACCAGGACTTCACTCCAGTGCGGCTTGGCGAGGAACGCGGCGCCGATGTAGGAGAGGAAGCAGAGGGTCAGGCAGAGGAAAACCTTCTCCACCCGGGCGTAGGAGCCGCGGGTCACCAGGAGCCAGACCAGCACCGCCGAGACCGGCACGGCGAAATACCGGCTCACCCCGAACAGCTCCGCCGCTGCCGCGATGCCGATGAACTCGGAGACGACGATGCCGGCGTTGGCGATGAACAGGGTCAACAGGATCAGGGCGGTAATGCGCAGCGAGAAGTTTTCGCGCACCAGGTCGGAGAAACCCTTGCCGGTGACCGAGCCCATGCGCGCGCTCATCTCCTGGACCACGAAGAGGAAGATGGTCACCACGGTATTGGCCCAGAGCAGGCGGTAGCCGTAGGAGGCGCCGGTCGAAGCGTAGGTGGCGATACCGCCCGCGTCGTTGCCGGCGCTCGCGGCGAGGAGCCCGGGGCCCATCGCGAAGAGGTACGGCAGCATGCGGCGGAAGCGGCCTCCCTTCATGCGAAGCCTGCCCGCGCGCCGCGACGCTGCCAGATCTCCGGCAGCAGGACGGCCAGCGCATCGTCGACGGTGACGATGCCCAGCAGGTGCCCGTCGGCGCCGAGCACCGGCACGGCGAGGAGGTTGTACTCGGCGAGCACCCGGGCGGCGTCCTCGGCGCGGTCCTCCGGACCGACGGTCGGCACGTCGTCGTCCATCACGTCCAGGACCGGCGTCTCCGGCTTCGCCACGATCAGCGCGCGCAGGCGTACGATGCCGCGCAGCAGATCCGGATCGTCGACCGCGACGACGTAGACGGCGAGGAGCGGATCGGGGACCTCCTCCAGGCCACGCACGATGGCGAGGGCGTCGCCGACGGTGGCGTTCTCGGCGACGCGGACGAAGTCGGTGGTCATCAGACGGCCGGCGCTGTCCTCGTCATAGGCCATGAGGGCCTGGACGTCGGCGGCCTCCTCCGGCTCCATGCGTGCCAGGAGCTGCTCGGCGACGTCGTCCTCGAGATCCTCCAGGGCGTCGGCGGCGGCGGCCGGGGTCATCTCTTCGAGAATGTCGGCGGCGCGTTCCTGATCCATGCCTTCGAGGAGGTCGGCGACGCGCTCGTCGCTGACCTCTTCCAGGGTCTCGGCGGCGGTCTCTTCGTCGAGAGCGGCGACGATCTCGGCGCTCTCGCGGTAGGAGAGGGCGTCGACGATGCGCGCCAGATCCACCGGATGGAGGTCGGCCAGGCGGTCGTAGGAGACCTTGAGCTGCACCGGCGCGGTGCTGGCGAGGTATTGCACGTCGGACCAGTCGATGATCTGGCGGCCGACGATGCGGTTGGCGAGCGCGCGGGGCCCGAGGCGGCGGAGGAGCGCCTGCGGGCTGACGTCGACGCCGACCACGCGGTAGGTCCCTTCGACACGGGTGAGCTGGACGTCGTTGACGCGCACGATCCGCCGTCCGGTGATGTCGATGAGCTGATGATCGAGCACGTCGCGGCGCAGCAGGACCTCGCTGTCGCGGCGGGTGAACGGCGCCAGGTCGACGATGGAGGAGGCCAGCAGGGCGGCGCCGTTGAGGGCGGTCAGATGGCTCGCGGGGACGAAAAAGCGGCGGCGGCCGTCTTTGACCACCAGCCCGGTGATGGACGGATACGCATCGCCGATACGGACGATCAGGTCCTCGAGCTTGCCGATTGTCTCCCCCGCCTGACCGAGGACAGGCCGGTCGACGAGAGATGTCAGGAAGAGCATCGCCGCCTCCCCGGTGCCCTCGGTGGTGTTCCAGCGGGGGGGACCGGGAGGCGGCTGGGCGGCAGCCGTGGGGCTGCCGGGTCAGGCGCGGATGCCGGGCCCCCGCGCGGCGGACCGCGCCGAAGGCTGCCGATTCATGGTGCTACTTTGTCCGTCGTCCATGGTTTTTTCGTTGGCTACTTTCTCGCCCTGCACGCCCAGCGCTTCCCGATGGTAGCACGGGGAATCGGGAAGCGGCGCGCTCTTTCCGCGCCGTCACGAATCGACCGCGGAATCCTGTCCCGGCTGCGCCAGGAACGCCTCCTGCTCGACCCAGGTCCGGGTCTCCAGCAACGCCTGCAGCGTGTCGGCGAGAAGTGCGGTCGGCCGCTCTTCCAGATCGCGCAGGATGGCCGCGGCGGCGCGCGGCGGCAGCGGGCGGGAGACGGGAGCCGCGCTCAGATCGCCACGGTCCATCCGCCAGGGCGCTATGTTTGAGACAGTCCGAAGGGCCGGGCTGGCCGCCCAGGACGAGATCAGCCGGGCGATGCGCACGCCGTCGAGGTCCAGATCCGCCCAGACCCGCACCCGCGCACCCGCGGCCCCGGCCGCCGTCACGATCCGCCGCACCGCGCGGCCCGGGTAGCCGGCGGACCACACGATGAACGCGTCGTCGCTGCCCGGCACCTCGCCGCGGCAGCACGCCTCGAAGGCGGTCAGGTTCTCGACGACGAGCAGGCCGCCGGGCGGGAACCGGATTTCTTCGGCATGCTCCAGGGTCTGACGGGAAAAACCGGCGAACGGAGCAAGCCACGACAGATCGATCGCGATGCCGGAGAGCTGGAGCGTGCCCCGGCCGCCGAGCAGGGTGACGCCGGCGCCTTCGCGGATGCCGAGCTCCGACAGCGGGCCGAGGAGCCGTTCGAGACGCCCGCGCACCGCGGCCAGAGCTTTGGAGTCGCCCAGGAAGCGGGTGGAGAAGACGCGCTCGGCCATCGGCTCGTCCGCTTCGACGTGGACGGCGACGGCGGCCAAGGCCGCCACGACGTTGGGCGCCAGGGTTTCGGCCTCTTCGCCGTTGAGGAGAGCGGCGATCTCGCGGGCCTTGGGATGAGTGAGAGCAGCGACCTGCTCGCGGGCGGCGGCGAGAGCCGCGCGCCGGCGGGCTTCGATCCCCGGCTGGGCCAGCTCCCGCAGCGCCTCGCGGTCCCGCAACCACACGCAATCGAGGCGGTTGCCGCCGCGGCCGACCAGCCAGCGCCCCTCGATCCAGCCGGCGGCGAGGAAATGATCGAGCCACTCCTCGGCCAGGCTGGCCGGAACGCCGCGATGGGCGAGCGAGCCGAGAAGGCCGATCGCTCCGATCTCCCGCGTCCCCTCGTGGCCACCCCGGCGCACGAGCACCGTCGCCACCGTCCGCCCCGCCTCGTCGGCGAGCGGCGGAGCCACCGGCACCTCCGCCCGCACCTCCCGGCGGACCGCCGGACGGGGCCGGATCGAAGGCCGTTCCCTTCCGCATTCGGTGCAGATCGGCACCCGCCGTGCCAGCCGTTCCGCGAGAGCGCCGGAGCGTTCCCACGGCCCCCAGCTCAGGCGTTCGGAGTAGAAGCAGATATGGGTGGGGAATGGCTCAGACATGAGATCTCACGCCTCCGCGACGATGGGCACCGGCGCGTGCGGCTCGCCGGGGCGCTTTTTCTGGAGGACGATGACCAGAGAGGCGGGGTCGAGCTGGGCACGGTCCAGGGTGGTGGGAGCGGTCAGGATGAATTGCGCGCGGGCGGCGCGCAAGAAACGGCCGACCTGGTCGACGCGGTCGAGCGACAGGTGGGCGAACGGCTCGTCGAGGATGAAGAAGCCGCGGCCGTCCGTCTCGGCCATCGCCATCAGCAGGATCAGGCCGGCGATCACCTGCTGCCCGCCGCTGAAGGAGGGATCGCCGAGCGGCAGCGGCGCCTTGCCGTCGAAGCCGAAACGGACCTCGATGGTGGCCTCGTCGAGCACGCGGTCGTCGTCCACCAGGCGCGGCAGCTCCATCTCGACCGTCACCTCGGCGCCGCCGGCGAGGTCGGTGGCCCGCCGCCGGTAGTCCTGCAAGGCGCCGCTGACGATCTCCAGGTAGCGGACGCGGCAGGCGGTCAGCTCTTCCCGCGCTTCGCCGGCTTCGCGCCGGCGCGCCGACAGATGCCGCTCGGCCTCGTCGATGTTGGCCCGCAGGTGGAGCGCCTCTTCGCGCACTTCCCGCGGCGGCGGATCGCCGAGGCCGGCCAACGTCTGGCGCGCCCGGTCGAGATCCGTGGCCACCGTGTCCGGCCCGTCGAGCTCGCCGGCTTCGGCCCGGACATAAAGATCGGCGGGAACGTGGTCCGCCAGCTCGCGGACGCGATCGTCGGCGGCCGTGAGATCCGCCTCGGTGCGTTCGAGGGCCTCCCTCTCGCCGCGCAGACGAACGGTCTGCTGCTCGACCCGAACGGCGGCGGCGAGGCGCTGGCGGAGCGCCTCCTCGTGCGCGCGGTGCGCATCCTCGCGGGCGGTGACCGCGGCATCGCGGACCGCTTCGGCGTCAGCCAGCGCGCCGGCGGCGGCGTGCGCCTCCTCGCGTGCCGCCGGCAGGGCCGCGGCCTCCCGCAACAGCTCCCGGCGCCGCCGCTCGGTGGCGAGCGCCGCGTCGGCCGCGGTGCGGCGCGGCGCGCCGGCTTCCGCTTCGGCCCGCGCGGCGACCAAGATGCGGGCCGCCTCCTCCAAGGAAGCCTCGGCGGCAGCCAGTGCGGCTTCCCGGCCGGCCTGGCCGAGCACCCGCTCGCGCGGCGACGCCACCCAGGTGCCGCGTTCATCCTGCCAGGTGCCGTCCGCGTGGAGCGCGACGGTCTCCGGCCAGTGCAACAGCCAGCTCGGCGCACCGGCGGCGAGGCGGAGCGGTCCCTCCGTCTCCGCGCCGCCGAGCCTGTAGCCGGTGTAGACCGGTCCTGGAAAATTGTGGCGCCGCGCGACCTCCAGGGTCACCGGCTCGGCGGCTTCCGGCACCAGGAGCGTCCAGCGCGCATCGCCGAGCGCGGCTTCGGCCGCCTCTCCACGGTCGGGATCGGTCACCTCCACCAGAGCGGCAAGGAGCGTGGATTCAATCCCTTGGGCTTCCAGAGCAGCGAGGGTGCGGGTCACCCGCTCGGGGTGGACCGGCAAGCCGGCGCGCAGGCGGTCGCGCCGTGTCCGCGCCTCGGCTTCGGCGTCCGTGGCACCAGCGGCTGCGGTCTCGGCCGCGAAGAGCGCCCGGGCGGTGGTCTCCGCGGTGGCCGCGAGGCGGTCGAGGTCTCCGGCAGGCAGCTCGGTCGCCTGCCGGGCCCGGTCTTCCAGCGTGGCGAGGCGGTCGGCGGCCCGCACATGCCGGCCGTGCGCGGCTTCCCAGGCGGAGCGCGCCGCCAGCTCGCCTTGCCGCGCGGCGTCCAGAGCTGTCTCGGTCTGCAGCTCGCGGTCCGCGGTACTCGCCGCCTCGGCCTCCAGAATGGCCAGCTCGGTGTCTCCCCGGCGGACCTTGGTGCGCAGCTCGGGGAGCTTGGCGCTCGCCTCGGCGCGCCGGAGCAGATGGATCTGCAGCTCGGCGGCGGGCAAGCGCGCTTCGAGCTCGGCGACCCGGTCACGGTGGTGCTCCCAGTCGTCGAGGCGCGCCACCTGCCGCTCCACCTGCCGCAGATCGAGCTCCAGCGCCTGCACGGACGAGGTCTGGCGCACCACCTCCGCCTCGCTCTCGGCGAAACGGCGGCGCGCTTCGGTGTAACGCTCCAGGACGGCGTGATCGCCCAGCATCTCCAGCACCCGCCGGAACAGCTCGCGCGGGCGCAGCTCGAAGAGCGCGTTCGTCCGCCCCTGCTCGATGGCGAGGACGCTCATCAGGCTGCGCGTCACGCCGGCGCCTTCGAGCACCCGCTGATAGCGGTCCGGGCCGTACCAGTCGCGCGATTCGAGGAGGAGACGGCGGAGGTCCTCCAACGGCGGCCGGCCGGGCAGCACGGCGAAACGCTTCTCCGGCGCGCCGCCGCCCGCCGGCACGAGCGCGCAGGCCAGCGTCACCTCGGGTGTCGTGATGCGCTCCCGCCGGAACGGCGCGCCGCCGCCGGCCGTCCCCCTCGTCCCGGCACTGTCGTTGGAGACCACGGCGCGGATCAGCGCCGGCGCGTCCGGCCGCCGCAGGTAGTTTTGCAGGCGCCGGCGCGACGACAGGCGCGGCGCGTTGAGGAGCTGGCGGATGGCGTCGAGCAGGGTCGTCTTTCCCGAGCCGTTCGGACCGGTAAGGAGGACGACGTCGCGGCCGAGCGGGATGCGCACCGGCGGCCAGACGTCCCAGCCGTGCAGGGAGAGCTCGAGGAGGCGGAACATCAGGATCGGGCCTCCGCCCCGGCCGTTTCGGTGGAGGTCAGAAGGTGATAGCGGGCGCCAGAACGCTCGCCGGTGCGGCGCACCCGGCCGGCCGCTTCCAGGTCGCGGAGGGTGCGGCGCAGGCGCGAGGCGGGCGCCGCGGTGAGCCGGGCGAGGTCGCCCATCGCCGCCGAGCCGCCGAGCCGCGTCAGGGCGTCGACCACCTGGCCGCCGAGGCCGGCGAGCAGGCCCTGCCCGTCCTCTTGATCTCCATCTCCAAGCGCCGCTGTTTTGCCGTCTTCCTTTCCTGGTCCGCCTGGGCTCTCACGCTCGGCGAGCAGCTTCGCCAGCACCTCGCGGCGGAGGAAGGCAACCATCCGCTCGCCGTCGATCGCCAGCTCCAGGAGCGGGCCGGCCTCGACCTGCTCGCCGTGACCGGCCAGGAAGCCGAGGCGCCGGAGCTGGGTGACGAGGCTCTGGATGCGGCTGCGTCCGCCGAGCACCGGCCGGAACTCGCGCACCAGCGCTTCCAGGCGAACCCGCGGCCGGAAGCCGCGCGCCGCGGCGGCCTGCTCGCGGGTGAAGAGAGCGCTCTGCCCCGGCACCTCGCGCGTCTCCGCCGCCGTCCGCTTCTGCAACACGAGGCGAGCCCAGAGGATCACCAGGAGCGCGCAGGCGTCGGAGCGCAGACCGAGGTTCGAGGCGGCGTCGAACGCGGTGTCCGCGGTCACCTCCGGCGCCAGCCGGATGCCCACGTGCTCCGAATAGACGCTGGTGGCGAGCACCAGGCCCACCCCCTGGAGCCGCCGCTCGACCTCATGACGCACCTCCGGAAAATCGAGATCGGGAAGCGCGCCGCGTGGCACACTCCCTTCGCGCAGCAGACGCGCGCAGATGCGGGTGGCCTCGTCCATGAGCGTGCGGTGGTGGGTTTCCGTCCGGATCAGTCCGGTTCTCCGTCGAGCGGCCGGACGGCTCCCGGCGTGAGACGGGTCAAGGAAGAGGAAATCGCAGTGACCGCCAGCGGCTCGGGCCAGCCGTCGCCTTCCACGTCGACCTTCAACGCGAGAGCGCCAAGGCGGCCGGCGATCCCTTCGCCGGCCCAGCGGACGCCGACGAGCGACAGCAGGCTGGCGCGCAGAAACGACTCTCCGGCGCCTCCGGTCTCGCTGGCAGGAATCACGCCGGAGAGCGGCGTCGCGGCGTGGATCCGCGCCAGATCCGCCAGCAGCCGTTCCACCTCCGGCGGCGCTTCCAGCACGTCGGTCGCCCGCGGCGCCTCGTCCGGCTCGCCCCACACCACCGGCGGCGCGGCGGGCCGGTCGCGCAACGCCTGGATCTCCGCGGCATGCGCGACCGCTTCGGTGGTGAGGAGCGGCGGCGGCGCGAGAGCCGGCCAGAGGGTCGCGCGGCCGACCGCCGCCAGCTCGTCCAGCGTCTTGTCCATCAGCGCGCGGACGATCTGCTCCACGGTCAATCCGGCGGTGAGGCGCAGATACTGTTTACCGACTTCGGTGATCGCGGCGTGCAGCTCGGAGCCGGCGCCGTGCAGGCGCGACAGCAGATCATGGATCTCGCGCGCCACGCGGCGGGCGGCGACCTGATCGAGGCGCACCGCGTCGAGCACGGCGCGGATGCGGCCCGACAGCGCCATCGCCTCCCCCAGCTTGTCCGCCGTCCGCCGCAGCACCACCTCGGAATGCGAGGCCAGCGCCGCGTCGATCTCCTCGCGCAACGCCACCAGCCGCGAGCGCATGGATTGGAGATGCCGCAGGGGATCGAGACCGATGTCGAGGGCGTAGCGCACGCCGGCCACGGTGGGCAGCAGCTCGCTCTCGCGGAGCCGCCGGTGGAGGAACGACAGCACGTCGTGCGCCCAGCGCCCGGAGTCGGTGAGCACGTATCCGGACACCGCGCGGTCGAACTCCAGCCAGCCACTCTGGCTCAACGCCCGCACCACCGCGGCCCGCGCCGGCTCGGTCAGCCAGTAGAGGATCTCGTCGAGATCTTCGTTGGAAAACGCCGCCCGCGCGCTCTCGACCAGCGCCTCGACGACCGCCGCGCGGGCGAAGAAATCGCGCGGCGAGCGTCCGGTCAAGGCATGAAGAAGCGGATAGACGGGCTCCAGGTCATGCACCGCGGCGAGCGGCTCGATCTCCTCCGGCGGCAGCCCGCCCGTCCACTCGGCCAACCCTTCCCAGCCACGGACTTCCGCGGTCTCCGAAGCGGTGTCTTCCGGGAGAGGGATCTCCCGGTGAGGTGTTTTATGTTGCATGTTCGCGACAGATTATAACCGAGAACCGGTGCTCTCGGCACGCCCGGCGCGAATCGGTGTGGTCTAGACAGGTCGGATCACCAGATGCGGCAGACCTTGTCCGGCTCTTTGGCCATCGGCTGACCCGGCTTGCAGGAGAAGGCGGCGGCGAACTCCGGCATGTTCACCATGACGCCGTTGATCCGCGCCTCGTGCGGCGAGTGGGGGTTCACCCGGGCCATCAGCCGCAAAGACTCGGGCCGGTCCTCGCCGCAGGCCCACTGGGCAAAGCCGACGAAGAAACGCTGGTCCGGGGTGAGGCCGTCGCGCGATTCCAGCGTCTGGCCGCGGGTCGCGTCCTTCCAGGCGTAGTAGGCGAGGATCGTGCCGCCGAGGTCGGCGACGTCTTCGCCCAGGGTCAGCTTGCTGTTGATCTTGATGTCGTCCACCACCGTGTATTGCGCGTACTGGTCGGCCACGCACTGGGCGCGCTGGCGGAACTCGGCATCGTCCTTGGGAGTCCACCAGTCCTTCAGGTTCCCCTGGGCGTCGAACTGGCGGCCTTCATCATCGAAGGCGTGGGTCAGCTCATGGCCGATCGTGCCGCCGGTGTCGCCATAGCTCGGCGCGAGGTCCAGCTTGGGATCGTAGAGCGGCGGCAGCAGCACACCCGCCGGGAAGTTGATGTCGTTCATGAACACGTCGTAGTAGGCGTTGACTGTGGGCGGCGTCAAGCCCCATTCGCCGCGGTCGACCGGCTTGCCGATCTTGGCGAGCTCCCGGCGCATCTCGAAAACGTGCGCGCGGCTCACGTTGCCGGCGAAGTCGTCCCGCTTCACCTCCAGGGCCGAATAGTCCCGCCAGTGCTCCGGGTACCCGATCTTCTCGCGCATGCCATGCAGCTTGGCGAGCGCCTGCTGCTTGGTCGCCTCGCTCATCCAGGGCAGCTCCTTGAGCCGGCGCTCCATGACGGTGCGGATGCGGGCCAGCATCTCCTGCGCGCCGGCCTTGGTGTCGGGCGGAAAGATCTTGCGCACGAAAACCTCGCCCAGCGCTTCGCCCAGATCGCGGTCGACGAGCTGCACGCAGGTCTTCCACCGCGGCGGCATCTCTTTGACTCCCTGGAGATAGGACGAATAGAAATCGAAGTCGGCGCGCACGAAGGGAGCCGACAGGAAAGGCGCCTTCGCCGCGGCCAGATGCAGGCGCAGGTAGGCCCGCAGGTCGTTGAGATTGCCCGCCGCGACCAGCCGGTCGAATTCGCGGTAGAGCTCGGGCTGGGTGACGTTGAAGACGTTGAGATCCGGCTGGCCGATCGCCTTGAGGTAGTCGTTCCAGTGGAACGACGGGGTCAGCTTCTGCAGGCCCGCGCGGTCCATGCGGTGGTCGAGCTTGTGCGGGTCCCGCCTCTCGACCGGCGAGAGCGAGGCCTTGGCGAGAGCCGTCTCGACGCGCATCACCGCCGCGGCCTCCTGCGCCGAATCCTTGTCGCCGAGCAGCTCGAAGAGGTGCTGGACGAAGGCGAGATAGCGCTCCCGCGTTTCCTTCGATTTGGCGTCGTCGTTCAGATAGTAGTCCCGCTCGGGCAGCCCCAGGCCGCCACCGCCGGCGAAGCCGATGACCTGGGTGGCGTTCTCGTAGTCCTGGCCGGAGCCGAAGCTGAAGAAGTAGGTCCCCGGGTCCGCGGTCGGCTGCAACCGGCCGAGCAGGGCCGCGAGACCGGCGCCGGACTTCAGGCCCGCGATGGCGTCGAGGTCACCGCGCAGGGGGGCCGCCCCCGCTTTGTCGAGCGCCGCGGTGTCCATGCAGGCCGCGAAATAGTCTCCGATCTTGCGAGTGTTGGCGTCGCGTCCGGGATCGGGGCGCCAGGCTTCCTCCAGCATGCCCCACAGGAACTGATGATTCTCGTGATCCAGCTTCCAGTACACGCTCCACCGCGATTGATCTCCCGGGATCGGGTTCTTCGCCGACCACTTGCCACAGGAGTAGGAGTAGAAATCGACGCAGGGGTCCACCGAGCGGTCCATGAACGCGGGCTCCAGGCTCGGCGTATACGGCAGGGTGGTCAGCGGCCTCTCCGGCTGGGCGGCAGGCGGCTCGCAGCGGGCCGGCTGAGTGGCCGCGAGCCCGAGGAGGGCGGCGGCCGAGAAGGCGGCAAGAGATGACTTCATGCGCAGGCTCCTTTTTCGGGGCCGGCCGTGCCGGCCGGTCGCGGAGAGCCTACTCCCCGCCGCGCGCCGCGGCAACGCATGAACAGGCGGACCGTTCAGGTTGGAGCGTACACCCTAAAGTAGTGGAGGGGCTTGCCTCCTCCTGGGTGGGCGGAACGCGCGGAAATCCTCAACCTTGAACCCAGAACGCCCGCCTCGGGCCTCTTGAACCTTGTCCCGGAGGGACTATGGCACGTAGCCCAGGGATTTATCCCTGGGATTCGGGGCGGCGTACGCCTTTCCTCGCCCCGGGTTAAAACCCGGGGCTACGTGCCTGCGCCCACAAGGGGCGAGATGAGGGAGCACCAAGTCGGCGCCGTGCTCCGGTGCCTCCCACGCGGGAGGGGGCAAGCCCCTCCACTACTTTAAGTTCGCGAGGTATCGACAACGACCCGGCTCAATCTCCGTTTCGAGGTCTCAGGCCGTCCCGCCGCCATTCCGCCACCGCCTCCTCGAATCCGTCATCCCGCTCATCCTCCGGCCCAGCCGCCCGTCACTCTGTCGAGTTGGCTTCCCAGAGCGACTCCCTGGATCCTTGCGAGCTCTTCCCACCGGAGAGCTTCTGGTCCAGGAATCTCCTGATCCGAGATTTTCTTTTGTACCGCCATGGGGGTTCGCTCCTCTGATGGGCTCCAGGTTACAAGTCTACACGATAGGGTGCTCGAAGGCGAGGTGGCGAGCCGTCGGGCTGGAATGCCCGTGTACAATAGTCTGTTGCCAGAGAGCGCCCACCCGACCTATATGAAGAGCCCCCGATCCACATACGACTGGTCCCAGATCCTCCTCGCCGAACGGCCGGTGGAGCGTTTTTCACCGCATGGCCGGTACCGGCTGGCGCTGGCATATGCCAATACGTACCACGTGGCCATGTCGAGCCTGGGGTTCCAGCGGGTCTATGAGCTGGTGCACCGGCGGCCGGATTGGGTGTGCGAGCGGTTCTTCATCGACGGCGCCGGCGTGCCGGTGTCCGTGGCGGCCGGCCGGCCGCTGGCGGACTTTTCGTGCGTCTGCTTCTCGGTGTCGTTCGAGGAGGACTACGTCCACCTCCTCCAGATGCTCGAGCGGGCGCGCATCCCGATCCGGCGGCGCGACCGCGGGCCGTGGGACCCGGTGATCGTCATGGGCGGCTCGTGCGCCGCGATCAATCCGCTCCCGATGTCGGAGTTCGTCGACGTCTTCGCGCTCGGCGCGGCGGAGAACGTGCTGCCCGGTCTGCTCTCCGCCCTGGAGGAGGAGGACGGCCGCGACGCGGTGATCGAACGCCTGGCGGCGCAGAACGGCTTCTACATCCCGGCTTTCCATCGTCCGGAAGAGGAGACGGAGGGCGAAGCTTTCGCGAAGCTCAACAAGCTGGAGCTGACCGAGGAGCAGATGAAGCTGCCGGGCCATCTACCCACCACGGCCATCGTGACGCCGCACACCGAGTTCTCCGAGAAGTTCCTGGTCGAGATGTCGCGCGGCTGCCCCGAGAAATGCCGCTACTGCTGGGCGACGTTCGGCATGGGACGCTTCCGCTGGCATCCGACGGAGTACATCCTCGCCTCGCTGGAACGCGCCCGGCCGGTCACCGACCAGCTCGGCTTCGTGGCCACCGCGGTGGGCGACCATCCGGACATCGAGCGCATCCTGCGCGAGGCGACGGCCCTCGGCTTCCGCACCTCGGTCTCCTCGATCCGCATCCCGGCGGTCACCGAGGGAGTGCTCGACGCCCTGCACGCCTCCGGCGACCGCTCGATCACCCTGGCGCCCGAGACCGGCACTGACGAGTTGCGGGTCAAGATGGGCAAGCCGATCAAGAACGACTTCCTGCTGGAAAAAATCCGCCTGATCTTCCGGTCCGGCATGACCCAGCTCAAGCTCTACTTCATCATCGGCCTGCCCGGCGAGACGATGGACGACGTGCACGGCATCCTGGGTCTCGCGGCGCGCGCCAAGGCGGTGATGCTCGAAGAGCTGGTGCCGCGCGGCATCATCGGTCATGTCCACCTTGGAGTGAGCGTGCTGGTGCCGAAGCCCTACACGCCCTGGCAACGCGAGCCGATGGACAGCGAGAGAAGCCTCAAAGAGAAGATCGCGATCCTCAAGAAGGGCGTCGGCCGCATGCCCAACGTCTCCCTGGGCTCCGTCTCCATCCGCCAGGCGATCTGGCAGACCTACATCAGCAAAGCCGGCAGCGACGCCGCCGAAGCGATCGAAGCCGCCGCCCACGGCGAGCCGCTCAGCGCCGTCCTCCACCGCTTCCAGCACAAGATCGCCCCCGAGGTGTTCCAACCCATGCAGGGGGATCTGCGCTGGCACTTCATGCGGCAGGGGTTGGGATAGGAGCCCGGGTAAACCGGGCCGGCTGGAAGCCAGCGGTCCCAGCGAAGAGATACCCCTGCTGGGAGCGCTGCCATCCTGGCGGCCCGGTTGATCCGGGCACGGCCTCAGGCTGCTGGGATATCAGTGCGCGGGAAGTCGTCACCGACGAAAAGAAGGGGACGATCGGCAAGCCTGGCGGCAGCATAGCTCAGGCAGTCGCCGAAGTTGAGAGCGGCCGGATGCCGACCCTTGCCAAACCGGCGGAACGCCTCCAGCGCTTCCCGCCAGTGCTGCTCTCCAAAAACCACCGGTGTCACTCCGAAATCGCGGAGAAATCGATCGAGCAGAGCCTGCGGCTCGACACCCAGGCGCGCCGACAGGACCATTCCGGCCTCAACCAGGGTCGGCGTGCCGATGCCGATGGTTTTCGCGGACCGTAGTCTGTCAACCAGTTGCTCGAAACCCGGCTCCCGAAGGGCAATCGCTACGATGACGGAGCTGTCGAGGATCAAACGCCACCCGCTCCATAGCCGAGGATCTCGTCCTCCTCTTCGCGGCTGAGTCGGCGGCCCAATTGACCCGGAGGAGCTTTCGGCCACACCTCCTCTTCGAGATAGCGAAGGAAGTCGCCGCCGCGCTCGCGATGCGCGTGTTGCAGGCTCAGGCGTTCGCGGCGTTCAACCAAGGCCAGGCGGACAGCCTCCGTCTTGCTCTCGCCGGTCAGCGCGGCGACAGCCGCGACCAGCTCCTCGACTTCCGGACTTTTGATACTGAGTGCCATAGGGAGAGCATAGGTAGAAACTAGGTTGATTTCAACCTAGCCAACCGAACAGGAAGGCGAACCTCGCCGCCGCGAAGAGGATGACGAAGACGAGGCCGAAGATGGCCTGCTTGCGGAAGGCGGGGTTCCATTCCCTGTTGACGGTAGGCTCGCCAAGCGGTCCAGACATAGACCGCGATGAGGCAGAGAGCGACCGCGGCAACCAAGCCGCGGTCGTGGGAAAAGCCCATCACGACGAATCCGCCGATCAGCAGAACCATCAAGGCGAGCGACTTCCCGCGCTCGCCACCGCCGCTCTCGATGGGCACCCACGTGGCCAGGTCTTCCCGAATCTCCGCGTAATCGGCTGGATCGAGGAGCCGAGGAATGAGGAGAGAGCGGTAGCGGTCGGCGGTTTTCACCACCATTCCCTGGCCGGTCTCACGGATCGCGGTCACCTCCTCGCGGCGGATGAGGACCTCCGGCACGCGAATCTGCGAACGGCCGACCGCCCCGTCGTCCATCCGGATCTCGACCGAGCGCCAGATCTCCGTCTGCTGGCTGATCGCCCTCCTCACCCCGTTGGCCAAGGCGGCGAACCAGATCAGCGGGAGGAGGAAGCCGGTAGGTCCGCATGGAAAAGAAGTATAGCGCCCGCGAAATGGGATTCGCGGCACGTGTGAAGCCGTCGCCGGAGCGGTCCGCAGGCCACAAAAGTACCCTGCGCAACCGCCCGACTCCGGCACCGAGCAGGGCGGTGCCCCACGCCGCGCGACTGCCCGGTCATTCTCACAGTTCAAGTTGTCAAAGAACGCACCCGGCCTTGACGACCAGGGCTACGATAGGCATAGACTGCCATGGGCATAACGGCTCCGTCAAGCTCGTTCTTGACTTTTCTTCAGAAGAGTGGCTCTATACGCCGCGACGACGGATTGATCAGCTCGATTCTTCGCTACCAGGAGCGCACGGCGCCTGAATAACTCTATTTCGGTTCATCACAAGCCGATTGCGCTTCGAGCAGAACAATTCCGGACCATCCGAAAGTCATGACGCCTTGACCAGCGGCATTCCGGATCGCCAGAAGGCGCGGATGACTTGACCGGCGCGACTCCGGAGCATCAGAAGCTAATGACGGCTTGACCAGAGCGATTCCGCACCGTCAGAAGCTTCGGACGGCTTGAGCGGATCGATTCTGAAGCAAAGCAGGACTCCGCCACGCCGGCAGAGCGGAAGCCGACCCGGAATGGCCCCGGGCAAAACGCCCGACGCCCATTCCAAGCCGGCCGAAGCCTGGGCAAGGCAGAATGATGTTCTTTGAAAACTGAATCTGACGGGCAGAGGAGAACCGGCCATCCTCCTGCCCGTATCTTGGTAGACCGCCTGCCGGAGGTGTATTCCGGCACAGCGTGGGGGAGCACGGAACAGAACCGTGCTCTCCCCGTCTGGGCGGTTTTGGAGTGAGAGGAATTGCGCCATTTGAAGGCGTCTTGGTTGTTGTCGCCCCGGAGGGGCTTCTGCATCTAGCCCAGGGATTTATCCCTGGGTTGGGAGGCGTCTTCGCTCGCTTCCCCAGGGTTGAAACCCTGGGCTAGGTGCAGCGACCCCTCCGGGGTCAAAAAATGTGACAACAGAATTAACCTCGGGGCTTTTGAGGCGTCTGCCCTCCCCCACCCAAACGCAAAACCACCGTCACCCCCGTCCCATCCGCCGGCAGCACGCCCGGCCGCACCTGATAGCGGTCCGGATCGCGCACGTAGTCACGCACCGTCGCCTTGGCGTTTCCGACTTTACTGCCGGGGCAGGAGTAGAGGCAGGCGATGCAGCCGGATTTCCATTTCGGGATGTTGGCGCGGTGGCCGCCGAGGCGCATGGCGAAACCTTGCTGGCCGGTGAGGATCTGGTCCAGAGGCAGCGGCTCGCTACGGCCGGGCATGCGGATGAGGACGTCGACGGCGGGGCCGGCGATGATCATGTCCGGCGCTTTGGAGTGCGGATCTTTCCGGTCGTCCCAGGTTTCCATCGGCAGGTTGTTGCCGGGTTTGGCGCCGAGGGCCTCCAGCGCGTCCAGCACCTGGACGTCGGTCACCGCGGCCTGGAAGAGCGCTTCGCCGGAGGCGCGGCCGCCTTTCCAGACGATGAGGTGATAGCCCGGCATGCCGAGGACGTGGCGGCTGAAGCCGGAGGCGTTGACGGTGGCCGGAAACTCCACGCTGTCACGGTGGCTCGTGACAGCTCCCGGCGGGACGGCTGTTGTCGTGCCGAGCCCGAGAGCCAGGGCGGCGGCCGTGAGAGCGGTACAGAGGAGGACGCTTTTCATACCTGCTCCGTTGTTGGCGGGGTGACCGGGCCGACGCGCAGGCGGGCGTCCAGGGCGCGCGCGGTCTGGCGGTCCGGGCCGGCCAGGAAGGGGTTGATGTCGAGCTCGCGGAGGCGCGGATGGCGCTCGACGAGTTGGGCGAGTCGGAGCAGCACGTCGGCGAGGACTTCGAGGTCGGCGCCGGGCTCGCCGCGCACGCCTTCGAGGAGCTTGAAGCCGCGGATGCCGGCGATCATGTCGCGCGCTTCCGAGCCGGCGAGCGGCGGCACGCCGAAGCGGACGTCCTGGAAGACTTCGACGTATTTGCCGCCGAGGCCGAACATGAGGAGCGGACCGAAACGCGGATCGGTGGTGATGCCGAAGATCACCTCGTGGCCGCCGCGGGCCATCTCCTGGACGAGGAAGCCTTCGGCGCGGTGCCCGGCGCGGACCAGCGCGGCGGTCATCTCGGCGAGCGCGCGGCTCAGCTCTTCCTCGGTGCGCAGATCGACGCGCACGGCGCCGACGTCGCTCTTGTGGACCAGATCGGGCGCGATCGCCTTGAGCACGACCGGATAGCCGATCTGCCGCGCGGCGGCGAGCGCCTCCTCCGGCGTCGCGACCGCTTGCCAGCGCGCCAGCGGAATGCCGTAGAGGTCGAGGACGCGGAAGACGTCGGCCGGCTCCAGGTAGCCTTCGGGGGTGCGGTCGAGGATCTCCTCCACCGCCTTGTCGTCGGCGTCAAAGGCGGCGACCGGCGCCTCGTCGGGCCGCCGCCGCCAAGCGCCGTAGCGGGCGAGCATGAAGAGGGCGCGCGCCGCCGACTCCGGAAAACGGTAGACCGGCGGCAGATCGGGTTTCGTCTTCGCCGTTTCGTAGAACTCGTCGGTCGCCATCATCACCGCGAGCACCGGCTTGGACCGCGTCCGCGCGACCTCGCCGGCGGCTTCCAGCACGTCGATCGGATTCGACAGCAGCGGCGTGACGTTGATCACCATCGCCATGTCGACCCCTGGATCGTCGAGCACGGCGGCGAGGCCGCGGGTGTAGGACTCGGCGTTCGCGGAGGCGATCATGTCGACCGGATTCGCGACGCTCGCCTCGGCGGGCAGGAACGCACGCAGCGCGGCGCGGGTGGCGTCGGAGAGCTCCGCCATGCGCAATCCGAGGTTGACGCAGGCGTCGGTCGCCATGATCGCCGGACCGCCGGCATTGGTGACGATGCCGACGCGGTTGCCTTCCGGCAGCGGCGAGCGGTCGAGGGCGCGCGCGATGTCGAACAGCTCTTCGATGGTGTTGGCGCGCAGCACGCCGCACTGATCGAGAAAGGCCGAGACGGTGACGTCGGTGCCGGCGATCGCGCCGGTGTGGCTGGAGGCGGCGCGCGCGCCTTCCGCAGTCCGCCCGGATTTGACGACAAGGATCGGCTTCTTGCGCGACACCCGCTTGGCGATCTCGGTGAAACGCCGCGGGTTGCCGAACGATTCGAGATACATACAGATGACGCGGGTCGCCGGATCGTCCTCCCAATGCTCGATGAGGTCGTTGCCGGAGACGTCGGCCTTGTTGCCCATCGAGACGAACTGGGTGAGACCGATGCCGAGATCCTGCGCGACGTTGAGGATCGCGACGCCGAGAGCGCCGGACTGGCTGACGAAACCGATCGAGCCCGGCCGGGCCGGCGTCGGCGCGAAGGTGGCGTTCAGGCTGATGCCCGCGTCGGTGTTGATCACGCCCATGCAGTTGGGTCCGATCATCCGCACGCCGACGGCGCGCACCTTGCCGCGCAGGGCGAGCTCGTTGCGCGCGCCTTCCTCGCCGGTCTCCGAAAAGCCGGCGGTGATCACCACCAGGCCGCGCACCTTTTTCGCCAGGCACTCGTCCACCACGCCGGGCACCAGTTTCTTGGGCACCAGGAT
Source organism: Thermoanaerobaculia bacterium (assembly GCA_036264355.1). Lineage (GTDB taxonomy): Bacteria > Acidobacteriota > Thermoanaerobaculia > Multivoradales > UBA5704 > UBA5704. Next base: position 20,554 of record DATARD010000271.1, read on the forward strand.
CACGGCGAGATCGACCGGATCGGGGATGGCTTCCACGCTCGGGTAGCACTTGAGCGAGTGGATCGACGAGGCCGACGGATTGACCGGAAAGATCGTGCCGTTGAATTCGCTCGCGATCAGGTTGCGCAGCAGCGAGAAGCCGATCGAATCGCGGCGGCGCGAGGCTCCGATCACGGCGACGGAGCGCGGGGAGAAGATGGCGTCGAGAGGACGGCTCGGGATGGGATCGGTCGGTTTGGTCATCCGGGGAACCTCACCGGCGGCGGGCCGGAAAGAGCACTTTCAGCCTGTCCGGTGCCAGGCGCACCGTCAAGGGGAGACATTCGGAGCAGAGATCGCCGTCCAACTGCGCCGCGGCGCCGGCCGGTCCGGCGAGGACGATTTCTTTCGCGCGCAGCACGGTGACGTCGCGCCGCCGGACGTGCACGCCGCGGAACAGATCGATCGCGAAGCCCAGAGTGGCCAGCCGGCCGCGGCCGTGGAACAGCACCAGCTCGAACCGGCGATTGTCCGGCTGCGCGTCCGGAGCGAGCCGGAAGGAGCCGGCGTAGTAGGGAATGTTCGCCACCGCGGCGAACGTGGCGGTGAGGGGCTTGCCGTCGGCGATGACGTCAAGATCGGAATAGCTGTAGCGCCACCATTCGCGCAGCCCCTGCACGGCGTAGGCTCCCTTGCCCAGACGGCGCTTGAGGCGCAGATCGAGCGCGGCCAGGATCGCGGCGTCGAGCCCGGCGGAGACCATCATGAGGAAGGGGCTCTGCCCTCCGGCCAGGCCCCCAGCCAGGCCGACGTCGAAATCGCGGACCGGCGCCGTGCACAGCGCCGCCGCGGCGCGCACCGGATCGTTGGGCAGGCCGAAGCCGAGGCTCAGCACGTTGGCCGTGCCGCCGGGCAGGAAACCGAGCGCGGCCGGAGTGCCCAGCAGGCCGGCCGCCACCTCGCGCGCCGTGCCGTCGCCGCCGAAGGAGAACACCACCTCGCAGCCGTCCGCCGCCTGCCCGCGCGCCAGAAGCGTCGCCTCGCCGGCATAGCTCGTGGGAGCCGGCTCCACGGCGAAGCCACCGTCGCGCAGCGTGGCGAGGACGGTGTCCAGCACTTGCGCGTGCTTGCGGCGCCCGGAGGTCGGGTTGTAGATCAGGGCGGCGCGGCGCACGGCCAGAGGGATCAGAACAGGCTGCCGGTGGTGCCGGGCCGGGGCGGATAGCCAAGATGCTGGTAGGCGCGGCGGGTGGCCACCCGCCCGCGCGGCGTGCGCTGGAGGAAACCTTCCTGGATCAGATACGGCTCGTAGAGGTCCTCGATCGTGCCGCTGTCCTCGCCCACCGCGGCGGCGAGCGCGCGCAGGCCGGCCGGTCCGCCGTCGTAGTGCTCGATCAGCGTGCTCAGGATCTTGCGGTCGACCTCGTCGAAGCCGAAATCGTCCACCTCCAGGAGGGTCAGCGCCTTCTTGGCGATGTTGAGATCGATGGCACCCGCCCGGTCGACCTGGGCGAAGTCGCGCACCCGGCGCAGCAACCGGTTGGCGACGCGTGGCGTGCCGCGGCTGCGGCGCGCGATCTCCGCCGCCCCCAGGGGATCGACGGTTACGCCGAGCAGGCGGGCGGACCGCTGGACGATCAGCGTGAGCTCTTCCGGGCGGTAGAAGTCGAGGCGGTGGACGATGCCGAAGCGGGCGCGGAGCGGCGCGCTCACCAGGCCGGCGCGGGTCGTCGCGCCCACCAGGGTGAACCGCGGCAGCTCGATCTTCACCGTGCGCGCCGCCGGCCCCTGGCCGATCACCAGGTCGAGGCGGAAGTCCTCCAGCGCCGGATAGAGAATCTCCTCGACCGTCGGTCCGAGGCGATGGATCTCGTCGATGAACAGCACCTCGCCGGCATCGAGATTGGTGACGATCGCCGCCAGATCGCCCGCCCGTTCGAGCACCGGTCCGGACGTGATACGCAGCGGCGCCCCCATCTCGCTCGCGATGATGTGCGCCAGCGTCGTCTTCCCCAGGCCCGGCGGGCCGAACAGGAGCACATGGTCGAGGCTCTCGCGGCGCTCGCGAGCCGCCCGGATGAAGACCCGCAGATTGTCGAGGATCTTCTTCTGGCCGATGTATTCATCGAGTCGCTGCGGCCGCAGCGTCGGCTCGACGCCGAGGTCTTCAGGATCCGGCGCCCCGGAGAGGATGCGCTCGTCGGTCATCATCGAGCCCATTCTAGATGAGGGAGTGGCGGTTCACACACCACCGCCACGGTTCAAGGCCGGGGAAGAGGGCCTGCGCTGACTGCGGATGGATTGTCGCCGAGATGCGCTACACTTCCGGCATGGCGCGCGAGCACTTGATCACCTTCGAGGAGGGCTTGGTGATCCCGCCGGACGCTTCGACGTTCAGCGGTTTCGAGCGGTGGGCCGCATCCGCGGCGTTCCCGGAGACTGGACGCATCGACTTCTTGGCGGGTGACGTGGAGGTGGAGATGAGCCCGGAGGATCTGCACACGCATGGGATCGTCAAGGGGGCGATCCATGCGGCGTTGCACACCTTGTTCGCCGAGCTCGAGCTCGGCGAGGTGTTCACGGACAGCACCCGCGTGACATCCTCCGCGGCCGGGCTGTCGACCGAGCCCGACGTCGTGGCCGTCTTCTGGAGCTCGTTGCGGGAAGGACGGGCCCACTATCTCTCAAGCGGCAGCGATCCGGACCGGCTGACGAAGATCGAGGGGTCGCCCGACCTGATCGTCGAGGTGGTCAGCGACAGCTCGGTCACGAAGGACTACCGGACCCTGCCTCCGCTCTACGCCCGCGCCGGCATACCCGAGCTCTGGATCGCCGACGCCCGCGGCAACGGGCCGCTGCTCCGTGCCTTCACCCTGGATGCGGGCAGCTACCGCGAGATCCCGTCCGACGCCGAGGGCTGGTTCCGATCCTCTCGTTTAGGCTTTTTCTTCCGCCTCTCCCGGAAGCTCACTCCGTTGTCCACCTGGCGATACCTTCTGGAGCATCGCGAGGGACCTGCCTGCGCTGAATAAGCCCGGCCCGGCTTCCAGCCGACCGGGCCGCCAGGATGGCAGCGCTCCCAGCAACAGCCGCGCTGCTGGATCAGTCTGCCGAGATCCGGAACAGCCCGCCTTCGGTCGCGGCATAGAGCGCGCCGGGAGCGGTTGGATCGAGAGCGAGGCCGTTGACCAGGCGCCCCGCGAGCGGATCGAGATGGCTCCAGGTGGCGCCGCCGTCGGTGCTCACCCAGACGCCGTCCGCGCCAGCGTAGACGGTGTTCGGGGCGCCGGACGGGAACGCGAAGGCGCCGATGCCGATCGCTCCTCCGCCCGGCCCGTTCAGCCGCAACCAGGAGGCGCCGCGGTCGGTGCTGCGGAAACCGGCGCCGCGGAACGTGGCGCCGCTCGGCCAGCCGCCGGCAAAGAGGTGAGCCGGCGTCCGCGGGTCGGCGGCGAAGGTCTGGATGAAGCGTGGCGGCGGCAAATTCGAGCTGACATCCGTCCAGGTGACGCCGCCGTCGAGACTGCGCCGCACGCCGCCGCCCTGGAACTGGCAGGAGGGGAATCCGGCGACGTAGACCTCGCCGGTTTTGGCAACGACATCGAGACTCTCCGCGTCCATGCAACCCATGGCTTCGTTCGACCAGGCTGCCCCAGCGTTGCGGCTCCGGGCCAGCGCCCAATGCCCGCCGGCAAAAAGGACGTCCGGATGAGCAGGATCGAGGGCGAACGTGACCCTGCCCACCAGGCCCGGATCGATGGAGGTCCAGATCACTCCGGCGTCACGGCTGCGGGCCAGGCCCAGGGTGCCAGTGAGGGCATAGACCACGCCCGCCGGATCGACGGCGACATTGCCCCAGGGATCGCTGCGCAGACGCGTCCAGGTCGATCCGCCGTCGCCGCTGCGGAAGATGCCGTTGACGGTGACCGCATACAGCCGCCGCGGCCGGGTGGGATCGACGGCGACGGAGAGGACCGCCGCCGCACGCAATCCATGATTGGCGGCGCGCCAGGACGACGACGCGTCGAGGCTGCGGAAGACGCCGTCCACCTGCGTTCCCGCATAGACGGTCGCTCCGGTCGCCGGATCGACCGCCAGCGCGAGCACGCCGCGCTGGGCGAGCCCCATTGAAACGGGCCTCCAATGCCCGCCGCGATCGGCGCTCTTGAAGACGTCGCTGCCGCCGAACCGGGAGATCCCGGCATAGAAGACCCATGGGTGGATGGGATCGGTGGCCAGAGCGGTGACCTGAGCGGTCTGGGGATTGGGGATCCCCTGGCTGGAGGAGTCCCAGGTGGCGCCGCCGTCCAGGCTGCGGAAGATGCCGTTCTGCGTGCCAGCCAGAATCAGGAGACCGCGCAGGAAGAGCGTCCGCACAGCACCGGAAACCGCCGGCACCGCATCCCAACTCGCTCCACCGTCGGTGCTCTGATAGAGACCACTGAACGTGCCGGCCAGGACGAGCGGACCGTTCGCGGCAAGAGCCAGCGGGCGCTCTCCCGGGAACGGCACCACCTCCCAACTCGTTCCACCGTCCGTGCTGCGCACCAGGTGGTCGGCGGGAGAGCTGGGATCGATGCCGGCATAGAGCGTCCGCGGGTCCGCCGCATCGACGGTGAGGGACTGGATGTCGTCGGAGCTCCCGGCGGTGAGGGGAACGGGCTCCCAGGTGCCGGCGCCGTCCGTGCTCCGGAACAGGCCGCCGGCCGTGCCTGCCAGCAGGGCCCGCGGGGTGACCGGATCGTGGGCTTCGACCACCAGCGCGGTGATCGCCACGTTGGTCATCCCGCGGCTCGCCGCCGTCCAGCTCTGCCCGTGATCAACGCTCCTATAGATGCCGGCGCCGGTGCCGGCATAGACCGTGGCCGCGGAGCCCGGATCGACAGCGAGGACGGTGACCGCACCCCCTTCCGGTCCGATCGAGGTGTGCTGGACGGCCGCGACGGAAGAAGCGGCCAGGAAAAGAGCCAGGAGGACCGCAGGACAGAGCTTGGTGATCATGAAGCATTGTACGTTGGAGCAAGAGACCACGTCGCAGAAGGCGCCGGACGGCGAGGCCGCGCGGAGGAGCCCTCTCTTCGCCGGTAATTGAAAGACCTCCTTGACGTTTGTTAAATCTTTGTAAACCAGCGCGAAAAATCCGGTTTCCTGGTGCATCGTTCTTCAGGAGTCGCTCCGCGGAGGGCACTCGGAGACCCACGATGACCGCCGCCCTGCTTCCGGAGCAGATCGCAGACTTGCAGCAACTCCAATCCAATCCTCCCCTGGAGGTCGTCGGCCCCGGCGACCTCCGCCCTCTTTCTGGGCTCCCAGGATGGCCGCTGGATGAAAGACCTTCCTGACGTTTGTGAGGTGTTTGTAAACCGGGAAGGAAACCCTCTTCTCCTGGTGCGCGATTCGCAAGGCTCTCTTCCCGGAGGGCTTCGGCGAAAGCCATTTCAGGAGAAACATGATGATCGTACGTACCAAGAAGTCGACTCGAAACCTTGTTGCCGGACTGGTGGTGGGAGGGCTGGCCCTCAGCCTCGCCGCCGCCGCGCTGGTCAGGCCGCCGGCCGAGCCGCCCCTCAAGCTCATCTCGTTCACCGTCAACCTCGGCGTCTCGAACCTGCCACGCCATCGGAGCCTCGGCATCGGCGACCGCCGTCCCACCGGCATGGTCGAGATCGGCATCGACCGCTGGTCTCCGCGCCGGGAGCTCGACTCGCTGCTCGACACCCTGCGCAACCAGGGTGCGGACAAGATGCTGACCGACCTGCAGAAGGCTCCCCGCGTGGGCTACATCCGGACGCCGGACCGCGTCGGCTGGGACATTCACTTCGCCTCCGTGTCCCCCACCGAGGACGGCGGCGAGCAAATCGTCCTCGCGACAGATCGGCCCATCCGGTTCTGGGAGGCTGCCTATTTGACGCGCACCCTCCGCTACCCCTTCACCGTCATCGAAATCCATCTCGACAAGAACGGCAAGGGCGAAGGGAAGATGTCCGTCGCCACCAAGATCACCCTCAGCAAGGACGGCAAGACGCTGGAGCTCGAGAACTACTCGACGCAGCCCGTGCTCCTCAAGAAGGTTTCGATCGAGCAGTAGGTCTTCCCCCCGCTCCTCCTTCCGGAGGCCGCCGGCGGCGGCCTCCGGGCTTCTTTCCTTGAGAGAGCTCGTCTTCGAGATCGACTGAGCGTTCTCTGAAATGAATCCGGTAGAATGGACACCTCCCAGCAGTGCTGTTCAACCGGAGGTGCAGCCATGACCCGACATCCCTTGCTGTCCGCGCTCGCCGGGGCGGTGCTCTGCGCCGCTCTCGCCGGGCCGCTCGCCGCCGCGCCGGATCCGACCTATACCGCTCTGCGCGGCGCGCGGCCGGACGGCCGGACGATCGCGGTCAAGGATCTCGCGCTCGACCGTGACGTCTTCCACTTTCAATTCGACAGCGGGACGTTCCACCTCCTGGCGCCGGTGGACGGCCGGACGGTCGGCGCGGTGTTCGTGGGTCACGGCAGCTACCGGCTGACCCCGGCGACTCCCAACGAGCGGCGCCAGCTCGCCCTCTTCTCGGGAGCCGGCGAAGGGCTCGAGTCGCTCTCCGACAGCTTCGACAGCCTCGTCCTCTTCTTCGTGGACGGCACCGGCGCGGAGCTCCAGCTCAAGACGCCGGTCGAGAAAGGGGCGCCGGATGCCAAGGCGGTCCAGGTCTACGAGTCGTGGCTCAAGCGGCAGCGGAAGGACTTCAAGGTGAACTTCCACCTCCGCGTGCTGCAGGACCTGCTCAACGCCCCCGGTGCCAAAACCGGCCTCTTCCTCGCCCTGATCGACGGCAAGAAGACACCGCCGGCCCTGGCCGCGATCGATCCGAACGGCGCCGAGGCGTTGCAGCTCGGCGGCCGGCTGGGGGGTGAGGACGTCGTCTTCTACGTCGCCGATTCGACCAAGGGCGGCGTCTGGTATCTCTCCGACCGCAAGACCGAGCTCGCCGCTCACCAGCCGCATCCCGAGAGAGTCCTCGCCGACGCGCTCGACTACCGGATCGAGACCACGGTCGAAAAAGGCGACGACCTCGCCGGCACGGCGATCGTTCGCTTCCATCCTCTGGTGCCCGGGCTGCGCGTGCTGCCGGTCCTCCTGATGCCCAGACTACGCATCAGCGAAGCCTCCTGGGCGGTCGAGGCCGGTGGCGCCGAACCGGCCTGGCAACCGGCGGCCTGGGTGCAGGAGGACCAGGACGACGACGCCGGCGCGGCCGCCGTCTTCCCGCAGCCGCTGCCTGGCGAGAAAGGCGGCGAGATGGGCAAAGCGACCACCGTCCTCCTCCGCCTCTCCTACCGCGGCGACAAAGTTCTGCGCGACGTCGGCGACAAGAACTACGTGGTGGGCGCCCGCGAGAGCTGGTATCCCAACCTCGGCGTCTTCTCCGATCCGGCGGCGTTCGAGCTCGTCTACCGGGTTCCCGCCGGCAACGAGGTCATCTCGGTCGGCCGCAAGACCGGAGAGAGGACCGAAGGGAAGCTCGCCGTCTCTACCTGGAAGACCGAAGGGCCGGTCCAGGTCGCCGGCTTCAACTACGGCAAATTCAAGAAGCTGGAGAAGAAAGACGAGGACAGCAAGCTCCAGCTCGCGGTCTACACCAACCCCGGGACGCCGGACATCGTCCGCGAGATCAACGCCGCCATGGAAGGCGGCCCGAGCCTCGGCGTCGTCAACACCACCCGCCTGGCCGAAGGAGCCATGGCCGACGGCATCAACTCGGCCCGCCTGTTCACCACCTATTTCGGCCCGCTGCCGCAGACCCAGGTCGCGATCACCCAGCAGTCGAACTTCTTCTTCGGGCAGTCGTGGCCGTCGCTCATCTTTCTCCCCTACATCGCTTTTCTCGACAGCACCCAGCGGCAGCGCCTGGGGCTCCTCGGGGCCAAGGATTTCGTCGATCAGGTGGGCTATCACGAATTCGCCCATCAGTGGTGGGGCCATCTTGTGTGAGCCGCCACCTACCGCGACGTCTGGCTCGAAGAGGGCTTCGCCGAGTTCTCGGCGGCCCTGGCGGTGCAGCACACCCAGGGCTGGCCGGAATACGATCGCTTCTGGAGCGAAGCGCGCAAATCGATCACCGGCAAATATCCCGGCAACGCGGTGCCGCGGTATCAGGCGGGACCGATCACCCAGGGGATGCGCCTCGCCACCTCCCGCACGCCGTCGGCCTATCAGGCGATCGTGTACGAGAAAGGCGGCTACATCCTCCACATGCTGCGCATGCTGATGTGGGACAGCCATTCGAAGATACCGGACGAACGATTCATCGCGATGATGAAGGACTACGCCGCCACCTACGCCGGCAAGTTCGCCACCACGGCGGATTTCCAGAGAATCGTCGAGAAGCACATGGTGCCCAACCTGAACGCCACCGGCGACGGCAAAATGGATTGGTTCTTCCAGCAGTGGGTCTACGGCACAGAGATCCCGCATTATGTGGCGGACCTCGCGGTGAAACAGGAAGGTGACACCTGGCACATCACCGGAAAGGTCGTCCAGGAAGGCGTCTCGCCGACTTTCCGGACCCCGGTTCCGATCTATCTCGAATTCGACAAGGGAGAAAAAGTCCTCATCGGCCTGACCGGCATGGTCGGAGAATCGACCAAGGTCGTGGACGTCAAGGGCCTCAAGCTGCCGAAGAAGCCGAAGCGGGCCCTGGTCAACGGCCGCGGCGAGGTGCTGGCGCGGGATTGAGGCGCTGCAAGCCTCTCCACCCTGGGCGTTAACTTGAGCGCAGGCGTAAACCCAAAGTAGTGGAGGGGCTTGCCCCCTCCGGGTGGGCGGAACGCGCGGAAATCCTCAACCTCTTGAGAACAGAACGCGCCTCGCTCCTCTTGAACCTTGTCCCGGAGGGACTATGGCACGTAGCCCAGGGATTTATCCCTGGGATTCGGGGCGGCGTAGCCGTTCCCACCTCGGGCTGAAGCCCGAGGCTACGCGCCTGCGCCCACAAGGGGCGAGCTGAGGGAGCGCCAAGTCGACGCCGTGCTCCGGCGCCTTCCGCCCACCCGAAGGGGGCAAGCCCATCCACTACTTTGGGTTTACGCCTGCGCTCAAGTTAACGCCGGTGGCCCCTCCACCTACCCCTTCAGCTCACCGATCCATCCGTGATCGCTTAAGGCGTCCTTTTCGCGTGGAGGCAGGCTTGCAAAAGGCCATGGAGACGTGCTTTCCTCTTGTTTGTCGAGAACAAGAGAGGAGGCACTTCCATGGCCCGA
>DATARD010000278.1:0-8554 GCA_036264355.1 Thermoanaerobaculia bacterium
CAAGGCAGCCGCCTCTTTATCGCTCTACCCACCCGACCACCGAGCGACACACGTGGTCTCTTAGCGGCTAGACCAGTCCGACTTCAGGATCTTCTCCATCTCATTGGCTTGCTCCGGTGATATATATTTGTTCTGACGAAAGGTCGCCCCCGCAACAGCGGCCACAGGTAGTTGCACCGTCGTCATGAACACCAAGAACATGTCTTTGACTCCAGGGAAGTAGTCTATATACCCAACTCGATCGAGAACTTTCAACTGCCGCAGGCACTCATCAACGAGGTTCTGTTCCCCCAACAACTTGTAGCAAAGAGCCAAGAAATACCCGATCAGCTTGGCGCGATTTGCCATGCGCTGCAATCTAAGTAGATTCACTGTCACTGCCCTTTGCCAAAACCGCGATCCTTGCCGGATGCGAGACAACTCGGCCTGCCAAGAGGTTTCTAGATGATTAACAGCGTTCCACAATTGTGATCTCTGGTCTATGATGATCCGAAGGTTCGCGAAAGCGGTAGCTGCAGCGTTAAGCTCGATCTCAGCCAGAAGCGAGGCGGCCCCATCACCATCAAGATAAGCCATAAAAGACTTCATTGATCGCGCAGCCTTTAGGAGAACAATTGTTGCATCAAGCAAGTTTCCAACCTCCCGCTCGTGCCCACTCGGCCCGTGGATGGCGCTCACCGGCGGCGCCAGCTGCCCGGTGCAGCGCTGGGGTTGGCCGCTCCCCGCACCAGACAGATTCAACAGTTGACTCAGATAGTATCAATGCGTTCATGGCTAAAACCCCACTCGGCCGGGATTCTGTGGTTGTATCGCGAGCGCGGATGATCACGAAGGTAGTCTTCCTGCAGTGAGCCGTGACCACGGCCTGAACATTGGGTCTTCATGTGGGCCGCAATCTCTGGTGGACGAGCAACGAAGACGCGCGGCGCTTGACCAAGAGGCACGCGTATGAACTGGACAAAAACGTAAACGACGTCATCGCGCTGCATGGCAAGCCACTGATCTATTGCGGCATGATAACCGGTACCCTCCTTGACGTAGCGAACGGCCAACATCCATCCGCCGTCTTGACCGCCCTTTACCGAAATGGGCAAGAAACGTTTCTCCTTGACAGCGACGAGATCATAGTGTGTTGGTTAGCACCGTACTGAACGAGAACGTCATAGCCTGCCTGTGCCAAGAGGCAGGCCGTATATGACTCGGCGGCGATTTCACACTGGCGTGGTGTCATGCTTCTCAGCCCTATTGGTTCTCAGCCTCGCTGATATTGTCGGTGCCCTGCGCCTCTCGCTATGACGCCCCAACGTGATTGGGCTTCAGCGGTGTCGACAGGCATCCGCTGCAAGCCCTGTGTTGGGCGGCATCCTAAGTTAACTCACAGACCTTCAGAAGCCATTCAGGGTTGTAGGCATCCTCGGAGGCGCCCAGCACCCACTGGTTCAGGTAGCACCGCAACACGCCCGTGTCGCAGTGGCCAGCCGTAATCAGGCCTCTGAGCTTGCCAGAGCCCAGTTGCCGAAGCAGGAGTGCCCCTCCTCCTGCTCCGTTCTCCTCATGATACTCGATCCAATCAAAACCCTTCCCCCGAAATCCTTGAACACGATATACTCGTTGAAATGGCCCTCCGACCTCATCATACAAGCGCCGGCCGACGATGGACCCGCGAGCGTCAATCCGCAGTTCGAGCCGTTCTCGGTAGGTCTTGCCCCCAAGCTGCCATGACGAGTGCCAGACCTCGTTGGGGAGAGTAGCGCGCTCAACCGCTTGGCGAATCAAGGTGCAGGCGGGCCCGACTGCGGTCACCAACTCCCTCGAGTCACTCCCATCGAATTCAGCAAGAGCGACCCCTGCAAGGTCGGACAGCACCTTTGCGGGCTTGCTCTTGTCGTAAGCAACGAACGTGCGATCGCGGCCGAGATAGCCAATGAACAGCCCCAGCTCGAAAAGAATGTTGTCTCGGCCCACTGGCACTCGACTTCCACGGCTCACGAGGAGATCATCAGCCCGGAGCACAAGTACTGCAATGTCGGAGCCTCGGACTGCCTCTTCCAGCGATTCGATCGTCGTTCGACCAAGGCCGAACACGCCCTCATTCCACAGACGCACCGTGCCGATGTCTCTCAACTGAAGCTGAATGGCCCGCGCTGCTTCCAGGCCTTCGCTGGACGATGCGACGAATATCTGCAAGGGGTGCATGCTACTCCTCCTGAAAACGGCTTCATACCTCGATGGCTCATCCCGCTATGTCGCCGTCTTCACCTTCCAGTGACGACCGCCTTGCGCTCCGCGCCCGCCCAACCTCTATGTCGATATTATGCGGCGCCGTTCACCGGCCATCTTAGCGTCACCTTTCTTCTCCTAAGCTCGGCAAGAAGCGGCAGCCCCTACGGGCTAATCGCTTCTGAATCCGAGAGTTACAAAATATTACACCTCTTCCTAATGCACGTCAACGCGATTCGCTTTGACGTATAGGCAGCCGGGCGGGTAGACCCCGAGGAGAGGACAGACGCGTCTCCACGAGGACGGGCTCGCTCAGGAGCAATGCCTCGCGCGGCGTCGGCGTGCGGGACTTTCCAGGTGGCGAGTTCCCGGCGCAGCTCCCGACCTCGTCGCGCAGGCGGCGCAGCGCCACGGAGAGCATGGCCGTTCGACTTCACCCGCACCACGAAGCCGAGCTCGCTCCCGCGCCCGGGAGCCCAGGAGGAAGAAGTCCGGATGCGCCAACGGCTCGCCGCCGGACAGGGTCAGATTGAGCACCTGGAGGTCGCGGGAGTGGACCGCGGAGTCGACCTGAGCCGGCCGGAGCCCTTGCGGGGTGTCTTTGACCCATCGCCTCCCCCATGCGAAGCTGTCTGGTCATGGAAACCCTGGCGGAACGACCCACCTGCACGCTGCCCCGACAAACCGCGCGACCTGGTGTGACGGCGCTTCAGGAGGAAACGGTCTGCCCGCTCTCCTTCGCCCAGGAGCGGATGTGGCTCCTCGACCAGATCGACCCCGGCGCGGCAACCTGCAACCTCTTCCACACCGTCGACATCTCGGGCCCGCTCGCCCCCGCCCTCCTCGCCCGCTCGCTCGACGAGGTGGTCCGTCGGCACCAGATCCTGCGCACCACCTTCGCCGCGCCAGGCGGCGCGCCGGAGCCCGTCGTCGCCTCCGCCGCGCGCCGGCCGCTGCCGCTCGTCGACCTCGCCGGCCTTCCGGAGCCGTCGTGGAGGCCCGAGGTGGCGCGCCTCTCCACCGAGGAGCGGCGGCGCCCGTTCGACCTCGCGGCGGAGCCTCTTTTCCGCGTCGCTCTCGTGCGCCTCTCGGCGGGCCGGCACGCCGGGCTCCTCACCGCCCACCCCATCGTCTTCGACGGCGGATCGAGCCTCGTCCTCTGGCGAGAGGTCGCGGCGCTCTACGAGGCCTTCGCCGCGGGACGGCCGTCGCCGCTCCCCGAGCTCCCCCTCCAATACGCCGACCATGCGCTCTGGCAGAGGCTGCACCTCGCGGGCGATACGCTCGCCGGCGAGGTCGATCCCTGGCGGCGCGCGCTTGCCCCGCCGCTTCCCGTCCTGCGAGTGCCGGCCGACTTCGACCGCGCCTCGGCGCATGGCTTCCTCGCCGGCGAGGTCTACCGCGTGCTGCCGGCGCCGCTCGTCGCGGCCCTCCGCGAGTTGGGCGGCCGGTGCGGGGCGCCGCTCTCTTCGACCCTCCTGGCTGCCTGGGCCGCCGTCCTCGGGCGCACCGGCGGCGAGGAGGACCTCCTCGTCGGCACGCCGATCGAGAGCCGCCGCCCGGAGGCCGAGGGGCTGATCGGTCCCTTCCGCAACACCCTGGTCCTCCGCGCCCGCCCGCGGCTCGACCGGGGTTACGGCCCGCTCGTCGACGAGGTCCGGGAGACGGCGGCGGCCGCCGCCGCGCACCAGGACCTGCCGCTCAAGATGCTCCTCACGGCCCTGGGCCTGCCGCGCGACCCGCGCCGCGCGCCGCCGTTCCAGGTCATGTTCCTCGTTCGGAGCCAGCGGAGCCAGCCGGCGCCGCAGCTCTCCTTCGCGGGCCTCCAGATCGCCGTCTCGCCTCCCGATCCCGCGGCGGACCTGGCGGGAGAGGTCTTCGAGCTCGGCCTCCTCGCCGAAGAGAGGTCCGATCCCGGCGGCGAGGGAGATGGCGATGGCGGCATCGGGCTGCGGCTCGCCTACGACGCCCTCCTCTTCACCGAGGCGACGGCGGCGCGCCTCCTCGACCACCTGGCGGCCTTCCTCGCCGCCGCGCTCGCCGCGCCGGAGCGGCCGCTCGCCGAGCTCCCCCTCCTCTCGACGTCCGAGCGCCGCCAACTCCTCGCCTGGAGCGATGCCGGCGATGGTGGCGAGGCCGGCCAAGCTGGGGTCCAGCCGCCGCTGGTCCATCACGCCTTCTTCGCTCAGGCGGCGCGCACGCCCGGCGCGCCGGCCGTCGTCGCAGAGGGTGCAGGGGGTGCCGAGGGTCGGGAGGTCTCTTATGGCGAGCTCGCCCGCCTCGCGCGAGGCCTGGCGCGCCGGCTCGTCGCCCAGGGGATCGGCCCGGAGAGCCGGGTGGCGATCGCCCTCGAGCGCTCGCCGCGCATGGTCGCCGCGGTCTTCGCCGTGCTCACCGCGGGGGGAGCCTACGTGCCGCTCGACCCGGCGAGCCCGGTCGAGCGCCTGGCCGTCATCCTCAAAGACATCGGGCGCGGCGCCGTCGCCGCGGCGCTCCTCACCGGCGGCGGGCACGCGGCCGCGTGCGAGGCGGCCAAGCTCGCCGGCCTGCCCGTCGTTGACCTCGACGAGATCTGGCCGGCCCTCGAGGCCGAGCCGGCGCCGGTGGGAGAGCCTGCGAGCGACCCGACGATCGACCCCACGCTTGGGGCCGGCCGCGAGGACCTCGCCTACGTCATCTACACCTCGGGCTCGACCGGCGCGCCCAAGGGGGTGATGATCCGCCACGGCGGGCTCGCGAGCTACGTCCTCGCGACGCGGCGGGACCTCGCGCTCACCCCCTCCGACCGCGTGCTGCAGTTCGCCTCCCTCTCCTTCGACGCCAGCGCCGAGGAGATCTTCTGCTGCCTGGCGAGCGGCGCGGCGCTGATCCTCCGCAACGACGCGATGCTCGCCGGGGCGCCGGCCTTCCTGGGCACCTGCGCGAGTTGGGGGGTGACCGTCTGCGACCTGCCCACCGTCTTCTGGCAAGAGCTGGTCGACCGGGTCGACGCCGGCGAGGCCGCCTGGCCGCCATCCCTTCGCCTCCTCGTCTTCGGCGGCGAGCGGGCGCTCCCGGAACGCGTCGCGCGCCTGCGCCGTCAGCTCGGCCCCGCGGCGCGGGTGATCAACTCCTACGGGCCGACGGAGGTCACCGTCGCCGCCACCTCGCACGCCGTCCATGGCGAGCCGGACGGTCCGCCGCGCCCGCTCCGCGAGCTCCCGATTGGCCGGCCGCTGCCGGGCGCCCGCGCCTACGTCCTGGACGGCACGCGCGAGCTCTGCCCGCCGGGGATCCCCGGCGAGATCGCGATCGGCGGCGAGACCCTCGCCCGCGGCTACCTCGGGCGCCCGGACCTGACCGCCAGCACCTTCCTTCCCGACCCCTTCGCGGGCCGCTCCGGCGCGCGGATGTACACGACCGGCGATGTGGCGCGCCATCGTCTGGATGGAGGGGAGGAGGGCGCGCTCGAGTACCTCGGCCGCATCGACCGCCAGGTCAAGTTGCGCGGCTTCCGCATCGAGCTGGCGGAGATCGAGGGGGTGCTCGCGCAGCACCCGGCGGTCGCCGAGGCGGCCGTGGGGATCGACGAGCGGCGCGCCGGCGAGCGCGCGTTGGTCGCCTGGTGGGCGGCGCGGCCGGGGGAGGTCGCCACGGCGGCCGAGCTCCGCGGGTTCTTGAAAGAGCGCCTCCCCGAGCCAGCGGTGCCGTCGCTCTTCGCCCTGCTTCCCGCCTTGCCGCGGAACGCGAGCGGCAAGGTCGACCGCCGGGCTCTTCCAATCCCCAAGCTCGAGGCGGCCTCGGCCGGCGGCTACGAAGCGCCGGCGACGCCGGCCGAGGAGGCGGTGGCCTACGTCTGGCGCGATGTCCTGGGCGTCCCGCGCGTCGGGCGGAAGGACGATTTCTTCGCCCTGGGCGGCCGCTCGCTCCTCCTCCCTCGTGTCCGCCATCGCCTGGAGCAGGAGCTCGGCGTCCGCCTGTCGCTCGCGAGCCTCCTTGAGCGGACGACCGCCGCGGCGCTCGCCCTGGCCGCCGAGGAGCTCCTCTTGGACGAGCTCGAGCGCGAGCTGGCGGCGGCCCGCGAGGAGAGATGGACGACATGACTCAAACGCAGAACAAGCTCTCCGGACTATCTTCCGCTAAGAAGAAGGTTCTTCTTGACCTTCTGCGCAAGAAGAAGTCGGCGGAGGGGGCAACGGATCGCATCGAGCCCCGGGAGGACCGGCTCGCTCCGCTTCCCCTTTCGTTCAGCCAGCTCCGGCTCTGGTTCCTCGACCGTCTAAATCCCGGCGATCCGGCCTACAACCTGCCGTCGGCGACGCGCATCCTCGGGCCTCTCCACCTGTCGTCTCTGGCTCTTGCGCTCGCGGGCGTGGCCGACCGCCATGAGGCCCTGCGCACCACGTTCGCCGCCACCGAGGACGGCGAGCCGGTGCAGGTGATCGCGCCTCGCTTCGTGCCGCGGCTGCCAGTGGTCGACCTCGGCGCGCTGCCGGCCGCGCGGCGGAATCCAGAGATCCGGCGGATATCCGCGCTGGAGAGCCGCCTGCCGTTCGACCTCGAAAAGGGCCCTCTGCTGCGCGGCTGCGTGTTCCGCTGCACGGACGACGAGCACCTGCTCTTTCTCGCGATGCATCACATCGTGAGCGACGGCCTGTCGATTGGTGTGCTGGTGAACGAGATCGGAGCGCTCTATCAGGCGTTTCTCGCCGGCCAGCCGAGCCCGTTGCCGGAGCTGCCCATCCAATATCCTGATTTCGCCCTTTGGCAACGCCGCCGGCTTTCCGGAGCGCGTCTGGAGGCGGAGCTCGACTGGTGGCGCAGCCGTTTGGCCGGCATGTCGCCGGTCCTGGAGCTTCCGGCCGACCACCCGCGGCAGGCCGTCCGCAGCACGCGGGGAGCCGGGCGGAACTTCCGCATGGATCCGGCGGCGCTCTCGGAGCTTCAGACGCTCTCCCGCCGCCATGAGGCGACGCTCTTCATGACGCTGCTCGCCGGCTTCTTCGCCGTCCTGCAGCGCTACACCGGGGAGGACGATCTCGCCGTGGCGACGCCGATCGCCGGCCGCATCCGGGCCGAGCTCGGACCGCTGATCGGCTTCTTCGTCAACACGCTGGTGCTGCGGGCGGACCTCGGCGGCAATCCGAGCTTCAGCGATCTCCTCACCCGGGTGCGCGAGACGACGCTCTCCTCCTACTCGCACCAGGAGCTGCCGTTCGAGCGCCTAGTCGAGGAGCTCGCGCCGGAGCGGGATTTGAGCCGGCCGCCGCTCGTGCAGGTGATGTTCACCATGGAGAACACCCTGGAGGGCGCGATCGAGCATCCCGGCATCAAGATCATCCCGGAAGCCACCGGGCTGGGGGTCGCGCAATTCGAGCTGACCTGCACCTTCCGGGAGCTCGAGAAAGGGCTGCTCGGCATGCTCGATTACAGCCGGGATCTGTTCGAGGGCCCGACGATGGTCCGCCTGGGCGGACATCTCGAGCGGCTCCTCTCCGGCGTGCTGGCCGAGCCGCAGCGGCCGCTCGCGGAGATTCCTCTCCTCGCTCCCGGCGAGCGCCACCAACTCCTGGCCGAGTGGAACGACACGGCGGTGGGCTACCCGCGCGGTCACACCCTGCACGAGCTGGTCGCGGCGCAGGCCGGCCGGACGCCCGGCGCGGTGGCCGCGGTGGACGAGAACGAGCAGGCCACCTATCGCGAGCTGGTGGACCGCGCCCGCCAACTGGCCGGCCATCTGGCCAGGCTGGGCGTGAAGCCGGACGGCCGGGTGGGCGTACTGCTGGAGCGCTCGCTCGCGATGATCACCGGCCTGCTCGGCGTGCTGGAGGCGGGTGCGGCGTACGTGCCGCTCGATCCCACGCTCCCGGAGGAGCGGCTGGCGACGCTCGTCGAAAACGCCGGCCTTTCCGCGGTGGTCACCCAGGACCGGTTCGCGGCTCTGCTGCCGGTGGGGGGGCCGCCGGTGGTGTTCCTCGACGCCGGCGGGGGCCGGGCCTGGAGATCAGACGGATCTGTCGGATCGGACCGATCGGCCGGATTCGACAGCACCGGGGGCGACAACCTCGCCTACGTGCTCTACACCTCCGGCTCGACGGGGACTCCCAAGGGGGTGATGATCCCCCATCGCGGCATCGTCAACCGGCTGCAGTGGATGCAGGAGGCGTACGGCCTGACGGCCGAGGACCGCGTCCTCCAGAAGACGCCGTTCAGTTTCGACGTCTCGGTGTGGGAATTCTTCTGGCCGCTCCTGACCGGGGCGCGCCTCGTGCTCGCGCAGCCGGAAGGGCACAAGGATCCCCGCTACCTGGCCGATCTCATCGCGCGCGAGAAGATCACCACCGTCCACTTCGTG
>DATARD010000346.1:0-23554 GCA_036264355.1 Thermoanaerobaculia bacterium
TCAGGACTGACCCCCGCCGCGACGGGAGCCAAGCCCGCCGTGATCCGGCGTCCTCCTGCCGCGGCGGGAGTCAGTCCTGCCGCGACGGGACCGCATCGAGGCGAGCCAGCCAATTCCCAAGCCTCTCCAAACCAGGCACCCTAGGAGGATCGGCCGGCCCGATTCTCCGTGGCGGAGGGTGCCGGGTGCCGCGCCGCGTGGAGGCTCTATGCGCCGTCAACTCTGGCTTGTGCTTCGGTCGGTCCTGGTGGTCTTCGGGAACCTCGGATCCGGGATGGATCCATGGGGCCAGCTCGCTCCTGATCTCGGATCGGGGATGGATCCCGCTGGCTAGCATGTACTTCCGTGCCAGCCGGCGCCATCCACCCCCGGCTGGCGCGCTTTTTCAATCCTGGTGTCTCTTGTTTCGGAGATTTGTTATAGGATGATGCGGTCCTCAAGGAGGGGTGCATTGACCGACATCCATATTACTGCGGAGCTGCTGGAGGCCGTGCGGCGGGGGGAACTCCATCCTCATATCGTGTTGGAGCTCGGGTGGGATCACCTTCTCCGGCTCTGCCCGACCTGCCGTGACGGAGTCTGGACCTTTCAGGAGAGGACGCAGGAGCAGGCGGCCGACTATGAAACGGCCTTCCGGCTGCTCCCTTTGGTAATCGAACGGCATGCGGCGGAGGATGGCGAGAAGCGACAAGAGGCTGACCGCGATATGTGCGAGCTTCTGGGGTTGACGGCTGAGCAGCGGCTCGCCAGGATTCGGCGTGCCGGCCGGCGTTTCAAGGGAGCTGTTGGTGCATGGCCTACTCAATAAGGCTAAGGGATTCGCACCGGAGCAGCCGCAGTCGATGTATGAGCTCGCGGAGGCCGCCGAGCAGGTCCTTCTGCGCACTCTTCAGGGGCCGGGCTATTACGACGCCTTGGTTCGCGCAAGGGCTTATCAGGCGAACGCACTCCGGGCCACGGGTAAGCTTCGCGAGGCCGATGAAAGGATGGCGAGTGCCCGCAGCCTGATCCGCCATGAGGATGTCACCAAGACGCTGGTCTACGCAGAGGTGGACTGGCTTGAAGGCGTTCTCCGCAAGGATCAGCGCCGCTTCCAGGAGGCCGAGAAACTGCTCTGCCGCTCCGCGGCTCTCTTCGAGCTTGCCGGTGAATCGATTGAGAAGGCCAGGCCGCTCGTGGCGCTCGGTCTGGCGTATTACGAGCAGCAGAAGCTTGCTCAAGCGATCGAAACGACCCGGACAGCTCTGGCGTTCCTGAACCCTGAATCCGACCCGCGGCTCTATCTCTGCGCCCGTTTCAATCTTGCGTTGATCTTCGTGGAAAGCGCCAGGTACGAAGAAGGCGGCGCTCTGCTCCAGGCGGACGCTCTGCTGTATCAACAGTTTGCGAATCCCTGGACCGTTCTCCGGCGGCTCTGGCTCCAGGGCAGGATCGCGGTGGCCGCCGGGCTTTTCGCGGAGGCCGAGCAGAGTTTCCTCGACGTCCGGACCGGATTCGTCGCGGAGGGCATCGGCTACGACGCGGCGCTGGTCTCCCTCGACCTGGCGTTGCTGTACTTGCGGCAGAACCGGACGGCGGCGGTGAAAGAGCTGGCCGAGGAGATGCGCGAGATCTTCACTGCGGGAGACATCCATCGCGAAGCCACGGCCGCGCTCGTCCTCTTTCAAGAAGCCGCGCGCCGGGAGACCCTCACGGCCGAGCTGATCGAGGAGATGGCGGTCTGCCTCAAGCGGGCGCGAGGGAATCCGGAAGTTGGCTGAGGGCGCCGTTCTCCGCCCTCCCGGAGGGGGCAAGCCCCTCCACTACTTTGGGTTGGCAGGGAGGGGGGTGGGGTGATTGTGGCGGTCGACGTGGACGTAGACCACTTCGGCCTCGGTGACCTTCACGCGGCCGGTCTCCGGGCCCTGCGGACCGCGCTCCACCTCCACGATCACTTTCACCGTCACCGAGGTGCGGCCGAGGCGGAGCGTCTCGGTGTAGAAGCTGACCAGGTCGCCGACGAAGACGGGAGCATGGAAGACCACCTCGCGCATCGCCACCGTCACCAGGCGGCCCGGAGCGTGGCGGTGCGCTTCGACGGCTCCCGCCTGGTCGATGTAGGAGAGGATGATGCCGCCGAAGATGGTGCCCAGGGCGTTGGTGTCCTTGGGCATCAGGATGACGCGGATCGCCGGCTGCACCGGGCCGGGCCTTGCATCGGGGTAGACGGCGGGAGGGGAATCGTTCATGGCTTCATGCTATCCTAGGCCGCGCGACAGATGCCGGAAACGGACCCAGTCAAAGCGCAGCCCCCCGAGCGGGTCGATCCGGGCACCCTGAGCGACGCGGTCCTCATGCGCTACGTCGTCGAGCGGCGCCCCGGCGCGCTCGCCGTGCTCTACGACCGCCACTCCCCGACCCTGCTCGCCCTCGCCCGCCGCATCCTGAGCGGCTCCCCCGACGCCGGCGACGTCCTCCAGGAAGTCTTCGTCCACGTCTGGAACCATGCGGCCCGCTACGATCCGGCGCGCTCGTCCGTGTCCACCTGGCTGGTGCTGCTCACCCGCAGCCGGGCCATCGACCGGTTGCGCCACGGCAAGGTGGTGGAACGCACGCACGAGGCGTCGCATCTGGCGAATCCGGTCGACCATGCATCCCCCGAGGGGGCGGACGCCGTATTCCTGAGAGAACGGCGCGAACGGGTGCGCCGCGAAATGGCGAACCTGCCGCCCGAGCAGCGGCAGGTGATCGAGCTGGCGTTCTACGAGGGGTTGACGCAGAGCGAGATCGCGGCGCGCACCGACCTCCCCCTGGGCACGGTGAAGACGCGGACGCTGCTCGCCATGAAGAAACTGCGGAGCGCGCTGCGCGCCGAGATCAGGCAGCTATTGTGAGCCAAGTGTGAGCCGGTTGTGAGCCAGGAAACGCACTGGGAAGACCAGATGATCAACGCCGCCGTCGAGGCGCTGGAGCGGGGGGCCGATCCCTCCGCCGCCGAGCCGCGCGGCGATGAGACCGCCGAGACCCTGGCGCGCCTGTATATCGAGGTCATGGGGTTGATCCCCTACGAGCTCACCCCGGCCGAGCCCGATCCGGAGACGAAGCAGCGGCTGTTCGCCACGATCACCGGCCGGGCCGCCGCGGCTCCGGCGCCGCCTCCAGCTCCGGCGCTCGCTCCACAAGCGGCCCCGGCAGCTCCACCCCCTCAGGTGCCTGCCGAGACACCGGCACCCGCGGAACCGATCTTCGTGCCGGCTCCGGTTCCTGCCCCTGCCGAGCCGCCGGTGTCGGGCGCGCGCCGCATGCCGCCGCGCCCCGTGCCGCTATCCGCCACCCGCCGGCCGGTCAGTTGGCTGGGCGCGCTCGCCGCCGCCCTCATCTTCGCTCTCCTCGGCCTCTCCGGCTGGCTCTACCTCCAGCAGGCCGGCCAGCGGGAGACCGTCGCCCGGCTTGAGCGCGAAGCGCGGGAGGCGAAGCAGAAGGAAGCGCAGGCGCGCCTGGAGAGCGAGCGCTTCAAGAACGAGTACAGCCAGTTGCGGACCACCATGACCCTGGTCACCGCGCCGGCGGCCCTGGTCAATCCGCTCCGGCCGGTCGGCCGCCTCCAGCCCGACGCCCGCGGCGCGCTCTTCGTCGCCGCCGACCACCAGCACTGGCATCTCTCGATCGAAGGCCTGAAGCCCTCCACGCGTGGCAAGGTCTACCAGCTCTGGTTCATGCCGGACCAGGGTCCGCCGGTCAACGGCGGTACCTTCCTGGCCAAGCCGGACGAGCGGGTCGAGATGAGCTCCGAAGCGATGCCTGCTGGCACCCGCTCGGCCGTCATCACGCTCGAAGAGGCGGGCGGCGCACGGCTTCCCACCGGCCCCGAGGTGCTCCGCGGCGCGGGCATGATCCAAGTCTTGTAGGCAGGGGGCGGCACACCGTGTGCATCCCGCACCGGCGATGCCTACTCCTGCGACACCGCCACCCGTCATCGGCGCAGAAGCCGTCTCGAACGGCGTTCATTTCCGCGTCTGGGCGCCGAAACGCCGGAGCGTCGAGGTGGTGCTCACCGGAAAAGATGGCGATCAGGCCGAACGGACCGTCCCCCTGACCGCGGAGCGCAACGGATACTTCTCCGGCCTTGCCGCGGGAGCCGGAGCCGGCGATCTGTATCGCTACCGGCTCGATGGCGCGGACCTCTATCCCGATCCCGCTTCCCGGTTCCAGCCGCAGGGACCGCACGGACCGTCGTGCGTCGTCGATCCCCGTCTCTATGATTGGCAGGACGGCGGCTGGAAAGGGGTGGCCGCAGCGGGCGCCGTGCTCTACGAGATGCACATCGGCGCGTTCACGCCGGAGGGCACCTGGGAGGCGGCGGCGCGCGAACTGCCCGAGCTGGCGCGCCTCGGCATCACCTGCCTGGAGGTGATGCCGGTCGCCGAGTTTCCCGGCACCTTCGGCTGGGGCTACGACGGCGTCGGCCTGTTCGCTCCGTCGCACATCTATGGCACGCCCGACGACCTGCGCCGCTTCGTCGACCGCGCTCACGCCGCGGGGCTCGGCGTCATTCTCGACGTGGTCTACAACCATCTCGGCCCGGACGGCAACTACCTGAAGCAGTTTTCTGATCATTACTTTACGGACCGCTACACCAACGACTGGGGCGAGGCGCTCAACTTCGAAGATCCGGAGTCCGGACCGGTGCGCGACTTCTATATCGCCAACGGCACGTCCTGGATCATGGAATACCACTTCGACGGCCTCCGCCTCGACGCCACCCAGGACGTCAAGGACGCCTCGCCGGAGCACATCCTGGCCGCCGTCGCCCGCGCCGTGCGGGAGGCCGGCGAGGCGCTCGGGGGGCGCGCGACCTATCTGATCGCCGAGAACGAGCCGCAGCACACCCGCCTGGTGCAGCCTCCCGAGCGCGGCGGCTACGGTCTCGACGCATTGTGGAACGACGACTTCCACCACACCGCCGTCGTGGCGCTCACCGGCCGCAGAGAGGCCTACTACAGCGACTACTGCGGCACACCGCAGGAGCTGATCTCGGCGGTCAAGTACGGCTACCTCTATCAAGGGCAGCGCTACTCGTGGCAGGAGAAGCGCCGCGGCACGTCGTCTCTGCATCTGCCGCGCACCGCCTTCGTGAGCTTCCTCCAGAACCACGACCAGGTGGCCAACTCGGCGCGCGGCGCGCGCATCCACGTCCAGACGAGCCCGGGCGAGCTCCGGGCGATGACCGCCCTGCTCCTGCTCGCGCCGGCGACGCCGATGCTGTTCATGGGACAGGAGTTCTGCGCCTCGGCGCCGTTCCTCTACTTCGCCGACCACACGCCGGAGCTGGCGCGTGCGGTCAAGGCCGGGCGCGAGGAGTTCCTGTCCCAATTCCCGAGCCTGGCGGCGCCCGAGCTGGCCGAAGGGATCGCCGATCCCGCCGCTCCGGAGACCTTCCGGCGCTGCACGCTTGACCTCGCCGAGCGCGCGACGCACGCCGCCGTCTACGCCCTGCACGAAGACCTGCTGCGCCTCCGCCGCGAGGACCCGGTCTTCAGCACGCAGGGAAGAGACGGCATCGACGGCGCCGTGCTCGGCGCGGACGCCTTCGTGCTGCGCTTCTTCGCTTCCGAAGAGGAACGTGAAGACCGCATCCTATTGATCAACCTGGGCCACGACCTCCACCTCGTGCCGGCTCCGGAGCCGCTCCTGGCGCCGCCCGAGGAGATGCGCTGGGAGGTCCTGTGGTCGAGCGAAAGCCCGCGCTACGGCGGCAGCGGAGCGCCGCCGCCGGACGACGAAGAGAAGGGTTGGCTGATCCCCGGGCGCGCCGCCACGGTGCTGCGCCCGGTCTCCCGAGAGGACAGAGAATGACGACCCAGATTCGACACGAGGCACAGCCGGCGGTCGCCGAGGCGGAAGCTGTCCGCCTGGAACGCCGGATGCCCTGGAGCACCCAGCCCAAGGTGGACGAGAGCCCGGCGCCGGCCACCGCGCCCGAGCTGTTGCTGAACCGCGAGTGGCTGGTCACCAACGGTCTCGGCGGCTACGCCTCCGGCACCCTCTCCGGCGTCGCCACCCGCCGCTATCACGGCCTGCTGGTGTCCGCGCTGCCCGCTCCCCTCGGCCGCATCCTGATGCTCTGCCAGATGTCCGAGGTGCTCCGCCTGCCGGACCATTCCGTCGTCACCCTCGGCGGCGCGGCCCATCTGGAAGGCAATAGCTACCTGCGCGAATTTCGCCTCGAAGCGGGGATGCCGGTCTGGCGCTACGAGGCGTTCGGCTACGTGCTGGAGAAGCGCGTCTTCCTGGCCCATCTCCAGAACACCGTGTTCGTCCGCTACACCCTGCGCGAAGGTCCCGGTGTGTTGCGCCTGGAGATGCACCCGTCGCTGCACGTCCGGCCGCACGACGCGCCGGTGTCGACGCCGCTCGGCCTGCCGTTCTGCGTTCAGGCGGTGAACGGGCGCTACGAGATCAACTCGGCCTGGGCCGCCGTGCCGCCCCTGCGCCTGCGGATCACCGGCGCCAATCCCACCTTCACCGTCACCGGCCGCAAGGCCGAAGGGGTGTATTACGAGCTCGAAGACCGCCGCGGTTACGAGTCGGTGGGGGACCTGTGGATTCCCGGTTTCTTCGCCGCCGATCTGGCCACGGGAGACGAGGCGGCGTTGATCGCCTCGACCGAGCCCTGGGACGTCATCGAGGCATTGAATTCCGGCGAGGCGTTGGAGTCCGAGCTCGAACGGCGGGAACGGCTGCTCGCCGCGGCCGATCCGCGCGCCCAGGAGCCCTCTCCGGCCGAGTTCGTCCTCGCCACCGATCAGTTCGTGGTGACTCCCGGCCGCGCCGAGGACGCCGCCCGCGCGCATGCCGCGGGCGACGAATCGCGCAGCGTCATCGCCGGCTACCACTGGTTCACCGACTGGGGCCGCGACACCATGATCAGCCTCGAAGGGCTGACCCTCACCACCGGCCGCCACCTGGAGGCCGGCTACATCCTGCGCAGCTTCGCCCGCTACGTGCGCGACGGCCTGATTCCCAACTTCTTCCCCGAAGGCGACCGCGACGGCCTCTACCACACCGCGGACGCCACCCTCTGGTACTTCCACGCCCTCGACCGCTATCTCGAAGCCAGCGGCGACACCATCACCCTCGACCTTCTCCTCCCCGTGCTGGTCGACATCGTCGACCACCATCTGCGCGGTACCCGTTTCGGCATCGGCGTCGATCCCCACGACGGCCTGCTGCGCCAGGGCGCCGAGGGCTACCAGCTCACCTGGATGGACGCCAAGGTGGACGACTGGGTGGTCACTCCGCGGCGCGGCAAGGCGGTGGAGATCAACGCCCTCTGGTACAACGCTCTCCGCCTCCTCGAGCAGTGGGTGCGCGACCGCCAGCACGGCGCGGGAGACGCCGCGGCGAACGCCCTGGCCGGACACGCTGAAAAGGCCAGAGACTCTTTCAACCAGCGCTTCTGGTACGCCGAGGGCGGTTACCTCTACGACGTGGTGGACGGCACGATCAACGGCCAGCCGGGTGACGATCCGGCCTGCCGTCCGAACCAGATCTTCGCCTTCTCGCTCCGCCATCCGATCCTCGACCGCGAGCGCTGGGAGCCCGTCCTGCACATCGTGCGCGACCAACTGCTGACCCCCGTCGGCCTGCGCTCCCTCTCGCCCAATCACCCCGATTTCAAAGCGCGCTACGACGGCGATCTGCGGTCCCGCGACGCCGCCTACCACCAAGGCACCGTCTGGGCCTGGCTGATCGGCCCCTACATCGACGCCTGGCTGCGCGTCCATCCGGACGACAAAAAAGGAGCCCGCGCTCTGCTGCATGGCTTCCTCCACCACCTCGGGGAAGCCTGCCTGGGCCAGATCAGCGAAATCTTCGACGCCGAAGAGCCCTGGACGCCGAGAGGCTGCGTGGCCCAGGCGTGGAGTGTCGCGGAGGTGTTGCGGGGGTGGGTGAAGACGGCGTAGGACGGCTGAGGAGGGTGGCGTTCCCCGGCCTTATCCTACAATCCCCTCCATGCTCCGTCCCCCCGAAGGCGGCCGTCCGTTGTCCCCAGAGTCGCTGGCGGAGGCGCTGGCCGCTCTCGAACAGGAGCTCGCCGCGGATTCCACGGTTGCCTCCCGGGTGGCAGCCCTGGCGGCGGACTGTGAACGCCTGGCGGTCGCGGAGCGGGAACGGCGGCGGCGGTCGGCGGCGTTGGAGAAGCTGCTCGCCACTCTCGCCGGGGCGCTCGACGTGCGGACGGTGTTCCGCGAGCTTTCGGCGATTGCCGGGGAGATCATCCCCCACGATCTGCTGGAGCTGGGGGTGCTCACCGCGGACCGCACCTATGCGCAGGTCTATGCCGCCTCGGACGGGCTGGCCGACGACGCGCCGCGTTTCCGGCTTCCCGAAGAGATGCGCAGCTCTCTCGACGCCGACTTCTTCATCCTGACCGATATTCACCTGGTCGCAGGGACCACGGTCCGCGGATCGTTCGTGACCAGCGCCACGGAGCCGCCGCGCCCGGTGGAGTTCACGCTCCCTCCTGAGCGTATCGACCGCCAGCTCAAGAAGGGGGTGAAGACGGTGATGCGGGTCTCGGTCCGCCTGGAAGGGCAGCCGATCGGCGCGCTGATCTTCTTCTCCCTGCGGACGGACGCCTACGGCAGCGAGGACGCCGACGCGGCTCTCCGCATCGCCGACCACATCGCTCTCGCCATGGCGCATCAGCGGCTCGCCGACCAGCAGCAGCGCGCCGCGCTCCTCGAAGCGCGGGTGGAGACGCTCACCGCCGAGCTCGAAGCGAAGGGCGCCGGCCACCGCGCCATCGGCCGTTCGAAGCCGTGGAAGGAGACCCTCGCGCTCGCCACCAAGGTGGCCGGCACGGAGACGACGGTGCTGCTGACCGGCGAGTCCGGCACCGGCAAGGAGGTGGTCGCCCGTTTCCTCCACCGCGCCTCGCCGCGGGCGGCGGGACCGTTCGTGGCGCTCAACTGCGCCGCCCTGCCCGAGCAGCTTCTGGAGTCCGAGCTGTTCGGCTCCGAGAAGGGCGCGTTCACCGGCGCGACGGCCACCCGGCCCGGCCGCATCGAGCAGGCGGCCGGCGGCGTGCTCTTCCTGGACGAGGTGGGGGAGATGAGCCTGGCCGTGCAGGCCAAGCTGCTGCGCGTCCTTCAGGAACGGGAGTTTCAGCGCCTCGGCGGCCTGCGCCCGCTGAAAGCGGACGTGCGCGTCGTCGCCGCCACCAACCGCGACCTTGCGGCGGCCATCGCGCATGGAACGTTCCGCGAGGATCTGTTCTACCGTCTGAGCGTCTTCGAGATCCATCTGCCGCCGCTCCGCGAGCGGCCGGACGACATCCCGCCGCTCCTCGAAGCCTTCCTGGAGGAGATCGGCCGCGGCGTCGGCCGCCCCGCCGCCGGCATCTCCCGCGAAGCGCGCGACAAGCTGCTGGTCTACGCCTGGCCGGGCAACGTCCGCGAGCTGCGCAACGCGGTCGAGCGCGCCGTCATCCTCTGCGAAGGCGGTCTGATCACCGGCGAGCACCTGCCGATCTCGATTGGCCGGCGTGCGCCCCCAGGCCCCCAGGCACCGATGACTCCGGTCTCGCTCCCGCCGGGCGGTGTCGATCTCGAAGCGGTGGAGAAGGGCTACGTCGAGCAGGCCCTGCAACTGGCCGGCAACAACAAGTCGAAGGCGGCGCGGTTGCTCGGGCTGACGCGCGCGCAGCTCTATTCGCGGCTCGAGAAGTATGGGCTGTGAGCACGCCCCCCTCACGCCGACGCCCCCGCATCGACCACCAGGCTCTGCCCGGTGATCGCCGCGGCCTTCTCGGAGAGCAGGAAGAGCACCGCGTCGGCGACCGCGCCGGCGCTGGTTCCCCCCGGCAGGCACTCGCCGCTGCGCAGATGCGCCACCGCCGCTTCGGGGACGCCGGCCGTCAGGTCGGTGGCGACGAAGCCGGGCACCACGGCGTTGACGCGCACGCCTCTTTTGCCGACTTCGCGCGCCAGCGAGCGGGTCAGGCCGAGGATGCCGGCCTTGGAGGCGGCGTAGGCGGCCTGGCCGGCGACGCCGTGGAGGGCGGAGAGAGAGGCGATGTTGACGATCGCGCCGCGGCGGCGGACCATCATGCCGCGCAGCACGGCGCGGCAGCAGCGGAAGAGGCCGCCGAGGTTGGTGTCGACCACGGCGTCCCAGTCGTCGTCCGAGGTGAGCGCGAGGAGCGATTCGCGGCGGATGCCGGCGTTGTTGACCAGCCCTTCCAGCGGCCCGAGCGTCTCCTCGACCTCGGAGACGAGGTCGTCCGGCCGGCCGCGGTCGCGCAGGTCGAGGTGGAAGGCGCGCACCGTTCCCTCGGCCGCCGCTTCGAGCTGGCGGGCCATGGTTTCGGACGTGCTCCAGGTGAAGGCGATCCGGCGCGCGTTGGTGCCGGCCGCCGCGGACTCCGCCGCCAGCGCTTCGACGACCGCGCGGCCGATACCGCGGCTGCCGCCGGTTACGAGGACCGTGCCCATCCCAGCATCTCCAGCCGGGCGCGGGTGACCGCGCCGGCGATCCGTAGACTGTCGATGAGCGGACGGTAGTGGCTGGTGGTCCGCCCGTCCGCGAAAGCCAGATGCACCGGCACGGTGACCACGCCGAAACCGCGCCGCGCCGCCCGCACCACCACCGCGCTCTCCGCTTCGAAGCGCGCTTCAGGAAAACCCACCGTTTCGACGAGGCGCCGCGAATAGTAGCGGAAACCGGTCTGGATGTCGGTCAGCCGCTGCCCGGCCGCGAAGGAGATGGCGCGCGAGGACAGCCGGTTGCTCGCCCTGCGCACGGCGCTCATCTCGCCGAAGAGGTGATCGCGCACCCCGAGCACCAGGTCGCCGCCCGCCTCCACCGCCGGCAGCAGCTTGGGGATCTCTTCCGGCAGATGCTGGCCGTCGGCGTCGAGGGTGAGCACGCCGTCGAAGCCACGGCCGAACAGGTCGGCGAAGGCGGCGGCGAGGGCCGCTCCCTTGCCGCGGTTGACCGGAAACGAGATCAGCCGCGCGCCGGCCTGGCGGGCTGCCTCGGCGGTGCCGTCGGTCGAGCCGTCGTCCACCACCAGCACCTCGCGGAGCTGTGCCAGGGTGCCCGTCACCACCGCGCCCACCGAGGGCGCGGCCTGGTAGGCTGGAATGGCGACGGCGATCTTCGCGAGGTCGAGGCTCATGGCGCTCCCAACGTCTCCGACGCTTCCGGCGCTCCGAGAAGGAGCCACGACGCGGCGCCGCCGGCCGCCACGCTGGTGACGAGGATGGTGGCGGGCGGCCCGGAAAGAAGAAGATCGGGAACGATGCCGAGCTCCCGATCGGGCTCGAACGCGGCGGGGAGCGGCGCCATGCAACGGCCGGCCGCGGCCAGCACCGCCGCGCCGAGGAAGCCGCCGCCGTACTCTCCCAGCCATCGTTTGGGAGCCTGGATCGGCGGCAGCGGGTCATTCCCAAAGACATCGCGCAGCATCAGCGCCTCTAGCCGGTCGCCGCCGCGCGATCCGGAAGCGCCGGAGACGATCAGATCGATCGTCCGGAGAGCCACGCCGGCCCGCTCCAGACCGCGCCGCAGCGAACGGGCCAGGCGTTCGTGCCCCGTCCCCCAGCCGGCCTGCGGCGCCGTGGGATCGAATGCGCTCCCCCAGGCGAGGACGCGGGCCAGCGGAGACGCGCCGCGCTCCGCCGCGCTCGCCGCGGTTTCGAGCAGCAGCACGGTGGCCCCTTCGGCCGCCACGAAGCCGCCGCGGCGGCGGTCGAACGGGCGGGCCACGGCCGCGGTATCGAGGGCGCCGAAGCGGTCGAGGAGCGCGTGGAGCAGCGGCGTCATCTCGTCCACCGCTCCGGCCAGCGACCGCGGCACGCGGCCGGAGGCGATGTCCGCCGCCCCTTGACCGATGGCTTGCAGGGCGCCCGCCTCGCGCTGGCTGATCGTCATGCTCGGTCCCCGTGCCCGGCAGAGGATGGCGATCTGCGCCGCCGGAGCGTTGGCGACGCTCTCGGTGAAGAGGAACGGCGAGGTCGCCTCCGGCCCTTCGAACAGGATCTGCCGGAGCAGGGCTTCCGAATAGGAGGACGGTCCGAACGCCGTCGAGATCGCCACCGAGGTCTCTGCGCGATCACAGCGGCGGTCGGCGAAGCCGGCATCGGCGAGCGCCATCCGCGCCGCGGCCACGGCGAGCTTCGACGGCGGGCTCATCCGCCGCGCTTCTTTCGGCGCCAGCCACTCCGCCAGGCTGACGCCGTGGGTGAGCAGGGCGCGCCGGGCACCGTGCGGACGATGGTAGCCGGCGGACCGGTCGACATCCGAGAGGAGATCTGAGAGGAGCGCGGAGGGATCGGGTGCCGCCAGCGCGCGGCGCAGGCTGTCACCGCCGCAGCCATACGCGCCGACCGTGCCGAGACCGGTGATCACGACGCCGCTCAAGCCGGTTCCCAGCGCGAAAAGACGAGAGCGGCGTTGGCGCCGCCGAACGCCAGGCTGCTGGAGACCGCGGTGTGCGCCTCCGGCACGGCGAGCGGATGGTCGAGCACCAGGTTCGCGGGAAGGTCTTCCGGCTCGACATTCGCGGGATCGGCGGAGGGACGGACCCCCGACGGCGCGGAGTGCAGCTCGCGGTGGAGCAGGCAGAGCACGGTGACCACCGCCTCGATGGCGCCCGCCGAGCCCAGTAGATGGCCGAGGATCGCCTTGGTGAGGACGATGGGCAGCGTGCCCGCCCGGTCGCCGAAGACGCGGACCAGCGCCTGCCATTCGGCGGCGTCGTTGAGCGGCGTGCCGGTGGCGTGGGCGTTGACGAAATCGACGGCGTCCGCCGGCAGCCGGGCGTCGCGGAGCGCCGCCTGGAGAGCCGCCGCGGCACCGGTGCCGCCGGGCTCGGGCGCGGTCATGTGGTGGGCGTCGCAGGAGGAGCCCGCTCCGGCGAGCTCGGCGAGCGGCGTCGCGCCGCGCGCCAGGACGCGCTCCAGCGGCTCCAGCACCAGCACCGCAGCCCCTTCGCCGAACGACATGCCGGCGCGGCCGGCGCGGAACGGCAGACAGGGCTCCTCGTCGACCGAGCGCAGGGCGTTGAAGCCGGCGTAGGTGAGCCGGCACAGGGAGTCGGAGCCGCCGGCGACCGCCACGTCCACCGCGCCGGAACGCACCGCGTCGAGCGCCGCGCCGAGAGCCAGGGCGCCGGACGAGCAGGCGGACGAGATGGTCTGCACCGGGCCGGTCACCCCGAGGTGGCGGGCCACCGCGTCGCCCGGTCCGCTGACCTGCTGCGAGGCGAGGTCGCCGAGGCGCGCGTGCCGGCGGTCGGTGACGAAACGGTGGAAGAACGCCTCGCTCTCGAACATGCCGCCGGTGCTGCTGCCGAGCCAGACGCCGGCTTCGATCTGGTCGAGAGGAGCAGTCAGGCCGGCCTGGTGCAACGCTTCCGAGGCGGCGAAGACCGCGAAGCGATCGGCCACGCTCAGACGCCGTTGCCCGGGTGAGACGGTTCCCAGGGGCTCGGCTTCGGCCGCCAGGTGGGTGCGATGGAGGGAGTGATCGAAACGCTGGAACGGGCGGATCGCCGTCCGGCCGGAGCGCAGCCCTTCCCACAAGGCGTCGACGCCCCAACCGAGGCCGCTCACGGCACCGACGCCGCTCACCACGACGCGGCGGAGCGAGCCGGCCGCCTGCTCATCGCCGATGCGGAGAATCTAGGTTCGCCCCTCAATGAACTGCGACAGGCTCGAGACCGAGGAGAAGACTTCGCGGCCCAGCTCCTGGCTCTTGATCTTGATCCCGAACTCTTTTTCGAGCGCCACCACCAGCTCGAGAGCGTCCACCGAATCGAGGCCGAGCCCCTCGCCGAAGAGCGGGGCGTCGTCCTCGATCATTTCGGGCCGGATCCCTTCGAGGTGCAGGCTCTCGACGATCAGCCGCTTGATCCTGCTCGGGACAGCGAGTGCTTCCGACATAAAATATAAAACCTCTGACCCGTGTGCCCTCCAACGGGCACAACCCGACCACTCCACGCGACATTTCCCTGCCGTGCGTCGGTTCCGCTCTCCGTGCACCGGGTCTGTAATGCTAACGTGCGGGTGGGGCCGCAGGCAAATTTCTGGACAGGCAGGCTTTCTGCAGAGAGCTCGCGAAGGGATTCGGGCGCCACCTGCTATGATCCCGCCCCATCAGACGACACGATTGCCGTATGTTCCAGGATCCTCTCCTTCATTCGTTCGCCCGCCTCGCCCGGCGGAGCCCGCACGCGCCGCTGATCCTGTCGCCGGAGCGCAGTGCCACGGTGGGGCAGGTCGATGCGCTGGCGCGGGCCGCGGCGGCGGCCCTGGCCGGCGGCGCTCACCCGCCGGGCTCCCGGGTCGGTCTGGTGGCTGCCAACGGTCCCGGCTTCCTGGCGACTCTGCTCGCCGTGCGCCGCGCCGGGCTGGCCGCCCTCCTGCTGGACGGCCAGACGCCCGCGGCCGAGGGGTTGCGCATCGCCCGCAGCCTCGGCGCGGCGGCGGTCTTCTCCTGCTCGACCGGCTGGCCGCGGGAGCCCGGCGACTGGGTGTTGTCACCAACAATCGATCGGTCCGATCGGTCCGATCCGTCCGATGCCACCAACATCGCGGTGATCAAGCTGACCTCCGGCTCCACCGGCGCGCCGCGCGGCATCGCGACACCCTCCGAGGCGCTGCTCGCCGACGACGCGGCGCTCACCGCCTCGATGGGCATCCGCCGCGGCGACCGCCTGCTCACCATCATTCCCATGGCCCACTCCTACGGCCTGTCCAGCCTGGTCGTTCCGGCCCTGGTGCGCGGCACGCCGCTCGTGCTGCCGGCGGCGAGCAGCCTGTTCGATCCCTTCGTCGCCGCCGAGCGGACCGAGGCGACGGTCTTCCCGACCGTCCCGGCCTACCTGGACGCGGTGCTGGGCATCTCCGAGGCGCCCGTCTGTCCGCCGTCGCTGCGTCTGGTGATCACCGCCGGCGCTCCGCTCTCCCCGGCGACCGCCCACCGCTTCCGCGAGACCTTCGGTCTGCCGGTCCACGTTTTCTACGGCGCCAGCGAGTGCGGCGGCATCTGTTACGACCGCGCCGGCGACGCCGGCGAGCGCGGCACCGTCGGCACGCCGGTCGAAGGAGTGGAGATCACCCTGGAGCCGGTCGATCCGGCCTGCCCCTCGACCGGCCGGGTCACCGTGCGCTCGCCGGCCGTGGCGGCCGGCTATCTCCCCGAGCCGGCCGAGCCGGACCCGCGCCTCGCCGGCGGCCGGTACGTGACCGGCGATGTGGCCGCCTGGCAGGACGGCGAGCTCGTCCTGCGCGGCCGCCTGGACGGCCTGGTCAACATCAAGGGGAAGAAGATCAATCCGCGGGAAGTGGAAGAGGTCCTCGGCGGTCTCGCCGGAGTGGACGAGGTGGTGGTGCTCGGCGTGCCCGTCCCCGGCCGGGCCGAGGAGCGCCTGCGCGCGGTCATCGCCTGCGGCGCCGGCCGCATCACCGTCGAGGAGGTGCTCTCCTGGTGCCGCGGCCACCTCGCGCCGCACAAAGTGCCGCGCAGCGTCATCCTGGTGCCGGAGATGCCGCGCACGGAGCGGGGAAAGCTGGACCGCGCAGCCCTCCTCGCCCTCGGCCGCGGGACACGCAGCGGCCATGCCTGACGAGAGCCGTGCATGGCGGCCGTCGCCCCTCGTGCTCGCCAGCCTCGGCCTGCACGCCGCGGGCGCCGTGGCCCTCGCGCTGGCGCCGCGCCGCTGGCGGTGGATCGCCGGCGCCCTGTTCGCCGACCACGTGGTGCTCACCGCGGCCGGCCTGTGGCCGCAGAGCCCCTTCCTCGGCGCCAACCTCACCCGTCTGCCCGCCGCCGCGGCGCGCCGCGGCGAGGTCGCCCTCACCTTCGACGACGGCCCGGACCCGGAGGTCACTCCCGGCGTGCTCGACCTGCTCGACCGCTGGGGCGCCCGGGCCTCTTTCTTTCTCATCGGCCGGCGGGCGGCGGCGCGGCCGGAGCTCGCCGCCGAGATCGTCCGCCGCGGCCACCTGGTGGAGAACCACACCTGGTCGCACCCGGCGGCGTTCTGCTGCTATCCGGCGGCGGCGCAGCGGCGGGAGATCGAGCGCGCCCAGGAGGCCATCACCCGCGCGGCGGGGAGCGCTCCCGCCTGGTTCCGCGCCCCGGCCGGCCTCCGCAACCCGCTGCTCGACCGCGAGCTGTGCGCCAGCGGCCTCCATCTCGCCGCCTGGACCCGCCGCGGCTACGACACCGTGGAGCGGCGGCCGGAGCGGGTGGCGCGGCGCCTGCTGAGCGGCCTCGCCGGCGGCGACGTCCTCCTCCTCCATGACGGCTCCGCCGCCCGCGGCCGGCAGGGGAGGCCGGTGGTCCTCGATGCGTTGCCGCGCATCCTCGACGCGGCCGCGGGCCGCGGCCTCCGCCTGGTGCCTCTGCCATGAAGCTGCAAAAGAAGCTGCGCGAGATCCTCTACCGCCTG
Organism: Thermoanaerobaculia bacterium; assembly: GCA_036264355.1. Taxonomy (GTDB): domain Bacteria; phylum Acidobacteriota; class Thermoanaerobaculia; order Multivoradales; family UBA5704; genus UBA5704. The sequence continues at coordinate 16,445 of DATARD010000346.1, forward strand.
CGCACCGAGGGTGGGGCTCCGGGGCGGGTCGCCGCCGCGGTCGGCCTCGGGGTGTTCATCGGCTGCAGCCCTTTCTGGGGCTTCCACATCATCCTCTGCCTGCTCCTCGCCCGTCTGCTCGGCCTCAACCGGGTGCTCACCGCGCTCGCTTCGCACATCAGCTTTCCGGGATTCTCTCTGGTCGTCCTCTGGGCCGAGGTGGAGATCGGGCGCTGGCTGCGCCGTGCGCCGATGCTGTCCGTCCACTCCTTCCGGGCCGACGATCTCTGGCACCCCCTCTGGTGGCGGCAGTTCGGCCTCGACGTCGTGATCGGGAGCTTTGTGCTGGGACCGGTCCTGGCCGTCGCTCTCGCCATACCGACCTATCTGATCGCCCTGCGCCGCAGCCGCGAGCCGGAGCGCAATGCTCTGCTCGAAGAGGCGGCCTACTGCTATCTCGGCACCGGCATGTTCAACTGGGAATTCGTGCGCGGCAAGCTGCGCCACGACCCGGTCTATTTCCACCTGCTGCGGCCGGGCGTGCTGCCGCTCCAGCCCGGCGGCCATCTCCTCGACCTCGGCTGTGGCCGCGGTATCGTCTTCGCCCTGCTCCTCGCCGCCCGCAGCCGGGCCGAGCGCGGTGAATATCCGGCCGCCTGGGGACCACCGCCGCCGTTCCTGCGCTTCTACGGCATCGAGGGGAGAGCGAAAGCCGTGGACGTCGCCTGCCAGGCGCTGGGAGTCGACGCGCACATCGAGGCCGACGACCTGTGCACCGCCCCGCTGCCGCCGGCCGATGCCGTCCTCCTCCTCGACGTCCTGCACTACCTGCCTCCCGACGCCCAGGAAGACCTCCTGGCGCGCACCGCCGCCACCCTCTCCCCGGGCGGCCTCCTCCTCCTCCGCGACGCCGACGCCGACGGCGGCTGGCGTTTCACGGCGACCCGCATCCAGGAGCGGCTCACCGCCCTGGCCCGCCGGCATTGGCGCCAGCGCTTCCACTACCGCAGCCGCGCCGCCTGGCGCCGGCTCCTCGAAAGCCTGGATTTCGAGGTGGTGGACGAGCCGATGGGGAAGGGGACGCCCTACGCGAATGTCTTGTTGACGGCTCGCAAGCGCTGACAAGACGTGAGCGGAGCTGGCTACTTCAAGTAGCCCTGGTTGTTTTCGCCCGGGCCGCGGCCTTTTTCCGGGGCCGCGGCTTGGGCACCTTGACGACCGGTGACGGAGCAGCAGCCGGCGGCGGAGCTGGTTGCTCGTCCTCGATCTGAGCCGCAGCGTTTCCGGCGCCCGCCTGCCAGTCTTCCCAGTCGGCGTGGATCGCGGTGAGCATCTTCCGGCTGGCCTCGTGCAGCCAGCCGTCGGGCTGGGAGACGAGGTCGAGGAGGATGGCGTGCGCTCCGGCGCTGCCGAGGTGGACGTTGGCGGTCTCCCAGCCCATGGCGCGGAGAAGCTCCGCGGCATCATGCTCCTGCGGCAGATCGGAGAGCTCGATCTTCGCGCAATCCGGTGCCAGGCGGCGTACGATCCAGCGGCGCTTCACGAGAACGAACGGATCGGGACAGCGCACCGCGCCGTGCAAGGCCGGCTTGTACAGACTGTTCCCCTCGCTTTCGCCATGATGGCCCGGATGATGGGCCCAGACGGAAGCCGCCGGTGCCAGCGATTTGGCTTCGCGGGCGAGCCTGCCGCCGCGCCAGTCGGTGAGGGCCACGAAGCGCTGCCGGCCCAGGCTCCCCACGCCGGCGATGCGATGCGCGAAGCGCAAAGGAGGCAGGTGATCGGCCCAGTCGAGCAGGGCCAGGACCCCCTTGACGGCTCCCCCCGGCACCTTCTCGGCCGCCACCCGGGTGAGCGCTTCGAGCTCCTGCCAGAGCTTGCCGGGAGACTTCAGGCGCGCGGTGGCGATGTCATGTAGGCGGTCCCAGCCTTCGGCGAAGACGATCGGCCGTCCACTCGCCTCCAGGCCGGCCTTGTATCCCGCGAGGATGGCATCATCCACCGCCGCCGCCTCGATGGGCAGCCGGCAGGCCGCGGCGGCGAGGTGCGCGCTGGTGGAGAGACGGACGAGATCGTTGGTATAGGGGAGGTGCGCCGCTTCGTCGAAGTCGTTGATTCCCCAGATCAAGCGGCCTTCGAAGTCGCGCCAGGTGCCGAAGTTTTCGACGTGCAGGTCGCCCACCGCCAGCACCTTGCGGGCATCCTGCAGATCCTTGCAGGCATGAGGCCAGAGCTGTGCCCAGCGGTAGTAGGTGGCGCGCAGAAACGAAAACGCCGCGCTCCGCATCGCCTCGTGCTTGCGGCCGAGGTCCTCAGGAATCAGCGTGATGTGTTTCCCGAGCCACGCCTCATAGCTCGCCGTGGCGTCGTGGATCGTCGACTTGCGTGGATTTTTCATCGGTCCCCCCAGAGATTTGGTGACTCGGGGGCAGAGTGTACTCTCCCGGTGTGACGAAGCGATGGAGCAGAGAAAGCCAGGGCGGCTCGTGCCGTCGAGCTCGCCCCTACTCCGCCCAGTTGATGATGTCGAGGTCAGGCACCCGTTCAAACTCGTCGACGTTGTTGGTGACCACGACCAGGTTACGGGCGAGCGCCTGGGCGGCGATGAGGGTGTCCAGGTCGCCGATGGGGCGGCCAACCCGAAAGAGCTGCGCGCGGATGCGCGCAGCGACTTGGGCATCGGCATCCTCGAAAGGAAGAACGACGATCGGTTCCAGGAAGTCATCCAGGCGGCCGTGGGCGAGCTCGGGGTGTTGGCTCCCTTCGGCCCCCTGGCGGAGCTCCACCACCGTGATGACGCTCACGGCCACCGCGGCACGGCCGACGTTCTGGAGGCGCCGCAACACCTGAAGCGGCCGGTTCTTCATGGCGTAGATGCAGATATTGCTGTCGAGCAGGTATCTCACAGATCAAAGCTCTCGCGCTTCTGCCGCACTTGAGGTGGCCGCTCGAAACCCTCCGGCATGCCGTCGAACGCCCGCCAGAAGGATTCAGGCCACTCTTCAACAGGCACGGGCTCGACGACGATCCGCTTGCCCTCTCGGTGGATCTCCACCTCACGGATGTCCGCCGGGAATCGGAGCTCCTTCGGCAGCCGGATCGCCTGGCTGTTGCCACTCCAAAAAATCTTTGCGATGGTCATGACGTCCCCCCTTCTCCTGTGAGTATATCCCTGTATATACGCCGAAGTCATCAATCCCTTCCCTCCTATCCGCCTCAAAAAAAAGGGCGCCCCTGCGGGCGCCCGTGAAAACCAGAGGACCGGCTGGAGACCGGCGAGGAAGGTCTAGAAGTCGTACAGGAGCCAAACGCCGAATTCGTTGTACTCGCCCTTGCTGGTGGCGACGGTCGAGCCGATCGTGCCGTTGCCGGTGCTCAGCGTGCCGCCCTTGACCTCTTCGTATTTGTAGCCGAGCGTGCCGGCCAGCGACTTGTTGGCGCGCCACTGCAGGCCGAGGTTGTAGTAGGTGAATTCCAGATTCGGCTTGAGGTCCTTGCTCGGCTTGGCGCTGTCGTAGCGGCCGAAGATCGACAGGGCCGGCGTGGCGGCGAAGGAGGCCCAGGTGGAGTAGCCGTCGGACTTGTCGGTGAGCACGGCGGTGGTGGTGTTCCAGTTGTCCGCCGAGAAGTACTCGCCGCCGATGCGGAACCTGTCGTTGACGTAGGCGATCACGCCGTCGAGGCGCTGCGCGGTGTGCTTGGTCGGAACGGCGTCCGTCGAGTTGCCGCGGTCGCCGGAATAGCCGCCCACGCCCAGGGTGAGGCCCTTGACCGGCTCGAGGCTCACGCGGCCTTCGAAGTCGACGCTCTTGGTGCGCGTCGGGTTGCTGTACCCCTTGCCGTTCAAGGCTGAAAACTGATAACCCACCGTGTCGCCGGCCAGCTTGCCGAGGACGTGGACGCCCCAGTCCGCCGAGGTGCCGAAGCTCAGGTGGTCGGTGAGCACCTGCTCGAAGTAGCGATAGCCGTAGAGCCCTTCGACGAACGGCACCCACGGGGTGTCGGCCGAGCCGACGCGGACGGTGAAGGCGGGATCGAATTTCGCTTGCACGAACGCCTTCTTGACGAAGACGTCATAGCGCTTGGCGCCCTGGTCGCCGATGTCGGACTGGAACTGCGCCGACCACATGGCGTCGAAGTTGTGGTTGACCGTGAAGTAGAAGCGCTTCACGTCGACGCCGATGCCGCTGTCCGAGGACTTGACGCCGGTCGCCTTGTCCTTGTTCTCCTTGGTCGTGAAGTCGGCGAAGACGCGGCCGCCGATCGTGGTGGCCGCGGCGGACGGCGCCGCCGGTTTGGGGGTCGGGCGCTCGTAGGCCTCCAGGTTGTGCTTGAAGAGATAGAGGTCCATCGCCGTCTCGTTCTCGGCCACCAGCGTCTCGCCGTTCGCACCGCGGTTGACCAGGGTGACGCCGGTCCCCATGTCACCCGAAGCCTCGAAGGACTTGTAGCGCTCCGGGGTGTTGAAGATGTAGATCCGGCCGTCCTTCTCAACCTCCTTGTAATACAAACCTGCCACCTGCGCCCTGGCGGCGGGGGCTGCCAGCAACGCCATGACGAGCGCGAGCAGGCAGGCCGTCATTTTCATTGTGCGCATTCCGACTCTCCTTTGATTCGAGATGAAGGTTGGGTGAGACTCGGAGGCAGGATAGGAGCCGCCGCGTGCGACGCTGCGACGAGCCGGTGACAGCCTTGTCACAGGCGCTCTTTGCGGCCGTTGTCACACCTCTGTCACAGCCCGGTTGATCCCCTGCCAAACCCTTCTGCGAAAGTCGTGGCTCGGAAGGACCTGAATGGCGTCCGGCGTCCACCATCCAATCAAAGGAGAGAGAACCGATGATGCGCACTTCCAAGGTCGCACCCTTCGCTGTGCTGCTGGCCCTCGGCGGCGGCAGTCTGTTGGCGCAGGCGGGCAAGGTCGACCCTTCGATTCCGGGTTACAGCAAGACCAGCGGCGTGTCGGGCAACCTGAGCTCGGTCGGCTCGGACACCCTGGCGAACCTGATGACGCTGTGGGCCGAGGGTTTCCAGAAGCAGTATCCGAACGTGAAGATCCAGATCGAGGCCAAAGGCTCCTCGACCGCTCCGCCGGCGCTGATCGCCGGCACGTCGCGGCTCGGCCCGATGAGCCGCGAGATGAATTCCAAGGAGATCGACGACTTCGAGAAGAAGTACGGCTACAAGCCGACCCAGATCAAGGTCGCGATCGACGGCCTGGCGGTCTACGTCAACAAGGACAACCCCATCCAGCAGCTCACCCTGCAGCAGGTCGACGGCATCTTCTCGAAGGGCCGTGCCTGCGGCGGCAAGGCGATCGCCACCTGGGGCGACGCCGGCGTCAAGGACCCCAAGTGGGCGAGCAAGCCGATCAGCCTCTACGGACGTAACTCGGCCTCCGGCACCTACGGCTTCTTCAAGGAGCACGCGCTCTGCAAGGGCGACTACAAAGACACGGTGAAGGAGCAGCCGGGCTCCGCGTCGGTCGTCCAGGGGGTCACCGAGGACGCGTTCGCCATGGGCTACAGCGGCATCGGCTACAAGACCTCGGGCGTGAAGACCGTCCACCTCGCCAAGACGGCGACCAGCGGCTATTTCGGCACTGACGCCGAGACCGTGCTGTCGGGCAAGTACCCGCTCTCCCGCTACCTCTACATCTACGTCAACCAGGCTCCCAACAAGCCGCTCGACCCGCTGGTCCACGAGTTCATCAAGTACGTCCTCTCCCAGGAGGGACAGCTCGTGGTGGTGAAGGACGGCTTCATGCCGCTGCCGGCCAAGGTCGCCGGCGAAGGGCGCGAGGCGCTCAAGTAGGCGCTTTCGTTCCGTTCGAAAGCCAGGATCATGGCGCCACCCGACCCCGTCAACAAGTCCCTGCGCACGCCGCGCCGGCGGCTCATTCTGGATCGCGCGGCCCGCTGGGTCGTGTCGGCGGGGGGGCTCGCCATCATCGTGGCGATCCTCGGCATTCTCTTCTTCATCCTCGCCGAGGTCTGGCCGCTGCTCGCCACCCCGGACGTGAAGGTGGCGCGGCGCCTCGACGTCCCCGGCGCCAGGCTCGGCGCCGTGGTCTCCGACGAGCACCGCGCCCAGGCCGTGGCGCTCGCCGAAGACGGCCGGGTGCTGGTGGTCCGCGCCGGCGACGGAAAGATCCTCGCGACGACGGACGCTCTGGCAGGGGCCCTCACCCCCGGCCCCTCTCCCGGCTCCCCCCTCCCTGTCCCCGGGAGAGGAGAGAAAAGCGACACGGCCCGCCCCGTCCTCTCCGCCATGGCCGTCCAGCCGGACAGCCGGCTGCTCACCGCCGCGACCTCCGACGGCCGCATCCTCATCGTGCCGGTCTCCTTCTCGACCTCTTTTTCGGAGCAGGGGAGCCGCGATACGGCGGCGGCGGTCGGGCCGGCGGTGCTGCTGCCGGTCGATCCCCAGGGCAAGCCGGTGCGCCATTTCGCCGCCCAGCTCGACGACGACGGCAATGCCACGGCGGTGGCCGAGCTGGTGGACGGCACGCTGGCCGTCGTGCGGCGCGCCAGCGAGGCGAACGCCATCACCGGTGAGAAGAGCGAGTCGGTCACCCGCCACGAGACGAAGCTGCCCGGCCCGATCACCGCGCTGCTGCTCGACAAGGCGCAGACCAGCCTCTTTGCCGGCACCCCGGACGGCGAGCTGCTCTGGTGGCCGCTCCAGGACGGCGAGCCGGGAGCGATCGCCACCGCTTCGGCGGGGACCTCCCCGGTGACCGCGCTGACCAACCTGATCGGCGGCAAGTCGCTGGTGGTCGGCCAGGAGAACGGCTCGCTCTCCGTCTGGCTCAAAGTGCGGCAGCCGGACGACAGCTTCCGCCTCACCCGCGTGCGCGACTTCCCGCGCCATCCGGGAGCGATCCGCCTCCTCGCGCCGTCGCCGCGCGACAAGGGGTTCTTCGCGCTCGATGCGGGAGGCTCCGCGGGACCGAGCCGGCTCGGTCTCTACTATTCGACCTCCCATCGCACGCTGTGGGAAGGCGCCACGCCGTTGCCCGGCGCCACCAGCCTCTTCTACACGCCCAAGGCGGACGGCGCGTTCCTCACCGCGGACGGCCGCATCGCCTCGCTCGACGTGTTCAATCCGCACCCCGAGGTGAGCTGGCGGACG
>DATARD010000364.1:0-2220 GCA_036264355.1 Thermoanaerobaculia bacterium
CGGTCTCGAACTTCGACACCATCGACTGCGTGACGCCGAGCCGCTCCGCGAGGGCCGTCTGGTTGAGTCCCGAGGCACGGCGCAGCTCCCGAAGCCGCGCGCCGAAGGCCGCACGCCGCCGGTCGTAGGGTGTGAGCGACCCCGCGTCCTCTCCCTGAGGCTTGGAGGAGCGGGGCCTGGTCACAAGGTGAGACTAGATCCTCTCAGGCGAGGGTCTGGTGATGCGTGAGCGTCGAGAGGCGGAGGCGGCGCAGTGCGGCGCGGTATTCGTGCAGTGGAACCGCATGGCGGAGCGCCGTATCCCGGAGCTGAAGGTATCGGTCGACCTCCTTCGGGTCGGCGATGAGGGCGCAGCCGCGATCCGTCCCGCCACCCGGTGCAGGGCAGGAGTGAGAACCTTGAAGCAAGTGAGCCAGCGGCGCCATTCCCAAGACGATAGGAGACAGCGCCGATCAGTCGTCCTTCTGGCGTTCGCGCAACAGCACCCTGGCATTCACTTCTTCGACCGCTGGACCGAGCTTGGCGATCTCCACGACCTCGATGCCGCCCGCATGAAGGAGCTCGGCTCCTTCGCAGTCGGCGAACAAGGGCGGCTCTCGCAGCGCGAAGACCACCCGGCGAATGCCGGATTCGAGGATGAGCTGCGTGCAGGTGCGATCCCGTGACCGGCGGACGCTGCATGGTTCCAGCGAGCTGTACAAGGTTGCCTCGCTGAGATCCGTACGAGGATCGAGCTTGCCGAGCGCGGCCTCCTCGGCGTGGACATGCGGATCGTCGTTCTCTCGGGAGAAGCCGTCGGCCAGACGTGTACCGTCGAGCCCGACGACGATGGCGCCGACACAGTACGCCGTGTCCGTGGGTGGGCATCGCCGCGACAGCGCTATTGCTTCCCGCAGCCACCGGTGATCCTCGGCGGTGGCTCGGCTCATCGCTCGAATCGCTCCGAGAGTGCGTAGCGCAGCAGAACCACATCCCCGATGGGGGTCACCTCGGCCAGGCGGGCGCGGTGGTCGCGGTTCCACGGGAAGGCACCGTCGTGGACGAACCGGGGAGCCCGGGAGTCGCCGACGAAGAATGGGGCGATCACCAGGTGCAGCTCGTCGGCGAGCCCGTTCGTCAGAAATTGCGTGTGCACGGTTCCCCCGCCTTCCACCATGAGCCTGCCGATCCCGCGACTGGCGAGATCGTTCAAAACGCGAAGGAGGTCGACAGGATCCGCGCCATCGACGACGGTGGCCATTGAGCTGACCCGCTTGCGAGTCTTGTCCAGGGCAGACGAGGCAGCGTAGACGATCTTCTCTGTGTCGCCCGCCACGAAGAACTGCGCGGCCGGATCCAGATCACCTCGGCCGGTGATGGTGACCTTGGTGGGAGTCGGGGTGAGCCCACGTGCGAGCCGGTCGTTGCGGCGCTCCTCGGAACGCACGAGGAGCCGGGGGTTGTCCTTGCGAATGGTGGCGGAGCCGACCAGGATGGCGTCACAGCCGGCGCGTACCTCGTCCACCCGATCGAGGTCGGCTTCATTGGACAGGATCAGGCGTGCGTCACCGGTGTCATCGATATATCCGTCGATGGAAGCCGCGCAGCTCAAAAGAACGTAAGGTCGTTTCCTCATTCGGAACACTGCCTAGCTCTGCGAACAGTTCCTCAATGATCTTGACGTATTCGTCTGCGGACGTGCAGGTGCCCAGGGCCGTAAGAGCGGCCTCGGGCATCCACGTCCGCAACCTTTACGTCAGCGTTCATCCGCTCGAGGGCGTGCGGGGCAGGAGGGAGAACAGCGACAACCGTCCGGGGTGGCAGGCGAAAGATCCCGGCTGCCGGCACCGCCGCGAAGTGGGGCCGATCGCGCTACCTGACCGGCTTGATCCAGGGTCCAGCGCGTGGTCTAGACTCGGGTTTCCTCGAGCACGAAGGAGACCGGCCCTCCCGTGAACACCCATGCCTAGAGCCCTCCAGAGCTTCACCGTCCGCGCGCAACTCCCCGAGGCACTCTCGGTACTGCGGGAGATCGCCATGAACCTCCGTTGGTCCTGGGATGCGCGCTCGCAGGACCTGTTCCGCTGGGCGGATCCCGAGATCTGGGAGGCGGCCGGCGGCGACCCCATGCGCCTGCTGGGCATGATCGGCAACGAGCGCCTCGAGTCCCTGGCCCGGGACCGCAGCTTCCTGGCGTTCCTCCACGAGGTGCACGACGACCTGCGCACCCACCTGGCACGG
>DATARD010000396.1:0-2278 GCA_036264355.1 Thermoanaerobaculia bacterium
ACCGCCACCTCCCATCCCCGCATCTTCGCCGTCGTCGAGCGCATTCGCGAACGCCCGGCTTACCAGCGCGCGCTGGAGCGCGGCGGTCCGGTCTTGCCGGCCGTATAGGTTGAAGAGTCTTGTGGCGTCCGCCTCCTCCGCGTGGGCGGGTCCTGTCGCTGCAGGAAACCTTCCCCATCGGGCCGGTCCGCCGGGGCCGCATTCGAGATTCTAGAGATCGCGACCTGTGTATCAGAAGCGCAGAGGGACAACGGCCCCGGCGAACCGTCCCGCTGTGGCCCCTTCCTTCCCTCATGATTGATCACTTGTCGCGGCGTTCCAGCCGACTTCGTAATTGAGGAGACGTTCGAGGCCACGGCCAAGGACTTGCCAACCCGGGTCGCCATTGCTTTTGATGTGACCGCCGAGTGCGGCGATGGCCAGAAGGACGTCTCGGGCCGACGGGTTAACTGGCAATGGTTTTCGCAACACGCCACGGAGGACCAGGAGCTGCTTGGCCGTGAGCGCGCTCGTGGTTGTTCGCTCCGCCCGGCAGTCTTGTCGCAAGGTCAGCAATGTCCAGGCGATCGGAACAAAAATCGCCAACGCGTTGAGGAGCGCTCGTCGAGAGGTCAATTGGCGTTTCTCGTATGCGCAGCCGGTCTTAATTGCCTTGAAGTACTCCTCGATGACCCACCGGCTTCGATATCGATCCACCACCAACAGCACCTGCTCCTCGGTGTCGATTGCGTCCGTGGTGTAGAGCTTCCAGTCGACCGGGTCTTGGCCCGCCGGCGCGTTGATTTCGCTGACGTGGACCAGATTCATCTTGATCGCGTCGCCTTGCACTCTTTCGGGGGCTTTCAGTTGAACCGCGCACGCGCGCACTTCCAGCTTGGCTATCCGATTCTTCCGAGCCGCCCGCGGTGAGCCTTTGCTGGTATATCGCTCGGCCCGCGCGCTGACGCTCACTTCCCGCTCGGCCATCACGGGCCTGCCCTTCGCGGCCTCGCCAGTTCGAGTGCTGTCATCCAGCACCCGGTTTTCGGCTCTGACCCGAACAATCCACCGCTGCCCGCGTTCCACCAGGTTGCTGAAAAGCTCGAACGAATCGGCCTCCCGGTCCATCACGTGGATCAGCGTCGGCCCGTCTTGCATTCTGCCGGCGACCTGTCCTACCAGGTTGCTCCATCGTAGCGACTCCTTGTCGCTTGCGCCGTACCTGGCTCGCCAATGCCCCATCACCCGTTCCCGTGGTCGAAAGACCGGTAGGAACCCCACTACTCCGAAGGCCTGGCGTTGCCCGTCCGCGCTCACCGCCAGGGCAAAATGGCCCATGAATCCCTGCAAATCCTGCTGGAGACGCCCCATCCCTTCCCGATCGCCTTCGAACCTGAACTCCGTCGTGTCGTGCACCACCAACACCTCCTCCACGCCCTTGAGGCGATCGATCGTGCTCGCGTAGTGCGGAACCAGCAGAGCCTCATGGTCGACGGCTTCATTGCTCAGGAATCGATATGTCGCCTCCAACGCCGCATCGCTTTCGCCACATGCCTGGGGAAAGCTCTGGGCCGGCCCCCTCCCCATCATCTCCACCAGCGCTTCCAAACGCCGCTCGAGTCGCTTGTCCCCGAGCTGTGCGCCTACTACCTCTTCCTTCGCTTTCGCTCCTCGTCGCTCCATCCCCTCTCTAGATCATGCCCCGATCTCTCTGGCAAGAAGATGTGTAGGATCCTGAGCTTCCTTCCGCGCCACCCGCCCACGCTACGTCGGCTCGCTCGGGGCAAGCGCTGCAGACCCTCAAAAAAAATCTGAAGAGACAAAAGTGCTCTCGGATCCGTCATCGACGGCGTCCGTAGCGGAACGAATGGAGGCCTCAAGGCGCGGGCAGGGGTGGGGCACAGTCTCGGCGGGACGTCCCGAAGCGCTCCTGCCCGGAGGGGTCCGCCCCGCAGGGCAGGTTGCCAGCGTAGGGTTCGAGGACGCCCCGTGCGGCCGCTGGATCAGCTCAAGGTGTGGTGGTGCCCGCAGACTGCCCACACTTCTTTTCCCGTTCACCTCACCGCGGCCGCGTGAGGCGTCCGTGCCCGCCGAGGCTGTGCCCCACCCCTGCCCGCCCACGCCGGAAGGAGTGAAGCGCCTTCACGAGCGACTCATGACGAATGATGAGAGCCGCCGGTCGAGGTCTCGGCGATGATCTGCTGCAGGCGACCTTCCACCAGCGCCCGAATGCTGTCGAGGCGCGCGGCGGTGTCCGCCTCGAACCGGAGCACCAGCACCGGGCCGGTGTTGGACGCGC
>DATARD010000418.1:0-20016 GCA_036264355.1 Thermoanaerobaculia bacterium
CGGGTACTTCTTGAGCCGGTTCACCACCGCGGCGACGGCGGCGCGCTGATAGCCGCGGGTGGTGCTGTTCTGCGTGGTGCCATCGCCAGTCATGCTCCCGAAGTAACCTCGTTGCGTGAAGCCCTGGTGGACCGGGTCGACGGTGTTCGACGCTTTGAACGGGCTCGTCAGCCAGTCCGGGCACCAGGGATCGAGGAGCGTCACCTCGACGATGATGTCGTTGTTGTAGGCATTGCAGACCACGGTCTCGAGGTTCGTCAGGTAGGTTTGGTTGATCACGCTCAGATCCCACTTGCCGAGAGTGGCCGGCGGAGTCGGCGGGATGTATTTGAAGGGCTGCTCGTCGTTCGAGTACGGTGTTCCGAGTGTGCTCGCACCTGGGCTGGCGTTGAAGACCGCCCAGAGTTGCATGACGTTGTTGCTATTGTTCTTCATCCTGGTCAGCACGGACGAATAGTCTTCCAGGGTGCAGTAGGCGCAACGGGGCCTCCGGCAGTGTCCCCGGGGCGGGGCAGCTCGTCGTGGCCCAGACGGCGGGGGGACCAGAATGGCACAGGCCAGGACCAGAGGCAACGCGCGGAAGCTGGTTCGGTGCGGCATGCAGGACCTCCAAAGATTGGGGACAGGCGCCTCGCTCGCGGGCCGTGAGACAGCCCCGCACACGCTCCGCCTGAGCCGCGGCGGAAGGAACGCTGTGAGCTTCAATAGAAGTTGGTGCTTCAGAGGATGGGAAAGGAGACAAGGAGTGCTCCCACCGCGGCGGAGCACGCTGGGCAAACATGGAAGCACTCCTCAACGCTCGACGAAAAGACTGGCGGCGTGAGGGGGCTTCAGCTCGCCGTTGCTTGGCGACCGCACAGCCTTGGTTATACACAAATTACGGAAGTCGATATGGAGCTGCCGCGGGCAGGATCGCCGCGACCTCTTCAACCGATTCCGCGCCGTCGCCGCAGATAGGAAAAGCCCTGGCGTGACATGCCGAGACGCTGCGCGGCCGCGGCCGCGTTGCCGCCACAGGCAGCCAATGCCGCTTCGATCAGCCGGCGGCGCAGTGCGTCGACTTCGTGGTGATAGGACGACGCGGAGGGCGGTTCGGCACCGGGGAGCTCCAGATGCTCGGGTTGGATCGGATTATTGCCGGCCAGGGCCGCGGCGACGCGCAGCACATTTTCAAGCTCGCGCACGTTGCCGGGCCACGAATAGGCGAGAAGGCAGGCGCGCGCCGCATTGGAAAGCCGCGCACCGTTGAGGTTCCCGGACCGCGACAGGAAGCTTTCAGCGAGCAGCAGCACGTCATTGCCGCGGTCGCGCAGCGGCGGCAGCTCGATGCTGCCACCTTTCAAACGGAAATAGAGATCCTGGCGGAAGGTTTTCGCCGCCACCATGGCGGCCAGATCACGATGCGTCGCGGCGAGAACGCGGACATCGATTTTCCGCGGCGCGCTCTCCCCCAGGCGGACGACCTCTCTTTCCTGAAGAACGCGCAGCAGAGCGGCCTGGATGGACAATGGCAGATCTCCGATCTCGTCGAGAAGGACCGTGCCGCCGTCGGCGCTCTGGAAGACTCCCGCCCTGTCGCGGTCGGCGCCGGTGAAGGCGCCCCGGACGTGGCCGAACAGCTCGGAGGAGATCAGGCTCTCCGACAGAGCGGCGCAGTTGACGGCGAGAAACGGTGCCCGGGCGCGCCGGCTGGCACGGTGGATGCGGCGCGCCGCCAGCTCCTTGCCGGTGCCGCTTTCGCCGAGGATCAGGATCGACTGCTCGCCAAGCGCCAGAAGGTCGAGCCGCTCCAGGGCCACGCGCAGCCGCGGGCTCTCCCCCACCACACCGGTCGAGCCGCGAGACCCCTGAGGCTGTCGGACCTCTTCGGTCTCCTCCGCCTCCTCGCCTGTCTGCAAGCCGGCGGACAGGCGATCGCGGGCGGCCAGGGCGACGAGAGCCGACAGGACAGGATCATCCGCGCCTGCGGCGGCGGACGGATATCCGGCCGCGGCGAACAGCGCCGCGAGGGCTTCGGAGTCACCCGGCGGGCGGGAAAAGTAGACGGTGAGAGCTTGCCATGGCGCCTGGCCTGGATCCGCACGGCGGGCTGGCCCTCCAACGGTTTCTTGGCGGCGCGCTTCGAGCAACTCGGCCAACGGGACCGCTCCGGCTTCGCGCAGGGTGCCCGCCGCGGTGCGGAGGACGTCCGGCGGCGCGGCTCCCGGCGTCGTCTTCTCGGCGTCGTACACCAAGCGGGCCGCGCGGTACGGTTCCAGGTTTCCCAGGGCGCCGCTCCACAGAGAAGGTCTCCGGCGCGGGCGGCCAGCTTTCTCCGCGAGGAGCATCTGCCAGAGGGCTCTCAGCTCTGGAAGCGCGAGGGCACGGGCGGCGAGCCGGGCCTCTTTCCGCCGTCCCGCCAGGGCGAGCAGAGCGGGGCGCTCCTCCGGCTCCAGCTCCAGCAGCGCGGCCGGCGGCAGACCGTCCAGCGAGGCGGCGGCCTCGTCCATCCGGCCCAGCCAGCCGAGCGCGCGGGCGGCGAGGAGGCGCAGCTCGTCGCGCCGCCAGCCGAAACCGTGCCGCGCCAGCTCACCCTGGGCGTCGCGGCAGAGAGCGAGGGCGGCCTCGGGCTGGCCGGCCGCCAGCTCCCAGCGCGCCGACAGCTCCTTGTCCTGGGTCAGGCCGCGCAGGTTGCCGGCCTGCCGGTTCTCCGCCGCCGAGCGGTCGAGGATCTCCCGCACGCCGGCCAGCCGTCCGCGGCGCAGCCGGATCTCCGCCAGGTTGTAGAGGGCGAGGGTGGTCTTGCGCGGCCCGTCGCAGCCCAGGAAGAGGCGGTGCGCGTGGAGGAAGGCGCGCTCGGCGCCCGCGAGATCGCCGGCCAGCGCACGCCCCAGCCCGAGATCGTTCCACAGGCCGGCGGCGCGATGGCGCGGCAGCAACCGGCGGCCGAGACGGAGAGCACGAGCGGCGTGCTCCGTGGCCGTCACTGCGTTCCCCTCGCGCTGGGCGAGGAGCGCCCGGGCATGTTCCCAGCGCCAGGCGAGATCCGGATCGCCGCCGTCGCGCGCCACCTCTCTCACTTCGTCCAGGATGCGCGCCATGACGGTCCGCTGCCGGCGATCCCAGGCGATCAACGCCGCCGCCAGGCGGGCGCGGACGGCGACGCGCGGGTCGCCGGCCGCGGCGGTGAGCGCGCGGCCCAGCCAACTGGTCGACCGCCGGGTGCCGCCCCGGTTGGCGAGGATGCGCGAGGCGATCTCGGCGTATTCGACCGCGTCGATCGGCGCCAAACCCGCCTTGCGCAGGCCGGCCAGGGTCGCCCAGGCCGCGCCGAGCTGCCCCATCTGCGCCTGGCACTCGGCGCGCAGGATGCGGGCCGCCGCCGAGCGCACGCCAGACAGCCCGGCCAGGGCGGTTTCGAATCGCCCCAGGGCGGCGAGCGCACGGGCGGCCTCAAGGCGGTCCTCATCGCTCTGCGGCGGATGGCGGGACCAGGCAGCCACGGCAGCCCGCCAGCGCCGGGCCGCCGTGAGCTCCCGCGGATCTCCCTCTTCCGTCCCCTCCCACAGTGTCCGCGCCGCCTCCCCCGCCAGCAACTCAGTCACGTCGGGCAGACCTGAAGCGGCAGCCAGGACCGCGCGGCGAAACGCCGGCGGGCCGGCCACCCAGCAGAACGCCCGCTCTCCGCCGTCGTCCGTCCGCTCGCGGATTTGACCGGCGAGAGAGGCACGGGCCACCGCGCACGCGGGCTCCCAGAGAAACGGCGCCGCGTCCAGGATGTGGCCGACCGCGTCGTCCGCCGCGATCGGCACCAGCGACTGCCGCCAGCTCGCGAGCAGGGTGCGTGCCGTGCCGCGCGCCTCCCCCTTGCCCGGCAGACGCTTTTCTCCCGTCTCCGCAAGGGAGACCACCCCGAACAGCCGATCGAGCAGCTCGCACAAAACCTCCTGGGCGTGCGGCGACCGGCCCGGCTCGGCGCCTCCGGCCACGAGCCGCCCGTCCGCGGTGACCCGGACGGCCGCCAGATCGGCGAGCCGCCATCCGGCGCGCTCCAGGACGGAAAGCACTCCGGCAGCCTGAAGCAGCACCGCCAGCCGCCGCCGGTCGGTGAAATGGACCTCGTCCAGGGGGACCGCCCCGGGCAAGGGTTCCAGGCATGGGTGGAGGACGCAGAAAACCTCTGCGCCACTCCCGCGAGGGATCGGGCTCGTCATCGTTCGAAAGGATCTCGGAGACTGCGGGGCGGAAGTTTACAACAGAACCGTCACCTGCAGGCGAAAAAAGGTGGACCTGCTCAAGAATCGGTCAGGCGCTGCAGATCCCGCCAGAACCCCGGATACGACTTGCCGACGACGTCCGGAGCGGTGACGATGATCCCGGGACGGCGCAGGCCGACGAGGGCCAGGCTCATGGCGATGCGGTGGTCTCCCCGCGGGTCGATGCGCACCGCGAAGGCCGGCGGCTCCGCGTCCGCCCAGATCCCCGGGATGCGCAGCCAGTCCGGCCCTTCCTCGACCATGGCGCCGGCCTTGCGCAGCTCGGTCGCCATGGCGTCCAGCCGGTCGCTTTCCTTGATCCGCAGGTGGGCGACGTTGAAGATGCGGGTCGTGCCGCGGGCAAAGGGGGCCAGGGCGGCCAGTGTCGGCACCTGGTCGGGCATCGACGACAGGTCGGCTTCGATCCCCCTGAGGCTGTTTCCCTGGATGGTCACCTCGTTGCCGTTCCAGGAGACCGCCGCGCCCATCTGCTCCAGGAGGGCCAGGAAGCCGCGGTCTCCCTGGCGGGAGTCGCGGACGAGGCCGTCGAGGACGACCGTGCCGCCGGTCAGCGCCGCCGCGGCGGCCGGGTAGGCGGCGGCCGACCAGTCTCCCTCGACCGCGACCCGCCCCGTGCCGCCGGCATCGAGCGCCGACGGCCGGACCCGGTAGATCCGCTCCCCGTCCTCTTCAATGTGCCCCCCGAAAGCGGCCACCACGCCGAGGGTGACGTCGACGTAGGGGCGGGAGGTGAGCGCTTCCACCTCGACGGTCACCGGTCCGGGAGCGCGGAGCGCGGCCATGAGGAGAGCCGACAGGTATTGGCTCGACTCGCCGGCGTCGAGGACCGTGGTGCCGGCTCCCAGCGTGCCGCCGTGGAGGCCCAGCGGCACATACCCCTCGGCGCCGAGGTAGTCGATCCGCGCGCCGAGCCGGCGCAGGGCGTCGACCAGCGGGCGGACCGGCCGCTCGCGCAGCCGCGCGACGCCGTCGAGCCGCCAGAGGCCGGGGACCACCGTCAGCGTGGCGACCAGGAAACGGAGCATCGTGCCCGCGTTGCCGCACAGGATCTCCGTCTCCTCACCAGCCCCGCCGGAGACCTCCAAAGGCTCCAGGCGCACGGTCTCGCCTTCTTCGGTCACCCGGAAGCCGAGCCGGCCGAGCGCCTCCAGGAAGAGGCGCGTGTCCTCGGCGACCAGCGGATGCTCCACCACCAGCGGAGCCCGCGCCAGCACCGCCAGGTTGAAGTAGCGGTGGGTCAAGCTCTTCGACGACGGAACGCGCAGCCGGCCGCGGACCCGCGCACCCGAAGGGACCGAGATTTCAGGAGACCTCGAAGGCGAGTCCGTCATAGCCGAGCTCCATTCCGGGCGCCAGCGGCACCGCCGGCGCAGCGTGATCGACGTCGTGCGAGAGGTGGGTGAAGATGGTGCGCGCCGCCCCGATCCGGGCCGCCGCCGCCATCGCCTCCTCCAGCGAGAAGTGCGTCGGATGCGGACGGTAGCGTAGCGCGTCCAGGATCAGGATCTCCACTCCCGCGAGCATCCGGAAGCTCGCGTCGGGAATCGCGCTGCAGTCGGTCACATAGGCGAAGCCGCCGATGCGGAAGCCGAAGACCTCCAGGCTGCCGTGCCAGACCGGCACCGGAATCACCGTCGCGCCGAGGACGTCGAACGGCTCGCGCACCGGCAGCAGCTCGATCTGCGGCTTGCCGCCCCCCTCCTGGCCGGCCTCGAAGACATAGCTGAAGGTGCGCCGGATCGCCTCCAGGGTCGCCGCGGATCCGTAGCAGGGGATCGGAGTCCCCTGCCGGAAGTTGAAGATGCGAATGTCGTCCAGGCCGAAGACGTGGTCGGCGTGGGAGTGGGTGAAGAGCACCGCGTCGAGCCGCGGCAGACCGAAACGCAGCGCCTGCGCCCGCAGGTCGGTGGGGGTGTCGACGAGGACGATCCCCTCGCCGAGCTCCAGCTTGAGGCCGGTCCGCCAACGCTTGTTGCGCGGATCGGCGGAGCCGCAGACCGCGCACGAACACCCGATGACCGGCACTCCGGTCGAGGTGCCGCTGCCGAGCATGGTGACGCGGAAGGACATGGAGGCTGGATCTTAACAGCCGGAATCGACCCGGATCGTGCCGCGATCAGGCGGCGAGAGTCCGCAGCAGGTGGAGCACCTGCGCCTCCAGCGTGCGCAGGCCGCCGGCGGCGTCCTCAGCATCACCGGCGTCCGGCTCGACAGCTCCATCCAGGACGTCGACCAGCTTCCCGGAGACAAAGGTGTCGATCACCAGGGGGTGAATGTAATATTTACGACAAATGGCCGGGCGGTTGCCCAGGCCGGAGGAGACCTGCTTGACCATCTCGACGACGGCGCGGTCCGCCTCCTGCTCGGAGGGGCAGGCGCCGATCTCCAGCAGGGCCGCCAGGGCGAGCACGGTGCCCCCCCAGGTGCGGAAGTCCTTGGCGGTGAAGTCCTGGCCGGTGGTCTCCCGCAGGTAGTCGTTGACGTCCTCGGACGTGATGCTCTGCCGGGCACCCTCGTCATCCAGATATTGGAACAGCGTCTGGCCCGGCAGGTCGCGGCACTGCTTGACCACGCGGGCCAGACGGCGGTCGTGCAATTCCACCTCGTGATCCTTGCCGCTCTTGCCGCGGAACTCGAAGCGCAGGCGGGAGCCCTGGATGTCGACGTGACGGTTGCGCAGGGTGGTGAGCCCGAAGGAGTTGTTCTGCTTCATGTACTCCCGGTTGCCGACCCGGATGAGGGTGGTTTCCAGGAGCTGGACGACGGCGGCGAGCACTTTTTCCCGCGGCAGGCCGCGGTGTGAGAGGTCCTCGTCGGCACGTGCCCGGATCTTCGGCAGGGCCTCGCCGAACAGGATCATCTTGCCGAACTTGGTCTCGTCGCGAACGGTCCGCCATTCGGCATGGTAGCGGTACTGCTTGCGGCCACGGGCGTCCCGGCCGGTCGCCTGCAGGTGCCCGTTGGCCTGGGTGCAGATCCAGACGTCCGTCCAGGCGGGCGGAATCGCCAGCTTGGCGATGCGGTCCAGGACTTTGGGCTCGCGCACCGGCCGCCCCTGCGGATCGGTATAGGTGAAGCCTTTCCCCCGCTTCCGGCGCCGGATGCCGGGGCTGTCGTCGGAGACATAGCGCAGGCCGGCGGCCTTGGCGCTTTCCAATGGGTTCACGAATACGGCAACGGTCAGGCCGGAGCCGGCGTCTGTTGACTCGATGTCTGTCTGCATGGTCACCTTTGCACCGCCGCCAGGGCTGCTTTGCATCGCCCGTGCCCAGGGGAGGCTGGCATGTTCCCTGCTACAGACGACAGGCTGGTCTATGGAATGCAGCATTGCCGATCAGGGATAGAACCGCGCGGGGGCAGTCCCCGGGCGACGGGCCGGAGAACAGATCATGGATGTAGCACAGAGGGATGCGGACACGGAGCAGCCCCAGACGGATGCAGAGCTGAACGAGCTGCTCCAACCCGGAGTCCTGGTTGTCAAGGGCGGCCGGAGCGGCACGCTGGCGTTCGCCGACGCGCGGGCGTTGAGCCTCCTCGGCTGCGCGGACCGGGCCGCGCTGGAGACGCTGTGGAGCACGCTCGGCGGCCGGATCGAGGAAGCGGAGCCGGCTGGACGGCGGCTCGCTTTCGACTGGCATGGCGAACGGGAGGGCGGTGGCATGAACGGCGACGGTGTGCTGCTGGTACACGACGCCGCGGTCGGCGAGTCGCTCACCGCGGATCTGCGCCAGGCGACGCTGTTGCGCTCCCTGGCGCAGATCACCCCGGCGGTGGCACACGATCTGCGGGCGCCGATCAATGCGATGGTCTTCAACATTGAAGTCCTCAAGGAAACGATCGCGGCCGGCAAGGGCGCCGAGCCCACCGGCCGCGAGCGCCAGCTCCGTTACATCAATGTTCTGCGCGAAGAGCTGCACCGCCTGCACCAGGGGCTGGAGGCGTACATCGCGCAGATCTCGCCGCGCGGCGACCGCGACGAGACTTTCGACCTGCGGGAGCCGGTCGGCGAGCTCGCGGCGCTCCTCGTGGGACCGGCACGCAAGCAGCAGGCGCGCATTGTGCCGCAGGTGCCGGAGAGCCCGGTGCGGGTGACGGGAAACCGGCACCTGATCCGCCAGGCTCTCCTCCACGTCGCCGTGGCCGCCCTCGGCGGCGTGGCGCGGGACGGGGCGCTGGAGATCGGCCTGGAGAGCCGCGGCGGCAAGGCGCGGGTGCGCTTCGCGAGCAGCGGACCGGCCACGGCGCCGGCCGCCGGGGCCGCCTCCCCCAGCGGCGCTCAGGCGCAGCTCTGGGCGGCGCGTTCGATTCTCGCCGGGCTGGGCGGCGAGGTCCGGACTCCGGACTCTTCCGGAGACGGGCCGGCATATGAGGTAGAATTGCAATCCACCCAGGATTCCGGATCTCAGGAGAAGGAGTAGAGGAATGCCCCACGCTCTGGCGGTCGATGACGATCCCAATTTTCTCTCGGCGCTCGCCGAGCTGATCGAAGGACAGGGATTCACCACCAACACCGCTTGCACGCTGCGCGACGCCCGGACCCAGGTCAGCCACCGGAAGCCCGACGTCGCCCTGGTCGACCTCTATCTTCCCGACGGCAGCGGTATCGATCTCTTGAAAGACCTCGAGCTGGGGAACTCCACCGAGGTCGTCCTGATGACCGGCCACGCCGACGTCGAGAGCGCGGTGCAGGCGCTCCGGCTCGGAGCCAGCGACTACTTGACCAAGCCGCTCGACATCGGCCGGCTCAAGAGCATCCTGGCCAATGTCGCCAGTGTGCCGCAGACGGCCGCGCCGCTGGTGGCGGTCGAGGAGTCCCACGAATTCGACCGCCTGGGCCTGCTGCTCGGCGCCTCGGCGCCGATGCAGTCGCTCTACGAGATGCTCACCCGCGTGGCGCCGACGGACGCCTCGGTCTTCCTGATCGGCGAGAGCGGCACCGGCAAGGATCTGGCGGCGCAGACGCTCCACCTCTTGAGCCGGCGGTCCAAGGCCCCGTTCCTGCCGCTCAACTGCGGCGCCATCTCGCCGACGCTCATCGAGAGCGAGCTGTTCGGCCACGAGCGCGGCAGCTTCACCGGCGCCTCCCACCGCCACAAGGGTTACTTCGAGCGCTCCCACACCGGCACCCTGTTCCTCGATGAGATCACCGAGATGCCC
The DNA here is from genome assembly GCA_036264355.1 of Thermoanaerobaculia bacterium. Lineage (GTDB taxonomy): Bacteria > Acidobacteriota > Thermoanaerobaculia > Multivoradales > UBA5704 > UBA5704. The sequence continues at coordinate 9,414 of DATARD010000418.1, forward strand.
ATCGAGCTCCAGGTGAAGCTGCTGCGGGTGCTGGAGACCGGCACCGTGGCGCGCATCGGCGGCGACCACCCGGTGGAGGTGGACGTGCGGGTGGTGGCGGCCACCAACCGCGACCCGCAGAAGGCGGTGGCGGAAGGCAAGTTGCGCGAAGACCTCCTCTACCGCCTGCAAGTTTTTCCCATCTACATGCCGCCGTTGCGCGACCGGGCCGACGACGTGACCCTTCTCGCCGACTACTTCCTGGGGCAGCTCAACGAGCGCCAGGGCACGGCGAAGAAGTTCACCGAGGACTCGATGGAGCGGCTGCGCACCCACACCTGGCCCGGCAACGTCCGCGAGCTCAAGAACGTCGTGCACCGCGCCTTCATCATGGCGGACCAGGAGATCAGCCCGCGCTGCCTGCCGCGCGAGGTCGGTGGCGATTCCGGAATCCTCCGCAGCCTCCATTTCCAGGTGGGAACCTCCATCGAAGAGGTCGAGCGGCGGCTCATCATGGCGACCCTGGAGGCGTATGGGGCGAACAAAAGGAAGACCGCGGACGTTCTGGGAGTCAGCCTGAAAACTCTCTATAACCGTCTCAACAGCTACCGCGAGGTCTAAAAATACACCCCTCTTGAGGAGTCGCTCGCGAGGTTGTATACTCCCCTCCCGTCCGACGCCTTGTCTGCGAGCCTGAACAAGGGACTGTGGCATAGATTCTGCTTTCTTGGGTGATGGGTCTCAGCCATGGGACCTGGGAAACTGAAGACACAGACGGCTCACAGCAAGGAGGAAGATGCAATGATCCACAAGTTGAACCGCTTCCCGGTCTTCGCTCTGGCGGTGGCCGTGGCGGTCCTGATGGGCTTGGCAGGGTGCAAGTCGACGGTATCGCCGGGGCGCCAGGTCGACGACGCGGCGATCACCGCCAAGGTGAAGACGAAGTTGGCGGCTGATGGAGACATCAACCCCTTCAACATTGACGTCGACACCAATGAAGGCGTTGTGACGCTCCAGGGGCGCGTGAAGAAAGAGGAGGCCCGTACGAAAGCCGAGCAGTTGGCGAGAGATACGAGCGGAGTGAAGCGGGTTATCAACCTGGTCAAGGTGGGCGATCAGAGCTAGTGGTCGCCCTGTCGTCTCTTCATCTAGTTCTATTTAACAAGGGAGAAACACGAAAATGAAGAAGCTGTTCGTGCACCTGTCGATGCTGGCTCTGCTGGCTGCGCTGTTGGTTCCGATGGTCGGTTGCAACAAGGACAAGGAGACCGAGGTCGAAGAGACCCCGGCGACCTCCGCCACCGTCGAGCCGGCGACGACCACGCCTGCTCCGATGTCGTCTGACATGGGGACCACGGGATCCATGGGTTCCGACATGGGCGCCGGCACCACGACCCCCATGGGCACCGACATGACCCCTCCGCCCTCCAAGAAGTAAACCTCAAACCCCATACACAACGGAGAGGAGGGCGTCCCCTGGTCGGACGCCCTTTTCTTTTGCAGCTTCCAACTCCTCCGGGCTCAGGACGCGGGGCTGAAAATCTCGCGCAGGAACGTGCCGGCCGCGGCGCGGAATTCATTGGTCCACTCGTGGCCGCCGGTGAAGACCAGGGGGCGGACGTCGATGCTCTTGCGGCGCAGGAGCTCGACGTCGTGCTCCATCTTGGCGGCGTCGTACCACTCCTCGCTGCTGCCGCGCCCCAGGAGCACGGGTGGAAACGCCGCGAGGTCGCGCGCTTCGAGCTCAGGCGGCACGTCGCCGCCCAGGACCACGACACCATGGCACGCGTGGCCGCTGCCGGCCGCGGCGCGGTAGGCCATGGCCGCTCCCTGCGAGAAGCCGAGGAACGCCAGTCGTCCCGACACCGGCCCGGATCCAGCGGTCGTGCGCTGCATCTCGGCGACGACGCTCGCCACGTAGCGGACGTTGTCGGCGATCGCCAGTTCGCGGTCCTGGCGGGTCATCCAGCTTGCGATGACATCCCCCGTCCGGTTGTAGAACGGGTGCAGGCCCTGCACCGCGCAGAGCACCCACTGCGCGGCGCCGGGGATCTTGCGGAGCTCTTCCAGGCTCTTGTCGGCGGTCTCACCGTAGCCATGGAAGCCGACGAGGAGCGGGCACCCCGCGGGATCGGCCGGCGCTTCGACCAGGAAGCGCCCATGGACGAGGGTCGCGATATGCCGCTCCTCACGCCGCTCTCCACTCATGCCCGCCTCCTCTCGGTCTTCCTCTCGTTTGTGCGCCGCAACGGCTCGGTCAGCTCGCGCATCCGTTCCTCCAGCAGGGTGGAAAGCGCGGGATCGTCTCCATGCTCCTCGATGAGGCGCACCAGCGCGCTCCCCACGACCACGCCGTCGGCGACCTCTCCCACCGCCGCGACGTGGGCGGGCGACGAGATGCCGAATCCCACCGCGAGCGGGAGCTTGACCCGCTTGCGCAGCTTCTTGATGTCCTTCACCAGCTCGCTCGGCAGCGCGGCGCGCTCGCCGGTGACGCCGGTGCGCGACACGTAATAGACGAAGCCGCTGGACGCCTCGCCCACCTTGTCGACGCGCTCTTTGGTGCTGGTCGGCGCCAGGAGATAGATGGAATCGACTCCGTGCTGGCGCAGGGCAGGGACGAGCTCCTTCTCCCCCTCCTCGGGCGGCAGGTCGACGCACAGCACGCCGTCCACCCCCGAGGCGGCCGCCTGCTCGGCGAAGCGGTCGACACCGCGGGCGTGGATCGGGTTGAAGTAGGTGAACAGGACGACGGGGACCCCCAGCCGGTCGCGGTGGCGGGCGACCAGCTCGAAGATGCTCGACAGCTTGGCGCCGGCCTTGAGCGCGCGCACGGCGGCGCGCTGGTTGATCGGGCCGTCGGCGATCGGATCGCTGAACGGCACGCCGAGCTCGATGATGTCGGCGCCGCCGGCGGCGAGCGCCGTCATGGCGGAGGCCGTGACGTCCAGGCTCGGATCGCCGGCCATGATGAAGGGGATGAAAGCGGCCCGGCCCTCGCGGGCGCACTGCGCGAAGACGTCATCGATGGCGGTCACCGGGTTCCTCCTGCCTCTGCGGCCGACTGCGCGCGGTCGTATTCGATCACCGACTCGACGTCCTTGTCGCCGCGGCCGGACAGGTTGACGAGGATGATGCGGCGCTGCGACAGGCGCGGCGCGTGCTTGGCCACCTCGGCGATGGCGTGAGCGCTTTCGAGCGCCGGCAGGATCCCCTCGGTGCGGGCGAGGAGGTGGAAACCGGCGATCGCCTCGGCGTCGGTCGCCGAGGTGTATTCGATCCGCCCCTCCTGGCGCAGGAAAGCGTGCTCGGGGCCGACGGCCGGGTAGTCGAGGCCGGCGGAGACCGAGTGGGTGTCGGCGACCTGCCCCTCGTCGTCCTGCAGGAGAAGAGTGCGAGTGCCGTGGAGCACTCCGAGGCGACCGCCGGAGAAGCGGGCCGCGTGCTGCCCCAGCCCCTCGCCGCGCCCGCCGGCCTCGACACCGATCAGGCGCACCCGGCGGTCGTCCAGAAAGGCGGTGAAGAGGCCGATCGCGTTGCTGCCGCCGCCGATGCAGGCCACCGCGAGGTCGGGCGCGTCGGTGCCGGTCTGCTTCTTGAGCTGGCCCTTGGCCTCCTCGCCGATGACACGGTGGAAGTCGCGCACCATGCGCGGGTAGGGATCGGGGCCGAGCACCGAGCCGAGAACGTAGTGGGTGGTGCGCACATTGGTCACCCAGTCGCGCAGCGCCTCGTTGATGGCATCCTTCAGCGTCTTGCTGCCCGAGTCGACGGCCACCACCTCGGCGCCGAGCAGGCGCATGCGGTCGACGTTCAAGCGTTGCCGGCGCATGTCCTCACTGCCCATGTAGACGACGCAGGTGAGGCCGAGGAAGGCGGCGGCGGTGGCGGTGGCGACGCCGTGCTGGCCGGCGCCGGTCTCGGCGATGACCCGCTCCTTGCCCATGCTGTGGGCGAGCAGGCATTGGCCGACGGCGTTGTTGATCTTGTGCGCGCCGGTGTGGAGCAGGTCTTCCCGTTTCAGGAAGATGCGCGCGCCGCCGAGCTCGTCGCTCAGACGTTCGGCGTAGAAGAGCGGGGTCGGCCGGCCGACGTAGTCGCGCAGGATGTCGGCCAGTTGCCGGCGGAAGGTGCGCTGCCGGCTGGTGCGGTCGTAGGCGCGGATGAGCTCGTCCAGAGGAGCCATCAACGTCTCAGGGACGAAGCGTCCGCCGTAGGGGCCGAAATAGCCCTGCGGGTCAGGACGCGGACGGGGCTTGGGCATGCTGTACCTCCTGGAAGAGCCGCCGCAGCAGCTCGGGATCTTTGATACCCGGGGCCGACTCCACGCGGGAGCAGACGTCGACGGCAAAGGGATGGCTGACTTCAATCGCGCGCCGGACGTTGTCCGGTCCGAGCCCGCCGGCAAGAAAAACCCGCCGGCCCGGCAGACGCCGCACGGCCTGGGCGACCGACTCATAGCTCCACGCCGCGCCGGTGCCGCCGTAGAGGGTGCCGTGCGGGGCATCGAACAGCAGCCCCCAGACATCGTCGTAGGGTGCGAGGGCCGCGGCGCCGGGGTCACCGCCGCTGCGGAAGGCCTTGATCGCCCGCCCGGCGAACGGAGCCAGCTCGTCCGGCCCCTCGTCGCCGCTGAATTGCAGGAGATCGAGGCCGACCCGGCCGGCGACGTCCTCGATCTCCTGGCGCGAGCTGTTGACGAACACCCCGACCAGGGTGACCCGGCCGCGCACCGCCTCGGCGATCTCGCGGGCCCGCGCCACGGAGACGTATCGCGGGCTCGCGGCACAGAAGTTGAGACCGAGGAGATCGGCTCCCAGGCCGACCGCCATCTCGGCGTTCGCGGGATCGGCGACACCACAGATCTTCACTTTCACGTTCATGAACCGGCCAGCTCGCGCAGCTTGGCGGCCGGATCCTCGGCGAGGAGCAGCGATTCGCCGACGAGGAAGGCGTCGAAGCCGCTGTCGTGCAGCAGCAGGACGTCGAGACCGTCGCGGATGCCGCTCTCCGCCACCTTGAACGCCTCGCCGGGGATGCCCGGAAGCAGGGAGATCGACCGTTGCAGGTCGACGTCGAAGGTACGCAGGCTGCGGTTGTTGATCCCCACCAGCTCCCAGGGCTCGCCTTGCAGCTTGGCGAGGTCCTCCGCGTCGTGGGTCTCGACCAGCGGCACGAGCCCGAGGCCGCGGGCGAGACGAGCGTAGTGTGCCATCTCCTCCGCCTCCAGCATGGCGGCGATGAGCAGGAAGGCTTCGGCGCCGGCCTCCTTCGCCCAGACGAGCTGCACCGGGTCGACGATGAAATCCTTGGTGACCGCGGGCAGCCCCGACGCCTGGCTGCACGCGGCGAGCAGGCCGTAATCGCCATGAAAGAAGTCCGGCTCCACCACCACGGACAGGCAGGCGGCGCCGTTGGCGGCGTAGGCAAGCGCCTGGGCGAGGGGCTCGACCTTGCCGTGCAGGCTGCCGAGCCGGGGGGAGCCCATCTTGACCTCGGCGATCACCGCCGGAGCGCGGGCGCGCTTTTTGGCCGCCAGGGCGGCGAGAAAACGGTTGTCGGCCGGCGTGAGCGGCTTTCCCTCTGCGAGATCGCCTGCCCCGCCGCGCTCGCGGACGGCCGCCCCCACCACCTCGCGGCGGCGCTCGGTGATGCGGACCAGAATATCTGGAATGTCTGAAACATTTGGAGCGCTCATGCCGGCCTCCCTTCCAGGAAGCCCTTCAGCTCAACCAGCTTGCGGGCCGCGGCGCCGGAGGCGAGGGCCGCGGCGGCGGCATGATAGCCCTCTCGGAGGGTCGGCGCCAGGCCGGAGACATAGATCGCGGCACCGGCGTTGAGCGCAGTGATGTCGGCCAGCGGTCCGGTCTCGCCGCCGAGGACGCGATGCATCAGGGCGGCGTTGTCCTCCGGGCTGCCGCCGGCCAGGTCGTCGAGCGCGGCGCGCGGCACGCCGATCTCCGCCGGATCGAGCATGTAGACGCGCACCCGGCCGTCGCGCACCTCGCCGACGTGGGTCGGGCCGGTGGTGGTGATCTCGTCGAGCCCGTCGGTGCCGTGGACGACCAGAGCGTGCTCGGCGCCCAGCTCGTGCAGCACGTTGGCGATCAGCTCCACCATGCTGTCGGCGTAGACGCCCATCACCTGGCGGACGGCGCCGGCCGGATTGATCAGCGGGCCGAGGAGGTTGAAGATCGTGCGCATCCCGAGCTCGCGGCGCACCGGCATGATGTTGCGCATGCCGGGGTGAAGCACGGGCGCGAAGAGGAAGGTCAACCCCACCGTCTCCAGAGCGCGGGCCGCGGTTTCCGGATCGATCTCGATCTTGAGGCCGAGGGCGGCGAGCACGTCGGCGCTTCCCGAGCGGCTGGAGATGGACCGGTTGCCGTGCTTGGCGACGCACACCCCGGCGGCGGCGGCGACCAGGGCGGCGCCGGTCGAGATGTTGAACGTGCCGCGGCCGTCGCCGCCGGTGCCGCAGGTGTCGACCACCCCGTGGCAGTTGTGGCGGATGGGGATGGCATGCCGGCGCATCGAGGCGGCGGCACCGGCGATCTCGTGCACCGCCTCCCCCTTCATGCGCAGGGCGACGAGGAGAGCCGCTTTCATCGGCTCGCTGACCTCGCCCTCGATGAGCTTGTCGAACAGGGCCTCGGCCTCCTCGCGGCTCAGGCTGTCGCCCGCCGCGAGGCGCCACAGGGCTTCGCGCGGCTCAAGCATGGGCGAAGGCCGCTTCCGGCTGCCGCGCGCCGCAGAGCGCGAGGAAGTTGCCAAGCAGGTGCGGTCCGGCGCCGGTGAGCACCGACTCGGGATGGAACTGCACGCCCCAGTACGGCAGGCTGCGGTGGCGCAGGCCCATGAGCGCGCCGTCGTCGCTCCAGGCGATCGGCTCGAGCTCGGCCGGCAGGGTGGGCTCCTTCACTTCGAGGCTGTGGTAGCGGGTCGCCTCGAACGGATTCGGCAGATCGGCGAAGACGCCGGAATCCTCGTGGCGGATCATCGACGTCTTGCCGTGCATCTGCCGGGGCGCGCGATCCACCACGGCGCCAAAGGCGACACCCAACGCCTGGTGACCGAGGCAGACGCCGAGGATCGGAATATCGGTGCGGCTGCGCAGGATGTCGATGCAGACGCCGGCGTCTTCCGGGCGGCCCGGGCCGGGCGAGAGCACGATCCCCTGCGGCTCGCGATCGAGGAGCGAGCGGACGGTCGCGGCGTCGTTGCGCACCACCTGGACCTCGGCGCCCGCGGCGGTCAACACCTGCACCAGGTTCCAGGTAAACGAATCGTAGTTGTCGATCATCAGAATCATGGCAAATCCTCCCTCAGAATGAGACGTCCTCCAACGGAAATCATGAGAAATCTTCCAGCTCCTGCGCCAGGGCGACGGCCTGCAACAGTCCCGCCGCCTTGTTCTCGGTCTCCTTCTCTTCCGACGCCGGATCGGAATCGGCGACGATGCCGGCGCCGGCGGTGACCGAGGTCTTGTCCCCTTCGACGACCAGGGTGCGGATGGTGATGCAGGTGTCCACGTCGCCCGAGTACGACAGATAGCCGACCGCGCCGGCGTAGGGGCCGCGCGACTGCGGCTCCAACTCGTCGATGATCTGCATGGCGCGGATCTTCGGCGCGCCCGAGACGGTGCCGGCCGGGAAGCAGGCGAGCAGGGCGTCCAGGCCGTCCTTGTCCGCGGCCAGCTCGGCCTCGACGCTCGACACCATGTGCATGACGTGGCTGTAGCGCTCGATCTCCATGAAGCTCGCCACCCGCACACTGCCCGGCGCGGCGACCTGGCCGAGGTCGTTGCGCCCGAGATCGACCAGCATCACGTGCTCGGCGCGCTCCTTGGGATCGGCCAGCAGGTCCTCGGCGAGGCGCTTGTCGCCCGCGGCGTCGACGCCGCGCGGGCGGGTGCCGGCGATCGGCCGCGTCTCGATGCGCCGCCCTTCCTTGCGCACCAGCATCTCCGGCGAGGCGCCGGCCAGGGACACTTCGGGAGATTCGAGCAGCAGCATGTACGGGCTCGGATTGACCATGCGGATGGCACGGTAGAGAGTCAGCGGCTCGATGCGCCGCGGCACCGTCCAGCGGCGGGCGAGCACGACCTGGAAGATGTCGCCGGCCGCGATGTAGTCCTTCGCCTTGAGCACCGCGCGCTGGAAGCTCGCGCCGTCGAGGCTGGGCGGATCGGTGGCGAGCGGCGGCAGCGCATAGCCGGGCATGGCGACACCGCCGCTGCCGGTCTCGATGGTGAGCAGGCGCGACAGGCGGGCGAGCTGGCGCTCCGCCGCGGCGACGCCGTGCTCTCCCTCGATCTCGTTGGCGATCGCGAGCACCCGCTGGCGGGCGTGGTCGAAGATCACCACCGCGTCATAGCGGGCGAGCATGGCGATGGGCAGGCCGTAGCGGTCGGGCGGCCGGTTCGGCAGGCGCTCGACCAGGCGGATCATGTCGTAGCCGAAGTAGCCGACGAGGCCGCCGGTGAAGGGGATCGGCCCCGGATCGGCGGAGACCGCGGTGACCACCTCGTGCAGCGCCTGAAGGGGCGGGCCGGGCAGGTCGTGCCGGCGGCCGTTGATCTCCATTTCGAGGCGGTCGGGGTAGAGGCGATAGATCTCCTGCGGGCCGGCGCCCAGGAGGCTGAAGCGCGACACGTGCTCGCCGCCGCTCACGCTTTCGAGCAGGAAGCGGTAGGGCGAGATCTTCTGCAGCCGCCGGTAGACGCCGAGCGGCGTCAGGCTGTCGGCGAGGAACTCCCGGATGTGAGGCACCGCACGGCGTGGCCGTCGCGGATCAAAGTCGGACATTGTTGGCAAACCCCCTACGTCGTGTCGCGTGCCTTCCTAGAGTGCTCCGGAGAGGCGAAACCGTGTCGCCGCAAAAGCTCCTCCTTGATTTCCTCCAGCTCGATGCCGCTCGCCTGGAGGAGGACCAGCAGATGATAAAGGAGGTCCGTGGCCTCGCCGGCCAGCGCCGTCCGGCGGGCTTCTCGACCGGGATCGGATGGGCCACGGGCGTCGAGAGCGACCGCCGCGAGCGCGGTTTCGACCCCCTCCTCCCCCACTTTCTGGGCGATCCGGTCGACGCCTTTGGCGAGGAGCCGCGCCGTATAGCTCTCCTCCGGATCGGCATCGGCCCGCTCGCGGAGAAACTCCGCCAGCCAGCCCAGCTCCAGGTGGGCGGAGCTCGGCTCGAAGCAGGTGCGCGTGCCGCGGTGGCAGGCCGGACCTGCCGGGCGCGCCCGCACCAGCAGCGCGTCGCTGTCGCAGTCCGCGGTCATCTCGACCATCTCCATGGTGTTCCCCGAGGTCTCGCCCTTGTGCCACAGCTCCTGCCGCGAGCGGCTCCAGAACCACACCTGGCCGGTGGCGAGCGTTCGCTCCACCGCCTCGCGGTTCGCATAGGCGAGCATGAGGACGGCGCCGCTGCCGATGTCCTGGACGACGACCGGAATCAGGCCGCGCTCGTCGAATTGCAGGGTGGAGGGATCGATCATGCCGCTCTCCCGGAAAGGGGTTTGACCGGCCGGATGGGGAATCCCGCCGCCGCCAATCTCTCTTTCACTGCACCCACCGTGTACGTCCCCTGGTGGAAGATCGAAGCCGCCAGCACCGCCGCGGCTCCAGCAGCCAAGCCGGCGGCGAGATGCTCCGGCGTCCCGGCGCCACCGGAGGCGATGACCGGCACGGCGACCAGGGAGGTCACGGCGGCGAGCAGATCGAGATCGTAGCCGTCTTTCGTGCCGTCGCGGTCGATGCTGGTGAGCAGGACCTCGCCGGCACCGCGCTCGACGCCTTCGCGGATCCACGCCAGGGCGTCCTTCCCCGTCGCGCGGCGGCCACCGTTCGTCACCACCTCCCAACTCACGCCAGACCGGCGGGCATCGACGGAGAGGACAACGCACTGGCTGCCGAAGCGCCGCGCGAGCTGATCGAGCAGCTCGGGCTGGACGACGGCGGCGGAGTTGATCCCCACCTTGTCGGCTCCGGCGAGGAGCAGGCGGCGGGCGTCCTCTTCGCTCCGCACGCCGCCGCCCACGGTGAGCGGGATGAACACCTGCTCCGCCGTCCGCCGCACCCATTCGAGATCGGTGTCCCGCTTCTCGGGGGCGGCCGTGATGTCCAGGAAGACGATCTCGTCCGCTCCCTGCCCGGCATAGCGAAGGGCCGACTCGGCCGGATCGCCCTGGTCCTCCAGGTTCTCGAAGCGCACTCCCTTGACCACCCTGCCATCTCTGACGTCGAGGCAGGGGATGACGCGGCGGGCGAGGTTGGTCTGCCCTGGACGGACCGCCGCGAGAGCCTCTGCGATCGTGAACGCGCCTTCATAGAGCGCCCGGCCGACGATCGCTCCGGCGATCTCCGGCATACCGGTCGCGGTTTCCAGGTCGGCGAGACGGTGGATGCCGCCGGAGAGGAGCCCCGGCAGGCCGGTGTCACGGGCCACCCGGCGGGTCAGCTCGAAGTTGGGACCGGTCATCATGCCGTCGCGCTCCACGTCGGTCACCAGCACGGCCGGACAGGGGAGGCCGCGGAGCAGCGCGCAGAGCTCGGTGAGGGTCCGCCGCGAGCCTTCCCGCCAGCCGGCGATGCGCACCTCTCCGGCTTCGATGTCGAGGGCCGGC